>JAJEPU010000032.1 GCA_020686985.1 Brotaphodocola catenula
AGCGAATCGCAAAGACTGGCTTGCTTTTATCTGTACAGATACGACTCTTTCTGAGGAAGAGATCATCCGCATTTATGAAAAACGCTGGCAGATTGAGGTTTTCTTCAAAGCCTGCAAATCTATGCTGAACCTGATTGGGGAATGCCATAGTTTATCCTATGATGCACTGACAGCCCATGTAGCGATCGTGTTTACCCGATATATGTTGCTTGTAACAGAACAACGTCAAAATGAAGATCAACGAACTCTTGGAGAATTGTTCTTCTTCCTTGTTGATGAAATGGTAGACATTACTTTCAGCCGATCACTTGGTATCCTGATGGATGCCTTAATGGCAAGCCTTCAGGAAATCTTAAAGCTCAGCGATGAACAACTGGTTGCTTTTACTGCTGATTTTAAAGCAAGACTGCCAGAATATCTGCGAAATGCGCTCCATCCCAAGGCTGCAGTGGCATAAATCACTATTTTGTTAGCTGAAATATTGAATTTTCAAGGTGCGAATCCCATTTTAGGTATGGGAAGTCTTAGTTAATTATTTTTTATTTGCTATATTGTATCATATATAGTCCGCAACCTGATCCAAATAATCGATCACAAAGTCAATTCTTCCCATCTTCTGATCCGGCATTGCTCTCTCAGAGTTTCTCCGATAATAGCAGGTCTTCATTCCATATTGCAATCCACCTGCCATATCGGAAGTCAAAGAATCCCCGATAATCATAGTCTCCGCCGGAGAGATTTTCTCGGTTCTGTTTTCATTTAATTGCTCAAATGCCGTCTCAAAAAATTCTCGCGCCGGTTTTGATACTCCAATCTTTTCTGAGACAAACACATAATCAAAATATTTTCCCATATCGGCAAGCTCTAACCGGTGCACCTGCTGTTCATACGGTCCGTTGCTTGCAACACATAAAAGGTATTTTGATTTCAGATATGCCAGCATCTCCCGTGCTCCAGGCTCCTCAATTGCACTCTCATGAAGCGCTTTTCGGAAATATTTTTCAAACACCGGACCATCAAAAGAAATCTCTAATTTTTCAAATACAAGATTCCATCGAACTTTCTGTAACTGCGGAAACGTCAATGTCCCCTGCTCAATCTTTTGCCAGAGCGCATTATTTTCCTTTTCAAAAACATCATACATATATGGTTCATACGGCTTCAAGCCAAAATGTTCAAATCCACTTTTCATTGTCTGTCTGACATACTCATCAAAACTCAGAAGAGTATTATCAATGTCGACAAAGACTGCTTTTAAATTCATCATAATTATTCTGTTGCTCCGTTTCTGTCGCATTCTTAATAAGTCATTTTTTATGATTAATCCCTTTATGATTAATCTGTTGAATCAAATAAAACCATCCGAAACGCAAATGTAAATAAATACAGGATAACGCCAAAGATCAGCGTAACCCATATTCCACTTGCTGAAAGTTGCACACTTTGCATTCCTCGTCCTCCTGTATAAAAATCCATTTTCTTTCCCATCCGAATTCCTGCACATCCAAGCGCATCATTCAGAAGGTGGGATATTCCTCTCCTGAATGATACACTATTTTTCACGATTTTCAAATTCCTATATAACCAAAAAAGAAGAAAAAAATCTGACCTCCAAAAGCCAGACACGAATGATCTTCCATTCTGACTCTTGAAGGTCGGCACAAAACTCCGCATGGATGCGCAGTTTCAATTTATTTTGGCTTACGCCGTCTTTTTCTTTTCCATTGCTTTATTCATATGGATGAAATATCCCGTACTCAGAATGACTCCGACAATCGTGGAGATCGGCGCGGCAAGACCGATCTTTGTCAGGCTTGCATTCGGCTGAATACTCATAAAGTACGCTAACGGAAGTCGAATCAGAAGGGTCTGAATCAATCCCTGTACCATTACCCAGACCGTCTTGTTGTTTCCGTTGAAATATCCGATCATACTGAACAGAATTGCGGTCGCAATCGTCTCGAGTGCGAATCCCTTCAGATACTCGTACGCTCTCGCAACAACTGCCTCATCCGTCGTGAAGAATCCAGAAAGCACATCACCCTTGAACATCACGAGCAGAAAGACCAGACAACCCACAGTCAAACCCACACCGATTCCGGTAAACAGAGACTGTTTTGCACGCTTCATCTTGCCTGCACCGACATTCTGTGATACAAAGGACGCCATCGACTGCATCAGGGAACTCGGAATCAGCATCGCAAAGTTTACGATCTTGCAGGCCACTCCGTAACCGGAGGAGGCATCCAGACCGAGGCGATTGACAAACGCGCACAGTGCGAGGAACGAAAGCTGGGTCAGCATCTCCTGAAGTGCCAGTGGAAATCCAATCTCAAGGAATTTCGGACACTGTTCATTCCATCTGAAATCGCTCTTTTTAATCTCAAACGACATTTTCTTCTTGATCAGAAGAATCACGGCAAAGACAACACTGCATGCCTGAGCCATTACCGTTGCAATCGCTGCACCCGCTGCATCCATATGAAAACCGGCAACCAGAACGAGATCTCCAATCACATTGATGATGCAGGCAACAAAGACAAAGAGAAGCGGAGAATTGCTGTCTCCGAGTCCTCTAAAGATTGCAGATAACAGATTATATGCCACGATGAAGAAAATACCGCTTCCGCAAATGCGCACATATGTCGAGGTCAGATCAACTGCCTCAACCGGAGCCTGCATCAGCACGGAAATTCCGCGCGCAAATCCTACCATGACAACAAACAAGATCACTGCAAATACGGTAAATACAATGCCTGCACCGCCAATCACAGAACCGATCTTCTCTGCACGCTTTTCACCTAAATAGCGGGCAATCAGAACGGTAACGCCCATTGCAAGCTGAGTCACAACAAAGGTGACAAAATTAAGCACCTGGCTTCCGGTTGAAACCGCAGAAAGACCGGATGTCGATCCAAATCTTCCGACCACAAGCAGATCCACCGCACCGTAGGCCGCCTGCAAAATCAGCGCGCCAAGAATCGGTATCATAAATGCGATCAGCTTCTTTAAAATACTTCCTTGTGTAAAATCTGCCTTATCATTTGTCATATCCATGATCCCCCTCTTTTCTCTCACACATGATCTGATAAAACTTTTCTATCGTCTGGATCATGCAGTTTGCTTCCTCCTCCGAAATCTCCTCCATATAGGGGGACAACGCATCAAAATACTGTTGATCATACTTCCTTGAGAGTTCTTTTCCTACCTCTGTCAGTGAAATATAGACCACGCGCCCATCTTCCGGTGAGGCGAACTTGTGAAGATATCCCTTCATCTCCATCTCTTTGATTGTTCTGGTAACACCGGGTCGCGGAAGATTCATGGCATCGCTGACATCGGACACTCTCACTTGATGATGTTCTGCTTCCATCGCCTGAATCACATCCAGATATTGAATATAAGATGGCATGACTCCCTTCGGCAGTGCCGGAAGCATCTCTCGAGTCCGTTTTGCGAGATAACATGCATCAAACATCCTCTTGATCGTCTTGTTATTCATGTTTTCTTCTCATTTTTCTCCTCAGAACCATCAATATAATTACCATTGGTAATTATAACAAGATTTTTCATTTTGTCAATTCCAAAATTTCCAGTCCGCAGATGATTGACATAGCGCCCCTTTTTCCAAGATTATCCTCTCACCAACGTCAACGTTTCGCCTTCATAAAACAAACAAATAAACTTCAAAAACTTCAAAAGCCTCAAAAATCTTACATCACAAAGCGAGCAAAATAAATGAAACAAACGAATCGAACGAAACTCGCCCTTACAAAAGCAAACTCTCTAGCTTCTTCTTCATCAATTCTCTTCGTTTCTGCAAAAACTGCTCAAAATTCGGATAAGTATATGCCAGATCCGGGAGATAGTGAAGATTCCGGTAAGCAATCTTCTCGTCATCGGTCGGATAAGTCTCGGCAAACCACAGATCAAAATCCCTGTTCTGCTTCTCGATGTTCGGAATTGCAGGCAAAAGCTGAAGATTGCTCAAATCATTGACATGAGCGATGTACGCTTCCGCCTTCTGATCCGAAACACCGTTCTTCTCAAGCATCTTCTTCGTAAACTTGCTCTTCGGATACATGTGATCAATATGAAACTTGTTGTTGAAATCGAGCGATGGATACAGAAGCATCAGCACGTTAAGCGTCTCCGCTTTTCCGTACTGATGCTCGAGAAGGCTCTCGATGTCGTCACTCGTGAAGACCATCGTCTTGCTCGTTCCACGCAGTTTGCTTATGATCTCATCGAACGGAAATTCCTTTGTCCCGTTGTTCTTGATGATCTCACGCATAAAGCGAAGCAGATTGTCGGGCTGTCCGCTGAAAATCCGCTTAAACAGGGACATAATCAGCCACTTCTTAATCTTTGCACGGTTCCCCTTCTGAAGCGTGGAGACCTCAAAATTTTCCGGATTTCCGATTGTCATCAGATAATAAGCGATCGGAATCACTGCATTGTTTGATTTTAAACTCTCCCGCGAAAATCCAAAACTTGCGACAAGCACAAATGCCTGATACAGGGACTTCTTGATCTTCTGCCAGTTTGCCTCAATCTTCAGCATATTCGGCTTATTGAAATTGTCCACCTTGAATGCAATGTTTTTAAAATCGCTCAGGACAAGCGAAGCCTTCAAGACAAAATCCTTGTTTACGCGGAATCCTCCTCCAATCCTATTTAAGAGATCTACAAAGTCCGTGATCTCCTCCCTTGCGTCTAAACTCTCCCACTGTGCGGTGGCAATCGAGAGAAGCAGATCCGAATAGCTTAAAATCGTTCCCCCGCTGTTAACTCGGATGAAGATATTGAGCACCCGGTCAAGCTCCTCTGACTTGACTTTGTAATAGCTGATAATCGGCTGAACGTGGATCACCTTGTGCAACTGGGCGAGACAATCCATCGCAAAATCGCCCTGATCCTCGTCATATCGATCATCCTTATAAATCTGGCGATTGATGAATTTCGTGACATCCCCGATATTTTTCATATCAAGAATCTGCCCGACCTCAAACCAGTAGTGATCGTCGTCATTGACACACTCCGTCTCCGTCAGAAAGGCAAACTCGTACCGGTCATTCTCCTCCTTCGCCGGTTCGACGAGATTTAAGTAGAGTTTTCTCTTGGGAAATGCCTCGTCATTCTTCCACTGCTTCCACGGCATCTTATACGCATAAGACCCCTTCAAGCCGATAAAAAGAGAACTCAACCTCTGCTGACCGTCGAGAACCGCAACCGCATTGTCACTTCCACTTAAGTTGATCTTTGTGTTATGCCGTGCCTTCTTCTCGTGATAATTTTGAAAAAAGCCGTAAAAATCGTACAACGTATTCTGACCGTCTGCAAGCTCCCAAAACAGAAATGCTCCAATCGGATATTCCTGCATCACCGAATCAAACAGTCTCTCAATCTGTGTCGTGCTCCAGACAAACTCCCTCTGAATCGACGGTAGAACATACCGATTCTCCGAAATATCTCCGATTACATCCGCGATTGTCAATGGTGATTCATATGCCATCTTCTTCTCCCTCCCCGTTTTTCCATTATTATTTTTTGTGTTATCTATCTTTTTCGTTCTCTACGTTTGTCGCTTGCTTCCCTCTCATTGAAAAATGGAGGATTCCGAAACAGAATTCCTCCATTTTCCATTCATGCTATCATCTACTTATTCAAGTCGACGCAAGCATCGACTTGGCGCGATTCTGGCAGGCTTTGCTGACATCTTCCTATCAGAATCACGGCTCACATTTCTATGGACTTTGGTTCTTTACTGCATCTTGAGCTTTGCAAATCACCCATCTTGCCTCTTACAGATAGCGTTTTGCAAACTCTCCGATCGAGCCATCCGCGGTTCCCTGCCCGACTGCGTTGAACTTCCACTCGCCGTTGTGGCGATATACCTCGCCAAACAACATTGCGGTCTGGTTGAAATAATTATCCGTCAGATTGTAAATGCACATCTCCTTGTTGTTTCTTGCGTCCACGAGGCGGATAAATGCATTTCGGATCATTCCAAAATGCTGATGACGCTTGTATGCCTCATAAATATTGACCGCAAGCACAATCCGGTCATACTGCGCCGGAACGCGATTCAAATCAATGACAATCTGCTCATCATCTCCCTCGCCCGCTCCGGTGAGGTTATCCCCCATATGCTGTACCGATCCGCTCATATGAGTCAGATTGTGGAAATAGACAATATCTTTATTGTCTACGAGCTTTCCATTCTGGAGCATCAGCGCAAACGCATCACAGTCGATCGCCTGCGGACTCGAGAGAAATGAAAAGAATCCTCCCGGCTGTTTCACCTCATCCCAGCCAAGTCCCACAATAATTTTTGATAATCCTGCATTTTCCTTTGACAGACTGACTTTCTGTCCCTTTTGAAGTTTTACAGACATCTCCTCTGTCACCTCCTAAACGATTGGAACAACTTTCCGTAATAAATAATTGACTTAAATCATTACTCTGCATCAATTCCATAATGTGCGCAGAGTGCGGCAAGACCACCTTGGAATCCACTTCCAATCGCATTGAACTTCCACTCGCCATTGTGCTTATAGAGTTCTCCGACTACCAGTGCTGTCTCGATCGAGAAATCTTCTCCGAGATCAAAGTGAACGATCTCCTCGCCGGTCGCCTCATCCACAATTCGACAATAGGAATTCGATACCTGACCGAAATTCTGGCGTCTCTTATCTGCATCATAAATCGTGACCGTGAACGCAATTCTCTCAATATTTGCAGGAACAAGGCTTAAATCCACCTCGATCTGCTCATCGTCGCCCTCGCCTGCTCCGGTACGGTTGTCTCCCATATGCGCCACAGCACCGCTCTGATGCTCCAAATTTCCATAGAAAATAAATTCCTGATCGGTCGGGCATTTTCCATTTGCTCCGGTGAGGAATGCAGACGCATCGAGATCAAAATCTGCTCCGGAGTCAAATGCATTGACATCCCATCCAAGTCCCACCATAATTTTTTTGAGTCCCGGATTCTCCTTTGTAAGGCTGACTTTTTGTCCTTTTGATAAATTGATAGGCATAATCGCTTCCTCCTTGTCATTTCTTTTTTATTTTTATGGGTGGTCAAAAAAACCATCCATTTTTATCTTTCCTGTACCACAGTCCACACACGAATTGTCTCGGTCATCCTACTTTTTCTCTCTTTACCTCTTGCTTGGCATATGATACTTCTGGTTGAACTCCTGCTTGATCGCCTCAAGACGCTTTGCATCCTCGACTCTCTGTCTGCGCGCATTGTCCTGAATTGCTCTCGTCTCATCAATTCCATTCACGATCGTTCTCCACGTCGTCTCAAGCGTCTCAATCTTGATTGAACTTCCCGATGCCAGTTTCGAGGTCAGCTTCGCCTGTTCCACCGTGTTTCGCGCATTCTTGACGAGAAGCTCATTCGTCTTTGCATCGAGTGCCGCCATCGATTCTGCCTGAATCTTCTGGCGTTTAAGCATCATCGCCTGTGCTAGTGACTGCTTAAAGACCGGAAGCGTGATGATAAATGCCGAATTGATCTTTCTGACAAGATTCATGTTGCTGAATTCCATCGTCTTCAGCATCGGAATCGACTGGATCGCAACGCTCTCCGCCGTTCTCAAATCCTGAGTTCTCTGCTCTAAAAGCATCAGACACTGATTTAAGTTTGTGAGTTCAAACTGAATCGACTGATCCCCGGTCGCCTCCATATCCGCCTGTCTCTGTGCGATATAGTTCTCGATCTCTCTGCATCCCTGCTCTCCGGCAAGAATATATTTGACAAGCTCATGATAGTAGTTGACATTCGCCTCAAAAATCTGGTCGAGCTTCCGGTTGGACTGCTTGATCTCCGACTCGTACTGTTTGAGCTGAACATAGATCTTGTCGACTTCCCCGCCCATCGTGTGATATTTGTCGAGAATCTGGTCGAGCTTCTTTCTCATATTTCCGAACAGTTTATCGAAAAATCCCTTGCTCTCCTTGATCTCCTCAATATCGAATTTGTCCATGATCTTTGCAAGTGCGCCGAGCATCTGACTCGACTCGTCGAGCTGTGCCAGATTCATGCTGTTTAACACGACATCCGACACCTTTGAGATCTCCTCCGCCGCATGCGCACCAAACGTGACGATGGTCTCCATATTGTCAATCTCAATCGTGCTGACAAGCGCATCGACCTCCGCAGAATTTGTCCATTCATGATTCATCTGCTGACGATCTGCCACAATATCATACTGCTGAACAACCAGTTCATCCTTCGGCTCCTCCTGTGGTTCCGGTGCCTTTGATGATTTGCTGAAATCAAGCCCCATATCGCTATATCCTCCTCTTAAAGTTAAAGATTTTCTCACACCACCCAGGGCGCTGTGTATGCAGGGAAAGCCGATCGAAATCGGGCACCTGCTGTTCATACCGGTATGTGCCAATCTGATGTTCCTCAAAAATTCTCTCACGGAAAAACCGCTCCACACACTGATATCCGGTCGGAACAAACATCAAAATATCAAACCCGACCAGATTCAGAAATGCCATCTGAATCGAATCCTCAAGAGACATCATCTCCTCCCCGGTTATAAGATAAATCAGCTTTGGATTCTTCTTTGTAAAATCAAATCTCTGGATCATTCGCAGCAGAGATTTATCCAGATTCAAAGCTATCGACACAATCGTAAATTCCGTTCCATTTTCCCCGGTTCCGCGAATCGTCTTCCGGTCAATCAAGAGCTGAATCTTGTCAAGCAGGTAATCCTGCATCGGCTCCCGCAAAAATCCATACGGATAGGCGCGATGCTGTCGGATTTTTTCTCGCTGAAGACGACCGTTTCTGAAAAATTCCACGGCAAACGGCTTGATCGGATTCTCTGAGGCAGAAGTCAGGTTCGGAATTTTGCTGATCACCGTTACATTTTCTGTGTCTGCTGTGATCAGCTCCTTGATCGATTGCCAGTAGATCCCCATGATCCCATCTTTCACACCGGAAATCTTAGAGAAGATCACCGGTATATTGACGGTATCCGAAAATGTGCTGAAATTCGGGCGGTACTTCAACTCCTGATTCCACAGGATCGGAATCTCCTCATACATTGTCTGCAAGGTGATCGTATTCGCCTTCGCATACTGCTGTTCCCGGTAAATCCCGCTGTCCTGATACATCAGCGTGTCAAGCTCCCGCTCCGCATGGTAGGCAACCGTCCCGACTCTGAGTCCTGCGCTCGCCTCCGGATAGGACGAGAGCGAGAGCGAAAACGGATAATTCACCTCATACAGGGACGAATCTGTCAGAGCACAGGTCTCATTGAGATCCGGCTGAAAAATCACGACATCGACAGGAAGTCTCGCAATCAACCTGCAAAATATCGCCTCTTTCTCATTCTTACAACCACCAAGATAAAAGAAACCGGAAATCTCAGGCTTCTTCCATCTATGAAAGAGATCCCGCTGATAGCGCTTCAGCCAACAGATCAGGTAAACCGCCGTATTTATCAGTCGATTTAAGGAATTTGAATTTGGACTGTTTTCCCGTCGTCCTTCCTCCGCCATAACCTCCACAAAGGCTTTTCTCATCATCGGTTGAAGCTCAAAATTTTCTGAACAGACGAGATTTCGCGATAAATCTTCCAAAACCTGATTTAAATTCGGATAACTGTTTTTTCGCTTTACCTCTTGAGTCTCCTCGACTGTCGGCGGAGAAATCCGCTGATTGACAATTACAAGTCTTCGCCCGCTCCCTCGAATCGCCTGTCCGAGCTGATAGAGTTCATTTTCATAAGTAAGTTTGTCCGAAACGCCACGAATCCGGCAAAAACAATTATAAAAAAATCGTGTATCATTCCCACGCTCTCCCGCAGACTCTTTGATTTGCTCAATCAGATCGATTTTTGCGGAAAGCCAGACATTTGTCGCAGGAATCAGAGAGGACACTCCCGAAAATCCCCCGCCGTACAAGCGTTCTTGGCTCTGCTCAGTCTCGAGCTCCTCGCGAATCTGCTTTAAATCAAAGGAGTCCGGAAAATTCTGTGCCCCGCCCGCTCCAAATGCTGACACCGGTATCTCCTCCGAGATCTCCGATTGCGGGTCCACACTCCGGTAAGCGTCATCCCCGTGATACTCTAAGATCACCAGATCACAGCCTGCCTGCGTGAGTACCCGCATCAACAGCAGTTCGTAAATGCTGATCTCCCCCTCATAGAGAATCTTTGGAAGTTTCTCCTCTCCGAGATGGTTGACGATCCGCTCAAATCGGTAATAGAGCCAGCACATGAACTTGATATATGCATTTTTCAGCATATTGTCATTTTTCCCACTCTCACGCAGGTGAAGCAGTGTTGCATAGATCGCGCCGGATACATTTGCCCTCTGCCTCTCATTCATCCGCGGAAGCCATTTTTTGAGTCTCTGCGAGAAAAAGTTCTGGTCAATCTCAAACGCGGTCCCCATCATCTCCTGATAATAATCGAGCTGGCGCTGATCGGGATTCTTTAATTTTCCCTCCACAATCACTCCGGACAGGCGCGCCGTCTCGTAATATTTTCGGATAAATGCATGAACCTGTGAATTATATTCATGGATTCGACAGGCGTAAATCCCCCTGCGATTCCGTTTTCCCAGTTCCAGGAAATAATCATCGGGATTTTGCAGTGAAACACGCTCTAGCATGATGACTCTCTCCTTTCCGGTCTACCTACTCATCAAAAAAAATCCAAACCAAGCCCCGACAACTCCACCGAGAATATGCGTAAAGTTGGAGATGTTGCTCGGCACGAAAATTCCTTCATAGATCTGCCCGCCCAGATAAAAGATTGCGACGAGAAGAAACGTCAGCGGTATGTAGTGTTCCCGGATACTCGTAAATGAGGAGAGCAGAATAAAGGCGGATACCACCCCGCTCGCCCCCAAAAGCTGAGTATGTGGAAACAGAAGGAAACTTGCAATTCCCGTCACAAACGCCGTGATCAATATGACAACCAATAGATTCAGAGAACCGTATTTTTCTTCCAACATTGGTCCGATAATCAGAAGAAGCGTCATATTTCCAAGCAGATGATCGAGACTGGCATGTCCAAAGACATGACCGATCAGCCGAACATAGGTAAACGGACTCGACAGCGAAGCTCGATATACGCTGAAAAACATGGTTGTAGTTCTTCCTCCACTGAGCCACCCCATCAGCCATGCGACCAGACAGATCAGCGCAAAGCAAAGCACAACCGGAGAATTAAAAGAAATGCTCCATCCTCTACTGTTTTTCAATCGTTTTCCCCTTCTCATCCGTCCTGGCGCCCTTTCTTTCCGACCTCCAACAGAATCTCCGTTATCTTTCCCATTGACAGACTGCGATTTTCTTTTTTGCATCCCCGCTCCTTCTATAATGAAACGAAAACTGGCGAAAGCATACGGACAGAACTCAATCTGTTCTCTCCAGACGCTTTCGCCAAACTCATCAAAATCTCCTGCGACTGAAGCCGGGAGAATCTCCGCTATCATCCAAAAACTGCTATAACTTCGTACATGAACTTAACCTCGTACTTAATTCCTACTTGATTTTCTACTTAACCTTCCACCTCACGTCCTACTTGTGTGCAGTCAGTAACTTTCTTACCGCATCGATCGGAATGACCATAAATGCCAGAACCAGGCAGATCAGCCAGGACTTCAGGCTCAGGCTCTCAACACTGAGCATCTCTCCGCCGAAGGTGACAAACACAAACTGCATCACAAAGATCGACAGCATAACGAGAAGGAAATTCTTATTTCTCATCAGGTTCTCAAACGGATTGATGTGAGCGGTTCTCGCATTGAATCCGTTGAATGTGATCGCCATCATAAACGTCGCAAACAGTGCCGATTTGAGGTAGGTCATATCGACATCTCCGAACAGGTTTCTGATCGGTGCAAAGAAGAGAATCGACAGACAGATAACGGTAATATAAAGTGCACTGATAATTACCTCAATCAGCATATCTTTCGTGACAATGCTCTCATTTCTCGGAACCGGTTTGTCTTTCATATACTCTCGAAGTGCCGGCTCACTTCCGAAGGCGATCGCCGCAAGCGTATCCATTGCAAGGTTGATCAACAGAAGCTGAATAACCGTCAAGATTACATTTTCACCCAAAAGCGGTCCAATAAAGCAGGACAGAACCGCCGACACATTTACCGTCAGCTGGAAGATCAGGAACTTGCGGATGCTCTTAAACATTGTACGTCCGTACAGGATTGCCTTCTCAATCGAGGAGAAGTTGTCGTCGAGAATCGTGATGTCTCCCGCCTCCTTTGCAACCTCCGTACCGCTTCCCATTGCAAATCCAACATCCGCTTTTTTCAGAGCCGGGGAATCGTTGACACCGTCTCCTGTCATTCCGACTACCTCCTCGAGCTCCTGTGCCAGTCTCACGAGACGGCTCTTGTCCGTCGGAAGTGCTCTTGCGACAACTCTCAGATGCGGAAGAATCTTCTTCATCTCCTCGTCGCTCTTCTCTGCCATCTCCGCAGAAGTCAGAGCGACATCTTCCGGATTCACAAGCAGACCTGCCTCTTTTGCGATTGCGACAGCGGTCTCTTTTCGGTCACCGGTTACCATGACAACCTGAATTCCCGCATTCTGTACCTCATGGATCGCATCAGCTGCCTCCTTGCGGACGTTATCACGGATACTGATCACACACACGAGAGTCAGATCGCCCTCATCAGACTCGCCCTCTCTCTTTGCAACTGCAAGAAGTCTCATCGAACGTCCTGCCTGTGCATCCATATGCGCGATCAGGTAATTCTTCTCAACGAGTTCTTTCGTCTCACCGTTCTCATCAATGTAATGCGTACATCTCTCAATGATTCGCTCCGGCGCACCTTTGATGTAAGTCATGCTCTTGCCATCGCGCTGAACGGTTACGCTGGAAAATTTCTTTGCGGAATCAAACGCGTTAAAGTTTCTCGCCTCTTCCTTCGCAATCGAATTTACAACCTTTGAGTCAATCAGGTATGCCATCAGTGCACGGTCGGTGCTGTTTCCACCGATGATCGAGCCATTTGAGGCAACTGCACTGTTGTTGATTCCGGTTCCGATGATCACATCCTCTGCAAGATTGGACGGCATCTTGGAAAGCTCCTTAAATGGAACAACATTTCCTGTCACAAGCTCTACAACAGACAGGCGACCCTCGGTGATCGTACCGGTCTTATCGCTGAAGAGAATGCTCAAACTTCCTGCGGTCTCAAGACCGTTGATCTTTCTGACGAGGACGTTGTCCTTTGCCATTCTAAGGCTCTGAAACGACAGCAGAATCGAGGTCAGCATCGGCAGACCCTCCGGCACTGCACAGACAATGACCGTGATTGCGACGGTAATTGCATCGAGAAGCAGGCGAATCCATCCATAAATTCCAGTCGGAAGCGCGCCCGTTATAAACGTCTTTGCAAGAATTCCTACAACGATTGCACCTGCGCCGATATAGCCAAACTTGGAAATCTGCTGAGCGAGAACGCCGAGCTTTACCTGAAGCGGAGTCTGTCTCGTCTCCTCCTGCACCTCAAGCGCAAGCTCTCCGAACAGCGTCTTGTCTCCGACTACCCTGATCTCTATATAGCCTTCTCCGCCACAAACGACGGTTCCGCGATATGCATAATGCTTATTGAGCAAATCTTTCACATCATACGAAGTCTTCTCATCCGGACACGGAATCTTCGTTGCCTCCTCAGTCTCACCGTTGAGTGCTGCCTGATCGACCTTGAGAGCACCTTCCACGACAACTCCATCTGCCGAAATCTTGTCGCCCGCCTGAAGATACACGAGATCTCCAACCACAACCTCACTCACATGAATCTCGAGAAGTTTTCCGTCTCGAATGACTTTTGCGATCTCCTTTGCCTCTTCCTCTTCCTTGAGGGCAGACGCCTTGTTTTCCTGTTTGTTCTCACTGATCGATGCAACTCCATTTGCAATCACAATCGCAATCAGAATTCCTACCGGCTCAAACCATTCCGCCTGTCCGAGCAGAAAAAGTCCGATCTGAACAACCAGTGCGACCAGCAAAATTATAATCATCGGATCCTTGAAACCTTCAAGAATCTTTTTCCACAACGGGTCCGCCGGAATCTGCGTCAGCTCATTCGAGCCATGCTGTTTGCGACTCTCTTCTACCTGTTTTGATGACAGTCCCTGCAACTTCATTTTTTTCTCCTATTTTCTCCTATCTTTTCCCTAATCCGGAACCAAAGTCTGAATTAAATTCCAAATCGCATTCTGGATCAAATTTTGAATCAACTTCTGGGTCCATATTGAGAATTTTTTCGGCAATCTCGTCAAGAAATTGTCTAAACAATATTTTATAAAATATCTCGTTTTTTGTCAATACATGCTTGGTGTGAATACAAAAAACCTTTGCGCTTCCATTCCTATCCGTGTCCAGTAAGAAGATTTGTTTTCACAATCTCATCGAGCTGTCTCGCAATCCCTGAGAACTTTTGGTTCAAGTCCAGTGTCTTCACGCTGATCCGATTTCCACCGATCACAAACTCGCAGTCCGGCGTGATCTCCTCCTCCGTCTTCGCATACAAAAGAAGTCCCGATACCTTCCCGCTCCCCATGACATCCTGATTTTTTACATAGGTAAAGATCTGATAAAGGTTTCCAGAGTGAATCGTCTCCTTCTCATAATGGCTCTGCATCGTGTGACCGTAATATTTTGCGTCAATAATCAAAATCTCATCACCCAATCGCAAAAAAATATCCGTCTGCATCACCGGAAGGAAATGAATCATCCGAGACTGTGGTCTTTCCGTCAAATTCCACTTCACCTGCGCTGACCGCACCTCATTGAGTTCCGGGTGATGACACCTGATATACTCCAGAATAAACTTCTCGTAGAGCCGGTGCATCGATTCTTCCGAAAATGTCATCATCCGGTATCCACCTGCCTCCTCCGTCTGGATCATCCCCTCGTCAACGAAATAGCAGAGATTGAGAAGCATCTCATAATTCGCGTTTCCGCGCTCGTAGCGAAGCGACTCCCAGCAGATCTTGGAAACGTCCACGGAATCCACCTCATGAAAGAAGGAAATCAGTTTTTTGAGCCTTGCCCGCCTTGCCCTCTTCACCTGTGAATCCCGAATCAGAGTTTCCATCGTTGCCTTTAAAATCTGATTGAACAGGTTGTTTACCGACATCTCCTCACACTCGCACTGCATCTGTCGTTTTCTCTGAATCTGATTGCGGATGGTTCCTGCAATCAGCAACTTTCCGCGCACAGTCGACAAATCTTCCTCACGACTCACATACGTCCGATAAAGTCCCTGTTTTAACTGACGGGAAATTCCGCGAAACAAAATCTCCGCAAAGAGATCCGAGATCTCCTCAAACTCCTCCGCAACCACATCCTCATAAGAGTTCTGGCGTAGCACCTGAAATGCATACGCCAACATGTAATAAACATTTTTGATGAAAATTCCTTTGTCCTTCATAAATTTTTACTTTAATAAGTCCATAAATCTTCGATAAATCCTACATAAATTGTCTATCAAATTTTTGTCGTTTATTCACGACCCGGTCTTCCCGATTTACTTTATTTTTCCCTATTTTTGTCTCCAACACGCCTTTCAGCCGTCTCTCCCATCCTGCCAGTCGTTCTCTCTCGTCAAACCAGTACTCACGAAGCATCGGGAGAATGTCGTAATTCACAACCATCTTCATCCACTCCAATGTACAGGTTTCCCGATTTTGTCCGCAAAAATAACTGTGACCGATGCAAAATCCATCTCCAAGAGAGTCATCCTCCCAAATCTCCCGATTTAAGTCCACGATCTGTTCAATCAGCCGGTCAAACACTTCATTTTGCAGGGATTTCTGATAATTTTGAAAGCCCTCAGATGAGAATCCAGGCTCCATCTCAAAGAAACTGAACCGCCTGCGCAGAGCATAGTCGATCATCGCAAGACTTCGATCCGCCGTGTTCATCATACCAATCAAATAGAGATTTTCCGGCACTGAAAACAGTGTCTGGCTGTACGCCAGCGTCGCCGGTGTTCTTCGATACTCCTTTTCAATCAGCATCAGAAGTTCACCAAAAATTCGACTCAAGTTTCCACGATTGATCTCATCAATCAGAAAGAAATATTCATGGTCAGGATCTTTCTCTGCCTGTTTGCAGGCGCGATAAAAGATTCCCTCTCTGAGCTTAAATCCCTCTCTGACCGGCTTGTAACCCATAATAAAATCTTCATACGAATAACTCTGGTGAAACTGGATCAGACGAATTCTTGACTCATCCTTTTTTTCCATCATCGCATACGCGAGGCGCCTTGCCGTAAACGTCTTTCCGACTCCCGGGGCTCCCTGCAAGATCAGATTCTTCTTATTTCTTAGCAGAGCCACAAGCGTGTTAAAATCCTCTTCCCCGATATACACTTCGCTCAGAAAATCCTCTTTTGTATAAGATTCCGATTCAGATTGATCGCACGGAGAAAGTTCGCAATTCGATTCCCCGCTGTTATTCCAACTCGCGATCGGTTCTCGACTTCTGTCTCGATATCGTGCTTCCCCTGACTCTCGATCTCTGTTGTGACCTCTATCTTGCCCTTTATCCCGATTTCCATCTCGATCGTGATCCTTCTTGCCCCGATTTCCATAAAAACGACTCACAAAAAATGCGAGATCAGTCGTCATCGTGATCTTCTCCGGATCAGGATAACAAGACTCATCTGCCAAATCCCGAAACATCTGGTCTAGCTCCGAATCCCTGCGGATCACATCCCGAATCTCCTCATAAAGCTGGTACGTTCCTCTGACATTCAGAATTGCATCTCCGCGAATCGGCAAAAAATCTGACTCCACCGCCTGCGCAAGCGCAAGTGCATCCGAATATTTATACACATAATACTGATCTGGATTTTTCAGCCACAGATACGTTGTGATTGCATTTGCCATCTGATAGTGATGATTCCACGTTCCATCATCGTACTTCATCCGAAGCCAGTCCGCCGAAGCCTGAAACTGACCAATTCTTAACGCAAGATCCTCCGACTCATCAAACAGACTGCAAAACATACTCCGAACCGCCTCTGCGTCAGCACTCGCAAACTGACCAATCATCCTGCGCGGATAATTACTCCGGTTTGCAAGCAGATTTGCCGTCTTTTCTGTTGCCTTCATAAACATCTGCCGAAAATCATCCGCCTCAAGATCCCAGTATCTCTGAAAATGCAGGATTGCTCTCCATTTATAGCGTTCCCTGTTCCAGTGTTCCGGGAAATACTTCTTGTAGGCAGAAAGAATCTCTGCCAGATTTTCTGGATGAAACATCTCCTCATTCCGCCCTTCTCTATTTATTCTATCCTTTTCAATCCACTTTTCTCGGTTTGCACTTTTATTTTCTCATAATATTAAAAACTTTTAAAATATAAGTCCATATTTTTTTATTAAAAACTGGTCGACATCTACCTGATCACGCTCTTTCACATACTCAATTTCTGCCTTTGTAAAAACAGGTAAAGAAAATTTCTCTATATATTTTTTTTGATAACAGTAATATCCACCTTCTATGCTGTAACTGGTGTTTTGAACATAATAATCCATAATTGCTGAATTTAAAACTTTAATCAAAAAGCCAAGCTCATATTTATCATTTTCAAATACTGCATATCCATTGCAGAACAAAGTGTCCTTATTTTCCACATAATAGAATTTCGGTTTTTGTGAAAATGTCGGAAACAACAATTTCTTTCCATATTTGTTTAATCCCTGTGTTCTTCCATATGCATACCAACCCTGTTTGTTTTTCTTTCCTTTATCTCGAGAATCTAGGATCTCCTTTTGTGTCAGTAAATACTTATACGTCCTAAAATAACGTTTTTTTAAAACATCTTCAGGTATAATTGTATATCCCTGATCTGCATGTACATATGGAAAAATAATATAACGCTGCGCTTTTAAAAGAGTCTCACATTTTTTTAATTCTGGAATTTTATAAATTGGTTTTATGAGCTCAGAATCTAACTCATACCGTTCTTCCCCTGCTGTCACAAAAAAGCCATCTTGATCTTTCTGTGCAAAATAAACCTGATCTTTTAATGTTGCAATTCCTGTTCTAACAAAATCTTTAATTAAGGTACCCTGATTTTCAATTCTATGCAAATTTTCCCATGTTTGCCGATTTACCAACTTCCAGCCTTCTTGATCTAACTGGCAAATTGGCATTTTGCAAAATCTAATATCTTTAAGTTCTTTTTCAATACACTCTGCTCGATCCATAACCGCATACTCAAACTCTTCCTGTTTTTTTCTTGAAAGAAATAAAATGCAATTATAAGTACGAACTGGCTTAAATACCATATTTTCTCCAAAGTCTAGAATTCTTCTCAAGAAAGCATGTTCTTTCAAATATTTTCTTAACTCTAAAGCAGATTTAATTGTCAAGAAATTATTTGGAACAATAAATCCTAATCTTCCATCTTCTGAGAGTTGATCCATAGCATGTTCAATGAATGCATAAAAAATATTAAAAGTACCATTTACCGTCGTTTCAAAAGTATTTTTCAAAAATTCTATGGTATCTTTACTCAAATCGTGTGGATTCACATATGGAGGATTTCCAATCACATACGAAAAGCCAATTCTCTGATTTAAATGAAAAGTATCTTTCCATCTCTCTTTCAGACTATTTTTGCATACGATATGAGGAATTTCACTTATTTCCTCCCCATACTCTTTGGTCAAAAGTCTCATAACCAATTTGCATCTTCGCACATTATCCTTGTTGATATCTATTCCAAAAATATGATCCCTCAGCAACTTTTTAATGGAAATCTGAAACCTTTCATGAATATATTCGATTGCAGAAACTAAAAAAATTCCACAACCACAACCAGGATCTATAATCGTAATCGTATCATCCCACACCATCAAGTCAGAAAACAAATTTTGAACAATGTAATCTGCAATATATTTGGGAGTAAAAACAATTCCATTTTCCGTTGTCTCCTGATTTTCCAGCAAAAACTCAAATAGCTCTATCACCGATTCGATTGTTCCTGAAAAACCACTTGTTGACAACTCATATGCTACTTGTTCTGCTTTCTCAGAACCTATTAAAAAATTTTGTTCTGGATGTAATGCATATTCAAAAATTCCATTTTCAATTTCATCCATCTCAAATTTTTCTAATTTCTGTATAATAGAACGATAGTCTTTTATACGGTTACTCTTTTCCATTTAAGTTTCTTTCTCCAATTATCTTATCTTACACCAACAAATTTTGTATCTGGTAACGCTCTGAATAAATCTCCAGAATCTCTTTTACAAAATTTTGAAAGTTCAATTCCTCATACTCTATGTTAAAATCTTCTGAAATCAGTCCTGCTTCTTTCAACTGATTGCTATTCGAGAACAAAAGAGGTTGCTCTTTATCAAAATCAACAATCAATAGAGCACATCTTTCATAACTATAATCTGGACCTCCAATTTCTCTACGATTGATTCCACTGAAAAAGCTAATATATTTTTCAAGATCCGTCTGTTTCTTTTTAAATCCAACCACCTTCTGTTTTACCAATTGATCATCATATTCATGAGTTGGAATCAGATAAACTTCTCCTAAAACAATATTGGAATAACGCATATGAAGATTTTGCGCCTCTGCAAAAGTTCTCTCAAAAAGAGTGTCCGCATTCTTTGCTAGACTACTCATCTGACTTCTCACATTTACAATCAGTGTATTCTCTGAATATTCTTCCCCATAAAGATCCACTTTTCTCAAAAATGCCAATGGTCCCCAACTAATTAACGTTGGGATCGGTTCTATGTTAGAAGGAACAATGCAGATGTCCTGATCTTTTTGCTTTAAAAAACCTGCTATTTTTAATTCTGGTTTTGTTTCATAAAGATGAGGATAAATATTATCAGGGCATACTCCTGCTTCTATGAATTCCTGTTTTACACCGTCATGGATAAGATTAATCAGGCTAGAGGATCGAATCACTGATTCTTTTCCTCTAGCACCATCCTCAAGAATCGCTTCTTCTATTAGTTTCTTAAACTTATACAACTGTTTATCCATAAACATACGATCCGTCCCTCCCCTTTTTCTTATTATACCTTAAGAAATTCTACTAATCGTGAACTCCCCCGACTTAAAGAAGTCGAAACTTCCTGATTAAAAATATCTTGCTAAGTGTTCCTAATTATATCATATTTTTATTTTTCGTCCAATAAACGAATGCAATTATACACAGAATAAGCTGTACGGTCGAGGATGCCGGTGTGCCAAGGTCAATCTCAAACAGCGTCGCTCCTGCCATCTTGCTCACTGCATAGGCAATCGGAATTCTCACTCCAAATGCGCCGATCAATCCCTGGATCATCACAAACAAGGTCTTCTCGCATCCGTTGAAATATCCGATGAAACAGAACAAAAACGGAGTCAGGAAACAGTCGATGCCGTATGCTTTTAAATAGCTATGAGAAGCGACAATCATATCCAGATCCTTTGAGAACAGACTACTCAGGATATCTCCATGAATGTACGCAAGGAATCCCATAAACGCACCTGCAAGGAATGCCGTAACCATTCCCGATTTCAGCGCCGATTTTGCGCGCTCCGGCTTTCCCGCTCCACGGTTCTGTGCCGTAAATGCCGACATCGACTGCATAAACGCCGAGGTGACAAGCATCATAAATACGCAAACTTTCTCTGCAACGCCAACCCCGGCAGATGCCGTCACACCAAAGGTATTGACGATCATCTGAAGAACCAGAAATGAGGTTCCCACTAGAAATTCCTGAAGAGCGACCGGTGTTCCAAGTCTCAGTTCTTTTCCGATCACCCTGCCGTGAAAACGCACATCCTCCCGCTTTAAAACAAACGGAAGTTGCTTTCTTCTGACAATGCCAAAAGACACCAGCACACTCACTGCCTGGGCAAGCACCGTCGCAAGACCTGCTCCCAGCGCACCTAAATGGAAGCCTGCGACAAGAACAAGGTCCCCCACAATATTGACCACACACGCAATGCAGACTGTCACAAGCGGAGTCTGGGAATCTCCGATTCCTCGAAAGACCGCACTGAGCACGTTGTAAGCGACAATAAAAAAGCTGGACAAGACGCAGATATTTCAATCTACCGCCTTATCCAGCTTATCATTTCTTCTGAATGATTCACCCTCCGAACGAACACCTGTATTATAGCAAATTATAAAAAAATGTCAAGCTCCGATTAGCCTTGACGAATCCCCTGGAAATACGTTATGCTGAAGATGCACTCACGAGTTTACAGAAAGGATTTTTTATTTGCTATGAGTTCTTCAATCAACCAGCATTTCACTCCGTGGAAGCTCTTGCAGTTTGCCACTCCGTCGATCATCATGATGATGTTCATGTCACTCTACACGATTGTGGATGGAATTTTTATCTCCCGTTTTGTCGGAAGCAATGCACTTTCATCTTTAAATATTGTCTTTCCCGTCCTCAACGTCGTGATCGCGGTTGCGACAATGTTCGGAACGGGCGGAAATGCAATCATCAGCCGTTATCTCGGGGAACAGAAACCGCAGGAAGCCAGAGAATGCCTGACCCAGTTCGTCGTTGTCAGCCTGATTTTCAACATCGTGATTCTGATCCTGACTCAGTTTTTCCTGACTCCGATCTCCCTGTTTTTAGGTTCCAATGAGGTGCTTCTTGACGACTGTCGAATCTATCTGTCGATCGCAGTCAGTTTTGCCCCGGCATGCACGCTCCAGTCCCTGTTTCAGTCCTATCTGGTGACTGCCGGTCATCCGGGATTCGGTCTGTTTCTGACAATCGGAGCCGGCATCCTAAATGCCGTCCTCGACTACGTTCTGATTGTCCTCTGCAATCTTGGAATCGGCGGTGCCGCACTTGCGACGGGAATCGGTCAGTCCGTCCCCGCGATCGCCGGAGTCTGTTTCTTTCTTTTTTCCAAGAGAGAACTGCACTTTACCCGGTTTCATCTGCGTCCGAAGGAGCTTCTTCTTGCCTGCTACAACGGCTCTTCCGAGATGGTTACCCAGCTTTCTAATGCAGTCGTGACCTTTCTCTTCAACATTGTGCTGATGAATCTCGCAGGTGAGCACGGAGTCGCAGCGATCACAATCCTGCTCTACGGACAGTTTCTGTTCAATGCATTCTATCTGGGATTTTCAATCGGCATCAGCCCGATTGTCGGCTTTCAGTATGGCGCACGTAACAAAAAGGAGCTTGAGAACGTTTATCGGATCTCCTTCGTCTTTGTCGGAGCTTCGTCGATCGCTCTTCTGTTTATCGCGATCTCGCTCTCACGCCCGCTTGTGACCGTGTTTACACAGGACCCGAAGACGCTCTCGCTTGCAGTGACCGGATTCCCGATTTTTGCGTTCAACTTCCTGTTCAGCGGACTCAACATCACCTCATCCGGATTTTTCACGGCACTCTCAAACGGAAAAATCTCCGCGATTCTCTCATTCAGCCGGACCCTTGTTTTCACCGTGATCTCCCTGCTCGTGCTTCCGCCGATCCTCGGAATCAACGGTGCCTGGGTTGCAATTCCAACTGCCGAATTTTTCACACTTCTGCTGTCAATCGCAATGCACTTAAAATATTTCCTTCATCCGGGTCCGAAGAACTATTTTTCTACGAAATAAATGATAAACACTTATTAAATTCAAGTCGACGCTCGCAGGGCGCAATCACGCCCTGCTCTTTACATTTCCAATCACTCAATCACCGCTGTTGCAATCTGCTCCGGTGTGATCGGAAGCTCATAGAAACGCTTTCCGACCGCCCGGCAGACTGCGTCTGCGATCGCCGGGAGCGGGGTATTGATCACAACCTCGCCGATCGACTTTGCTCCAAACGGTCCCTCACTTTCATAACTGCTCTCAAATGCAACCCGAATCCGTCCGATGTCAGCACGCGTCGGAATCTTGTACTGCATCAGAGAATTTTCCAGAACCTGTCCTCGCTTTGTATAAGTGATATTCTCCGTCAGCGCCATTCCGATTCCCTGAAGGATTCCACCTTCTGCCTGCACTCTCGCAAGGTTCGGATTGATCGGCGTTCCACAGTCGACAACACCCACGTAGTCGATAACTTCGACCTCTCCGGTCTCAAGATCCACCTCGACCTCCGCCGCACCGACCATGAACGGTGGCGGAGAGAGCTGGGAACTATTCGTCACCGTCGCCTCGAGTGCAATGTCATTTCCACACATCGAGGCAGTCGCAAGATCTACAAGAGAAACCTTGCGCACCATATCTTCTGCAGCTCTGGCAGATTTTTCCTCTGTGTCCGCTGTTGTTTCTGCACCCTCGTCCTCATTCTCCACATAAACCCATTTTCCATCGAAGCTCACATCCTCGGGCGCACATCCAAGTTTCTTTGCTCCGAGTTTACAGATCTGATCGCGAATTTGCAGAGCGCACTTTTCGACTGCCTTTCCGGTTATATACGTTGTGCTTGATGCATAGGAGCCGGAATCATAAGGGGAGAAATCCGTGTCCGCTCCGCAGACTGTGATGTCATCGATCGGGCACTCAAGCACCTCCGCCGCAATCTGCGCAAGAATCGTGTCACACCCGGTTCCCATATCCGCCGCACCGATCGCAAGCGTGTAGAATCCATCGTCATTGACCTTGATTGTCGCACTTCCGACATCGACTGAGCCGATTCCGGAGCCCTGCATCGCCATACCAATTCCAACTGCACGGACTTTTCCATTTCCCATATCGCGAACCATCTTTTTGTGATCCCAGTCCACCATCTCGCGGACTTTTTTCAGACAGCGGTCAAGCGCACAGCTTGTATTGACCTGACCGTAGTAGGCAGGCATCACATCGCCCTCTTTTACGATATTCTTCTCGCGGATCTCAAATGGGTCCATGTTGAGACGCTGTGCAAGCTCATTGACTGCCGACTCAACTGCAAAAAGTCCCTGCGTCGCTCCATATCCGCGGTAGGCGCCCGACGACATGCGGTTTGTATACACCACATCATTGACAAATCGGAAGGCTTCCACTTTTCCGTAAAGCGGGATCGATTTGTGACCGGAAAGTCCAACGGTTGTCGGTCCATGCTCCCCGTAAGCGCCCGTGTTCGACAGTGTGTAGAGGTCAATTCCCCGCACAATTCCATCCTTCGTCGCCCCAAGGCGCACATGCATCTCCATCTCGTGACGCGGGGTCGATGCCGTCATACTCTCCTGGCGTGTGTAAATGATCTTCGACGGTTTTTTCGTCATCCAGGTCACAAATGCTGGATAAACCTCACAGACCGAGGTCTGTTTTGCCCCGAATCCGCCTCCGATTCTCGGCTTGCTGACGCGAATCTTTGACTTGGGAATGTGGAGCGCATTTGCGAGAATGCGACGGCAGTGGAAGACGATCTGTGTCGAGCTGAACACATTCAATCGCCCATAAGGGTCAATCGAACAGTAGGTGCGAAACGTCTCCATCATCGTCTGCTGGCACGCTTTCGTGTGATAGACACGATCAATCACAATGTCACAATCCGCCAAAACCGCGTCAATATCACCGTCCGAAGATTCTGCATGGGCGCAGAGATTGCGCTTGTTGTCCGCTCCGACCGGACAAAGGCTCTCCCAATTCTCCTCCGGATGGACAAGGACCGGATTGTCCTTTGCAGTGTGAAAATCGAGAACCGGCTCAAGCACCTCATACTTTACTTTTATCATCCGAAGTGCCTTGTCAACACACGCCTCATCCTTTCCGGCAACAATCGCAACGACATCCCCGATAAAGCGCACATGGCGATCAATGATCAGGCGATCATACGGGCTTGCCTCCGGGTAAGTCTGTCCCGCCTGTGTGTAACGTCTTCCATTCTGGTCAATATCCCTCCAAGTATAAATCACTTCGATTCCCGGCACCCGCATTGCAGAAGTCGTGTTTACCTCCTGCACTATCGCATTGGCATACGGGGAGCGCAACAATTTGACTATCAGGCAGTTCTGAGGAGCCAGATCATCCATGTAGACCGGCTGTCCCGTCACAAGCTGCATCGCGTCTTTCTTTCGCACAGCATGATTTACAATAAGATTTCCTTCGCGTTTCATTTTTTCCTCTTCTCCTCTCCCTGCACAGGCTTTTTCTCCTGCTGTTTGTTCTTTTTCCAGTCCAGAAATGCGAGAATTCCACGAAGCTGTCCCTCATATCCGGAACAACGGCAGAGATTCCCGGCAAGGTACTCCTTGATCTCCTCCTCGCTCGGGAATTCGTTTTCCCGAAACAGTGCAAGCGCATTCATGATAAATCCCGGATTGCAAAATCCACACTGCTCGGCGCCCTGATCGGCAATAAAAGCTCCAAACTCCTCTGCCTCCTCCTGAAGCCCCTCTAATGTTGTTACTGTTCTTCCATCTACGCGCACTGCCAGAACAGAGCAGGACAACACCGGTTTTTCATCCAGAAAGACCGTGCAGAGACCGCAATTTGAAGTCTCACATCCTCTCTTTACACTGTAACAGCCCATCCTTCTGACCAGATCAATCAGAAGCATATCCGGCTCGATCTCCTCGCTCACCTTTCTTCCATTTAGTACAAATGTAATCTGCATCGACTGTCTTCCCTTCTCTCAACTCCACAAAATTTCACCATTTTCATTTTTATCTTTCTTGGCGATTCGCACGATTCGCAAATCATTTCTCACATCATTCAAGTCGCTCGACTGCACGTCTCACAAGAACTCCCGCCAAGTGTCTGCGGTACTGCGCACTTCCACGCAAATTGCTGTCTGTCACAATCTCCGCTCTCACCTTTTCAGAAATTGCCTGCGCCAGGTCTGCATTCTGCTTCTGCAACTCCTCCACAAACTGCGCCGACACGCTCATCAGGACTGCTCTTGCCGGGCGAGCGCCAATCGCAATGCGGTAGCTTCCATCCTCCTCCCTTGCCGTCGCACATGTCAGAACCGGAAAATCCGTCTTCGTGTTCCGGACGGACTGATAGCACAAATCTGCATTTTCTTTATGTACAATCACTTTGACGAGGATGTCTCTTCCCGCTCCCTCGCGCGCAAACGTCTCAAGCGGGACGATTCCGCCCTTGTATAGCTCGACTTCCGTCTTCATCGCCAAAAACATCGTCAAGACATCGGAAAATCCAAATCTTCCAAAAATGCTTCCGCCGACAGTTGCCAGATTGCGAAACTGCACACCAACAATGTGGCGCACTGACTCCCGAACCGCTCCATCTGTGTAGGCTTCAAGTCCCGCATGAAGCTCCAAATCGCGCAGAGTCACCATCGCGCCAATCTCAAAGCGATCCTCCTTCTCCTCAATCTGATTTAAACCAAGTCCGGACAGATCAATCGCCGTTCCGACTCTGCCATGTCCCATTTTCAGCCAGAGCATTCCTCCTATTACCCGATTTGGCTTTTTCTGATTCAGCTCCCAGGCTTCCTCAAGGCTCTCCACCCGCCTGTACTCCCGGATTGTCATCATAATCGTGATCTCCTCTTATCTTTTTCTTTTATCTTTATCTTTTTCTTTTATCTTTCCCACATGTTTTCTTTGTTTCTTTTCCAGAACATTCTAAACCTCACTCTATTATATCTTTCATTTTAACATACTTTCTGCTATAATACCGTTATTGTTTTATTTCTACAACGAATTTTTTTACTATTCACGCATTGCGCAAACAGTAAAAAAATCTTTTCAAAAGAGGGAGAACATTATGAAAAAGAACATCAAACAGTTATCAGCGATTTTTCTGTCTATGGCACTTGCATTTGGCACGACCGCGTGCGGAGGAAATGCAGGTTCCGTTTCTTCATCTGCTGAGACTTCTTCTGAGGTAGCTTCTGAAACAGCCACTGAGACGAGCGCTGAGAATACCGCTGAGGAAACCGCTTCGTCAGACAGCACAGACGCAACTGTCACCTATCCGCTCACCGTCACCGACCAGCTCGGACGTGAAGTCACGATCGAGAAAGAGCCGGAGTCTCTTGTGAGTGGTTACTATATCTCCACCAGCCTGATGATTGCACTCGGACTTGACGAGAAACTCGTCGGTGTAGAGGCTAAGGCTGACACCCGCAACATTTACAAGCTCAGCGCACCGGAGATTCTCGATCTTCCGAGCGTTGGAACTGCAAAGGAATTTGATTTAGAGGGATGCGCATCCCTGAATCCGGATCTCGTGATCGTTCCGGCAAAATTAAAGGATTCGATCCCGGCAATGGAGGAGCTTGGTCTCACCGTTCTCGCTGTAAAACCAGAGAACCAGGATCTGCTCTTTGACGCCATCGATCTGATCGATCAGGCTACGAACACGGTTTCTGAGGGTGAAAAGTTAAAATCTTACATCACCGACTCTCTTGACAACTTAACCGAGACCTTAAGCTCTGCTGAGGACACCCCGTCTGTATACCTCGGCGGAAACAGCGCTCTGCTTGAGACTGCCGGTCCGGCTATGTATCAGTCCAGCCTGATCGAGAATGCAAAGGGTGCAAATGTTGCAGCCGAGATCAGCGATTCCTACTGGGCAGAGGTTTCCTACGAGCAGATCCTCTCCTGGAATCCGGACTACATCGTTCTGGCCTCTGATGCTTCCTACACGACCGATTCCGTCCTCACTGACAGCGCACTTGCAGATTGCAACGCAGTCAAAGAGGAACAGGTTGTAAAACTTCCTGATGAGATCGAGGCTCTCGACTCTCCGGTTCCGGCAGGCTTCCTTGGAAGCATCTACCTTGCTTCTGTTCTTCATCCGGACCTTGTCTCCGAGGAGGACTATCAGAAAACCGCCAGTGATTTCTATGAGACCTTCTACGGTTTCACCCCGGAAGTAACTGCACAGTAAACACCGAACAATCCGCATAAACAATGCAAAACGCATAAACGATGCAAAATTTTCACGATTTTCGCTTTCATACTTTTGACAATCATCGCAGGACATATTGCTTGCGATCAAACAGAACCTCACTGCTTGCAGGGATCTCTTCCCTGCTTGTGTGTGCGTCCTTTTTTACAGCCATCCTGATCGGAAAATATCCGATCTCCCTCACTGCACTTCTAGCGGTGGACAGGATGGCTATTCGTACATTTTGGATTCTTCGTCTGCCCCGCGCACTCATGGCACTCTTCGGAGGATTTGGACTCGGCATTGCAGGATTTGTCTATCAGACCATCTTTGGAAATCCTCTTGCCTCCCCCGACATCATCGGAGTCTCCTCAGGCGCAAGTGCCGGTGCTGCCTTTGCGATCCTCTTTGTCTCCTCAGGCATCGTCGGGACAACCGTCTTTGCCTTTGTCGGAGGACTTCTCGCTGTGTGCGTCTCTCTCGGACTCTCCGCCCTTGCTCCGGGAAAAAGTCCTTCCTCGATCGTCCTTGCCGGAATCGCCGTACATGCACTTGCGCAGACGATCCTGATGTTTCTGAAGCTGACTGCCGATCCGGAGAAAGAACTCGCGTCAATCGAGTACTGGATTATGGGAAGCCTTGGCGGGGTCACCCTCTCCAAGATTCCTTTTTCGATCGTAGTCATCTGTCTGTGCTCAGCTCTGATTTTCGCGCTTCACCGCCATCTTCTGATGCTCTCCGTACACGAGGAGGAGGCACGCATGCTCGGGATCTCGGTCGGAACGATGCGGATGGCGCTTTTGTTTCTCGCAACGTTTGCAGTCTCCGCCGTCGTCAGCGTCACCGGTCTGATCAGCTTCGTCGGTCTCCTCGCTCCGCACACAGCAAGGATACTCTGCGGGCATAACCGGCGCTCCTGCTGTTTTTTGAGCGGTACGATCGGCAGTTTTCTTCTGCTCACCGCAGACACGCTTGCAAAAAGCATTGCCAAGACCGAACTTCCGATCAGCATCTTCACATCTCTGCTTGGCGCTCCGTTTCTGATTTATCTGATTCTTGCAAAAAGAGAGGAGGATACCCGATGACAGGGACATTTCCACACCCATCCCACGATCCTGCACCCTCTCTTGAATCAGTTTTTGAATCATCACCTAAATCATCCGACTCTTCTCCGGTCTTCTTCGCAGATCACCTTAGGGTCTTGCGGGGAGGTCACCCGATTCTCAACGACCTCTCGTTCTCGATCGAATCGGCAGGCACAATGACCGGACTGCTCGGCGCAAACGGATGCGGAAAGACGACACTGATTCGCACAATCTGCCAGGATCTTCCTCACTCTGGAAGCTGTAAACTGAACGGTTCTGTCCTGGAGGGTCTGTCTGTCCGCAATCTTGCGCGTCAGATCAGCTACATTCCTCAGCAGACGGGAATCTCAATCTCAATGTCTGTCCTCGATGTCATTCTGATGGGATTTCATCCTATGCTCAAACTGTTTGAACAGCCCTCTGCCATGATGCGAGAACAGGCATACACCGCGCTCTGCCAAACTGGAATTGAGAATCTTGCCGATCGGGATTACCTGACACTCAGTGGCGGGCAAAAACAGCTTGCGATTCTTGCTCGGACTCTCGTCGAGAACACATCTCTGTTGCTCCTGGATGAGCCGGACAGCTCTCTCGACTTTCCAAATCGAAGTTCGATGCTCCGCCTGATTGCCGAGACGACAAAAAATCACAACAAGACGACTCTCGTCTGTCTTCACAGCCCCGATCTCGCCCTGCAATTCTGTGACCAGATCCTGCTCTTAAAAGACGGGAAGGTCTCAGCATGCCTGCACCCCAAAACTGATTCGGATGAACAGATGGAGAAGGCGTTCGCCGAAATCTATGGTCCGGTTCGCCTCCTTCGAATTTCAAAAAATCAGGTGGAACCAGATACGCAGGATCGCCTTGTTCTGCTCCTGCTTTAATTATGAGGATTATTTTATGAAACCTATGATTCGCATCTGCCTCTGTGATGAGGAAAATAAACGATTTTTCGGAGAGGGACCCTGCCGTCTCCTCCATGCAATCGAGGAGACCGGTTCTCTGCGCTCCGCCTCTCTCTCAATGGAAATGGCATACACAAAAGCGCTTCAACTGATCCGAAATGCCGAGCGTGAACTTGGATTTCCTCTGACTGTCAGAAAAACCGGTGGAAAAGGAGGCGGTGGAAGCTGTCTGACCCCGGAAGCAAAGGAGTTTTTGCATGAATACGAAGCCTATCGTGATGCCTGCATTCAGGCCTGCACCGAGCTCTATTCTCAGAGCTTTTCAAAACAGTAAAAAAAAGCATCTGCTGATCACCGGAAGCCGAGGTGTCGGGAAAACAACTCTCTTAAACAGCCTGCTTCCTCTCCTTTTTCCTCTCCTTCTTTCAGATAATTCCGATGATTCTAATGATTCTAACGCTGATACAGCTTTGAAGATTCCGGGATTTTCAACCCATGCAATCCCGAAAACCCGTGTCGAGATCCACGATCGAATCTCCGGAGAAATCGGTATCATCGGCACATTTTCTTCGGACCTCGCCTCCCAGAGCGAAATTCCATCCAGATGCCAGATGCAACCCCATCCGGACGGTTTTCTTGAAGTTGGAATCCCGGCGCTTCAACACGCGATCTCGATGAGCACAGAGAAGGCGCCCTGGGCAGTTCTCGATGAGATCGGCTATCTTGAAACCTCGTGTCCACCGTTTCTCAATGCTCTCGTCACTCTCTTTGACACAAGACCTGTCATTGCTGTGATTCGCAAGCAATCTCTACCGTTTCTCGATGAACTCAAACGTCGACCGGATGTCTTCGTGATTGATCTCGACGAACCTGTACTTCCGATCGGCTGTGTAATCATGGCTTCCGGTCTTGGCAAACGCTTCGGCTCTGACAAGCTGATGGCTTCCTTTCAGGGCAATCCCATGATTTCACAAATCCTTCAGGCAACCTCCTCTGCGCTCTTTGCGAGCCGGATCGTTGTCACACGCTCGAGAGCCGTCCAGACTTTTTGTGAGATTGCTGACATTCCCGTCCTCTTTCACGAATTTCCAGATCGCAACGACACAGTTCGCCTCGGTTTGACCACACTCTTGCAATCACACCCAAACCTTTCAGGCTGTCTCTTTGCGCTCGGTGACCAACCGCTGTTAAGCCGAGAGACCTTGGAGTCTATGGCAATCGCCTTCTCTCAAAATCTCGTTGCCCGATCTTGCGAAAGCGAAAAAGCAATTTCAGCAAAAAAAGGACCGGGTATCTTCCGTCTGTGTTTTGAAGAAGATCCAGATGTTACTCACCCGAATCCTTCTGTCACAGTCGGAAGCCCTGTCCTTTTTTCAAATTCTCTTTTTGAGGAGCTCCTCACCCTTCCCAAGGGAAAAGGGGGGAATTTCGTGATCCGAAATCATCCTGAAGCCGTTCATCTGATTTCTGCCCTCAGCCCCTATGAACTCATGGACGTCGACACCCCGGAAGATCTGAAGTTTCTTCTTGATCATGCAAGTTTGAATCTTCCATCACATTCATCCACGTAAGCTCTGTCCTTCGGATAATTCCAGTTTGCTCGCCCTTTCCATTCTTCTTATTTTTCATCTGCCGGGAGCAGGATATTTAAGAGAATCGCTACAAATGCTGCCGGAACGATACCGGAGCCACCGAACACAAGCTGAATTGCCTCCGGCATTTTCGAGAGGATCGTCGCGTGCGCACCCATTCCGTATCCGACACCGAGTGCGACCGACACAATCGTCAAGTTGCGAGGAGTCATTTTTTCTCTCATAATCAGCTGGATTCCGCTGACCACGATCGAGGAGAACATCATCACCGCTGCTCCGCCGAGTACTGCCTGTGGCATGATCGAGACGATCGCTCCGAGTTTCGGGAAGAGACCGCAAAGCACAAGGAAAACAGCTCCGGTTGCAAGTGCCATGCGGTTGACCACCTTTGTCATCGTCACAAGACCAACGTTCTGGCTGAACGAGGTATTCGGGAGTACGCCGAAAAGGGCTGCAAAAGTAGAACCGATGCCATCACAGATCACACCGCCTGAGAGTTCCTTGTCCGTTGCCTCGCGATCCATTCCGCCTTCCATCACACCGGAAATGTCTCCAACAGTCTCCACTGCGGTTACGATAAACATGATGAGCACCGGAAGAATCGCGCGAAGATCAAAGACGAGCTTGACTGGCATCAGCGCCGGAATGCTGAACCAGGATGCCTGAGCAACCTTATCCCAGTTTAAGACCCACGCCTTCGTGTACTCCGTTCCATCAACGGCAACGGCGGTATGCGGAAGCACGATTCCCATAATTATCGACGCGATATATCCCGCAATGATTCCGATCAGAATTGCAGATGAGCTTGCAAATCCCTTCGTGCCATGCTTAACCGCAAGAATTACAACCAGAACAAAGATCGCAAGAAACATATTTTCCGCAGATCCAAAATCCTTTGCACTGCTTCCGCCACCGAACGAGTTAATCCCGACTGCAATCAGAGAAAGTCCGATTGAGAGCACAACGGTTCCGGTCACAACGGACGGGAAAAATTTACGAAGCGGTTTTAAGAAAAATCCGAGCACACTCTCAAACAGACCGCCGAGCACCGACGCTCCCATAATTGCGCCGTAAGCGAGAACGCCTCCACCCATCGATGCAGCAACACTGTTGAAAACACCGATGAATCCAGAACTGGTTCCCATGATGATCGGCACTTTTCCGCCAACCGGTCCAATCGCAAACAGCTGAACCAAGGTCACCAGACCTGCGACCAGCATCGCATTCTGCAAAAGCTCCACCTGAAGATAAGCCAGATCGCTTCCTCCCGTGATTCCGCAGGCTCCTGTGATAATCAGAAGTGGGGTCAGGTTTCCGACAAACATTGCCAGCACATGCTGTAAACCAAGCGGAATCGCCTGGCTCAGTGGCATTTTCGCCTCAAATTCGTATGCTGGACCTTCCAGTTTCTTTTTCTCACTCATATCTTCTCCTTTTTTTAATTGGAAATGCGCATAGCATTCCGGAATGAATTATGAATTGTAAAATCGCCCCCATTATACGAGATAATTTTTTTCATGTAAAGACTTTTTTGTCGAACAATGAGTTTTTCTGTCTGTTTTTTCATCGTATTTTTTCCACAACCGCTTTTTGATTGCTTTTCCTTCTGATTTTGTTTATAATATTTTTGCTGTTATAAAACGGCTGACGAAAGGATTTATTTATGAAAAAACGGGATTCGTTTCAAAGTAGCTGGGGGTTCATCCTCGCCTGTATCGGCTCTGCCGTCGGAATGGGCAATATCTGGATGTTTTCCACCCGAGTTTCTCTCTACGGGGGCGGTTCTTTCCTGATCCCCTATTTTCTTTTTATCGCACTGATCGGATTTACCGGCGTTATCGGTGAGATGGCTTTTGGACGTGCCACAAAATCCGGTCCGATCGATGCCTTCGGTTCTGCCTGTGAGCGCCACGGCAAACGCAATATCGGCGAAGCACTCGGCATGATCCCTGTTCTGGGTTCTCTTGCAATGGCAATCGGCTATACCGTCGTCATGGGATGGATCTTAAAATACGCAATCGGCGCATTCACCGGTTCGATCCTCGCACCAGACAACCTCGATGGATTTTCCTCCGCCTTTGGAAGCATGGCTTCCGCCTTTGGAAACAACTTCTGGCAGATTCTCGCCCTGATCTTCTGTATGCTGATCCTGATGCTCGGAATTGGCGGTGGAATCGAGAAGGCAAACAAACTGATGATGCCAATTTTCTTCTTTCTCTTCGTGATCCTTGGCATCTACGTCGCTTTTCGCCCCGGTGCAACGAAGGGATACCAGTATATTTTTCAGATTGATCCAGTCAAACTCGCCGATCCGAAAACATGGATTTTTGCACTCGGACAGGCATTTTTCTCCCTCTCCGTCGCAGGAAACGGAACTCTGATCTACGGTTCTTACCTCTCCGATCAGGAAAATATTCCATCCTCAGCAGGGCGCGTTGCCTTTTTCGATACGGTCGCAGCGATGCTTGCCTCCCTCGTCATCATTCCGGCGATGGCAGCTGCAGGAGCACAGCTCAACCAGGGTGGCCCGGGACTTCTCTTCATCTATCTCCCGCACCTGATTCAGGCAATGCCTGGAGGCCGACTGATTGCGATTGTCTTCTTCACCGCAGTCCTCTTCGCCGGTATGACCTCTCTTCTGAATCTCTATGAGGCACCGATTGCCACTGTGCAGGAAAAGCTCCACCTCGGGCGTGTCCCTGCCTGTGCAATCATTGGAGTCATTGGCGTCGTTGTCTCCCTTCTGATTCAGGGAATCGTCTCTGACTGGATGGATATCCTCTCCATCTATATCTGTCCGCTCGGAGCCGGCCTCGCAGGAATCATGTTTTTCTGTGTCTGCGGAAAATCTTATGTGGAGACAGAAGTCAATCACGGACGCGACAAAGCCTTCACCAGCTTATTTCTTCCGGTCTGCCGTTACCTCTACATTCCGATCTGCTTCTTTGTACTGATTCTCGGAATCGTTCTCGGCGGAATCGGATAAACTTTTGACCGGAATCTGGATCTTCATCACAAACTGTTTCGAATCATCCGTCATTCCCTCATCAATCAACGTGATCTCTCTGGAAAATCCATTGACTTTCAGACGATGTTCCTTCAGGTAAACAAGAAGCCTCCGATCGTAGTCGGGGGCTTCTTTATGGTTTCCGCAAAAACGGACAACCGCGCAGATTCCCGCCGGAATTCTTGCAACTTCTCCGAGTTAAAACAGATTTCTTTCATTTATTTTCATTGCACCGCCTCAGTTTCCTTCTTTCTCATCCACCTGTATGCAAACAGACAGATCACAACGGAGACGAGAGAGCCGCAAGCTGTCGCCAGTCCCATCGGAAACAGCGTTGTCGGAAACATTACCGATATCAGGTAAACACCTGGCACGCGCACAAGCGCAATCGCTGTGATATTGTGCAAAAATGAGAGCTCTGAGCGTCCGCAAGCACAGAAATATCCACTGAAACTGAAATGAATTCCCGCAAAGATACAATCCCAGATATATCCACGAATGTACTGCGCGCCCTGCGCCACGACGGCATAATCGGATGTAAACATTCCAACCACATTTTCTGCCATAAATTGAATCCCCACAGACACACAAACTCCAAAAATCACTGCAATAAGAATCGCATCGAAGAGCGTCTGTCTCGCCCGTTTCTTCTCTCCTGCACCGATATTCTGCGCACAGAGAGCAGAAACCGTGGAAAGCATTGAGGATGGCACAAGGAAGAGGAAGCTGATGATCTTCTCCACGATTCCTACGGCTGCCGAATCAGTCAGTCCTCGCCGGTTTGCAATGATTGTGATGATGATAAAGGCAACCTGAATCAGACCATCCTGCAAGGCAATCGGAACTCCGATCTTCAAGATCGCTCCCATCGCATTATGATTTGGCTTGAAATCTGCTCTGCTAACGGAAATTCCCGTCTTTCTCCTCATAATCACAGTCAAAGCAATCACAACACTGATCGTCTGGGAAATTGTTGTTCCAAATGCAGCTCCCGCCGATCCCATCTGAAAATATCCCATAAAGAGATAATCAAGAGCAATATTCGCTACACAGGCAACCGCAATAAAATACATCGGACTCTTAGAATCTCCGATTCCGCGGAAAATCGCACTGATGATATTGTACGCCGTGATAAATGGAATTCCGATAAAACAGATCGTCAGATACGTCACCGTTCCGGAAACAGCCTCCTCCGGAGTGGACATCACACTGACAATCGGTCGCACAATCATCAGCAATCCTACTGTGAGTGCTACGGAAACACCCATAAACAGAATCGCCGTATTTCCCACTGCGGAAGATGCCTTTTTCTGATCTCCCGCACCGATTGCATGACCGATACTCACCGTCGTTCCCATCGCAAGCCCCACAATCACAACCGTCAACATGTGCATAACCTGACTACCAATCGAGACTGCCGTGATCCCCGCTACCTGATCAAACTGTCCAATGATAAAGAGATCCGCCATCCCGTAAAGTGTCTGAAGAAAATAAGATAACAAATACGGCAGAGCAAAACAGACAATATTCCCAAGTACACTTCCCGATGTCAGCTTGTTTTCTCTTTTATTCATCTCATTTTCTCCTTTATCCATTTTAATTTAAAAAACAAAAAGGCGCTTGATTCTTGGCTGTTGCGAGGGAGAGCGCGAGACGGCGCAGAACGTCCGGGGGACGTTCGCTTTGCGCCGACCGGAGCGGAGACCTCGAACCGTTCAAGCCCGGCCGGGCTTTGAATCTGCGGACGCGTCACTGGCGCGTCCTTGATATGCAAAGCAACTAAAAAAGAGGATATCCATCAAAAACGGATACCCTCTTTTTTACTTTGAGAGCGCGAGACGGGACTCGAACCCGCGACCCCGACCTTGGCAAGGTCGTGCTCCACCAACTGAGCCACTCGCGCATATCTGAATCGCATTTCTGCAATTCATACATGTACCTTCAAAACTGCACATTGAATCATCCGTTTTCTGTATTTCTCCTAAACCGTCTTGGTTAAGCCCTCGACCTATT
>JAJEPU010000033.1 GCA_020686985.1 Brotaphodocola catenula
AAAAGCAATATGCAATTAAAATACAGTAACTATGTGGCTTTCAGCCACACTCACGGCTTTGCTGTGAATAATTCAGGCTAATTGAACAAAGGTGCTATTATAATTTGAGAAAAAGTCATTGCAGAACACAAAGCTGCTTGTCTGAACAACTTCCCCATTTATCTCATCAAATGCATGTGGTCCTAAATGTGCCAAATTTATCAGTTCTTTGTTTAATAGTTTATCGCGTAAATTCTCATAGCTTGCAAGAAACATCCATGCATGTTGTGTTATCATCGCTTGATAACCACTCACTCGCGTCATCAAACCACATCGTTCAATAAAGACAGCAAAGAGATCTACTTTACTATCAGGATAATTTGCTTTAACAAAGTCATTCACTTTAGGGCTTAAATTACTTATAGCTGCATACGGTGGATTCGTAATGGTCACCCAATATTTCCGTGCCATCGTCTCACCAATGTCAACAAGCCGATTCAGCTGCTCGGCAGTATCTTCCACGCCCACGCTATCCATGCTGATCTGACCATCGGTATCCTCCGCTGCCACAAATCGGCGCAGCAGCTCCCAGTTGTAGCCCTCCACATTCAGGATAGAGCCGTACTCCTTGGCATCGGTCAGGGTATCCAACAGACCTTCCAGCTGCATCTTGGCGGCGTTTTTCTCGATATCGTCCAACCCTGCGCCGAAATATTTCAGATGCGCACGGTTGATGCTGTTGCTCTCCTGAATGGCATAGACATGACAGGTGTTCTCGCCGTTTAAGATACGGCGATTGTACTGCCGTGCTTTCATCATCACGGCGAAGTACGCCAGCTGATAGGCACGGTCGTCAATGTCCAGACCGTAGATGTTGTGTTCAAGAATGCTCTTTGCCGCATCACGCTGGCTGTAACCGGCACTCTCGTAGATCTGCATCAGCACATCAAAGGCGTATACGAGGATATGGCCGGAACCCATGCAGGGGTCGATGAGCTTGATGTCTTCCGGGTTCAGGGCAGCGTACTCTTTACGAATTTCCGAGAGTTTTGCCTGCACCTCCGGCTCCTGTTGTGCTTCTTCCAGATAGTATTTCCAGTTTTCTTTCAGGCCACAGTCCGGGTGTCCTTCCACCCACAGACGGCCAAGGCTATTTTCCACCATGTAACGGACGATCCAGTCCGGGGTGAACAGCTGGGTCACGGCAGGAATTTCCTCTTTGGTAATCTTTCCGTTCTTGGCGAATGCAGCGGCTTTCGGTTCGGTATTGTAATACTGGTACAGCCAGCCGATGATCTCCACCTGACCACCGCGCTCGATGTTGAAGTCATCCTCCGGGATATCGTGAATCAAATGATAGACCACGCCATCCTGGTCAATAACGGACAAGCTGAGCAGCAGCTCGGTGTAGTTCTTTGTCTTTTCAAACAGAGCAGGCAGAATCTCGTTCAGGGCATTGCACTGTTTCAGGAACATGATGCGGAACACTTCGTCCAGCTTATTGTCCTGCTTCAGCTGGAAAATCTGAGCCTCTTCCTCCGCAGTAAAGGGCAGCTCTGCGTCAAACGGCGTTGTGACCAGATCCGGCTCCAGCTTTCCGCTCTCGGAAGAAAGCACCCTGATATGGGAAGGCAGATAGTCATTGACCTCCATGAAACGGATGGCGATCAGGCGGTTAAACCATGTATAGGCAACCTCCTCGATCACATACTGATATGCGGTTTTGTAGTCGGTATCCTTTTCCTTCTGCTGGATGACCTCTATCAGCTTGTCACGCTGGCGCACGGCCTCACCGGAAATCGAATACGGTTCTGCGGTGCCGATATCGAAGAACTGAGTGCCGCCGAAGCTCTGCGGCAGCGGCTTGGCAATACCGTCCTCCGTAATACCGATCAGGCGGGCATCATAGCTAACATCTGCAATCAGCTTATTCCGCGCCCAAATCGCAAAATTCTTTATGGCTGTCTTGTTCATGGAGCCAATCCTCCTGTCATTTATAGTTCAATGTTGACGATTGTATCTTCGTCCATCTCTTTCAGCAGATTTTCACGCAATGCGGCAAGGTATTTATCAACGTCGTCCTTACTCTCCAACCGCCACGATGCAGTCTTGGCAACCGTCTTGATGGAAACATTCTTCGTGGTGCGCACCTTATATACCGGCTGCGGTTCTGCGACCTTTTCTGCCGGTTTCACGGTCTCGCCGCGTTTTTCCGCCTCTTCTTCCTGACGCTTGCGCTCTGCCTCGGCCTTTGCCGCTGCCTCCTGCACAAGACGGATATCTTCTGCGTTCATCTCGTTGAGCAGGCGCAGCTTCAGTGCCTCCGCCTTATCTGCATAGCTGCGCAGAGTGGAAACATTGTTGCAGTGCTCCGCACCGTCCATGATCTCCTTAAAGAGTTCCAGATAACGGTTGAACTTCGCATCCTTATAGGGCTTGGTGTTCAGCACTTCAAAGACACGGTTCCGATCCTGATTGATGGAATCTTTGACCGGCTCTGCCTGCTCTTCCAGAATGCGCATATAGCAGTTCATAAACTTCTCGCGCAGCTCCGGCAGCTTCGGAATCTCCTTGTAGGGCTTCGGCATCCGGACAATGGTGCGCATCTTGGCCACCACGTCTTCCAGCTCTGCATCCACGATGTAGGTCTTGCTGTCCTCGTAGATATTCAGCATATCCAGCGCACGGGTGAAGATGGTCAGCTGCTCACTGCCAAAGAAATCACGGATAGGCTCATAGTCCTCGCCAAAATCCATCAGATCGTCCTGCTCGTCAAATACGGTCTTAAAGAATTCCAGCGGTGCCTGAATCTGCACCAATGCGGAAAGCCGCTTCTTGCCCTTTTCCAGAATTTCTTTTCCGGGATAGGCGTAATTCTCATATTTCGGTTCCAGCCGCTCAATCTCAGTGATCCGATTCTCACAATAGTGCTGGAAGTTCTTCATAATGGTATCTTCGTCATCGGCAGGCGGTGCCACCTTGAACAGCTCTTTCATCACGGTGCGAACGGCCTTTTTCTGGTTTTCCGGCACCCGGACGCGCACTTCCGTCAGCAGCTTATCCACGAACTGCTTCTTCGTGATGTAGCCGATGATTTCCTCTTCGGAACGGTTGTTCAGATTGACGCTCTCCCCGTTGACCGTAAAGGACAGATCTCCACGCTTAAAGAGACGTGCCACCAGCCAATGGATGTCATCTTCCACAAAGCCATAGGGTGCTTTCATAAAGCGATCCTTGATGGTTTTCATAGAAGTTTTCATGTGCATCCGAGAGTTGCCTGCCACAAATTGCAACACATCATCCAGCGCGTGGACATTGGATTCTCCGGTATCTCCCAGTGCCAGCGACAGCTGGTTGCTGGTCCTGAACATCTTCCGGATATCTGCTTCGCCCATCGCTGCGTCAATGTAGGACAGCTTATGGTAAACCGTCTGCACCAGTCGGCCTATAGCCTCGTTGATGCGGCTGGTCACTTCCTTACCGGAGGTGTGCAGCACATCGCCATTGACATAGATGGTAGCCTCTTTCAGAGCTTCCGTCAGGTAAAGCTTGGCATTACCGTTGCGTTCCCGCATCTCTACGCGCTTTGCTTCCTTAATGGTCTCATACTTGGCAAGCTGCACAGAAGTATTCTTGCGCAGGAACCGCTCAATTTTTAAGTATGCCCGCATTTCCGTCAGGAACGCATCATCATTCGGCAGAACCACAAGGACTTCCTTGCCCTGGCCGGAGAGCAGGCGCAGCGTACCATCATCGGTGCCGCCTTCATACCACGGGGTCAGCACACGGAGGCCGATATCGTAATTCTGGTTTGCCTTATAGGGGCGGTCATCCACTGTCTGATTGAAGGAGAACGCATACCGTCCGCCAAAGCTGGGGTACTGATACTTCTTGCTGGAGAAAATGTCCTCATAGATCATCTCCGCAATCTTCGTGATGACCTCCGGCATCTCCACATTTTCTTTTTCGATTTCGTTGTTAATTTCCTGTTCCTCATCGGTCAGGAATACATAGATGGAGCCATTCTTCTGGATCAGCATCTGGCGCATCAGCACTTTCAGTGCATCCTCCACCTGTGCCTTCAAAGAAATACGATCATCGTCAATGCTGGTAATCATCAGGCTGACGATGTTGTCCACGTTGGCTTCGATCTCCAGAACATATTTAATCAGGAAAAGGGTCTTCAACACATTGATCGCAAAGACATCTTTTTCCTTCTTTTCCGGGTTGATGTAGCTGTTGTCATAAGCGCGAATGATCACACTGCTGTGGCTGTGGTCGAGGAAGTTCTCCAATGCATCATAGAACCGATAGAACGGCACGATTGCCCCCATCTCATCGTCCATCAGCTGCATGGCAGACTCTTTGAACAGAGCCAGCATGGAACGTTCACCCTCGGACAGGTGCTTGCCGGATGCACCGTGGGTACGGATACTGGTCAGCACGCTGGCAAGCAAATTAAACTGGTACGGAACAAAAGGATAAACCTCTGCAAAATCTTCTGCGTTGGCGTACAGTTTTTTCTCCACGCCGTCGTTGAAGACAATCAGATTTTTGATGATGGTTGCTTTCTGGTCATAAAGCAGACGCAGGCTCTGTGCTGCGGTCTCAGTCTTATCCAGAATACGCTTTTTGATAACAGCGTCCACATTGGCAGAGGACAAAGAAAGACGGGTATCGAAACGTCCCTGAATCTTGGAGAAGTCGTTACCTTTCACCTTGGTAATGGAGTCGATATCCTGCTGGCTCGTTACGATTACCCAAGCCTTACCCATGCATTCCTTGCCCAGTTCTTCCGTCACTGTCTGAAGGTTCAGCATCAGCTTGGAATCATCACCAATGTACTGACCGATCTCATCCACAAGGAAAACAACATGGTGGTTATTGCCTTTTTTATCAATGTAGGACTTTACACGCTTAGCAAAATCCTCAATGCTGATCTGGTAGCCCTCGGTTGCTTTCTCGCACCAGTTACGGGCAGCTGATTCGCTCATGAAATCCATGTCAGAAAGAACATCGACAACAGAATCTTGAATGAAATCGAAGTCCTGACGAGAGCTTTCCCACGGATCGCCATACTCTTCTTCAAACTTTTCCTTAAACTCTTCAAAACGACCTTCTTCGGAAAGCCTACGCTCCAGGTCAGCAAGGTGAGGCATGGAACCGCAGAAGCCCTGCATCTCATTGAAGACCTTCAGGAATACGTTCACAATGGCATCTTTGTTTTCCTTGCCATTAGAATCACTTTTGGAATCAATGTTGAAAAGAATTACGTCCGATGGAGTGTTTGCTGCCAGCTGCATATCTGCCAGCACCATCTGATTGGTAATCTTCTGATCTTCGATAAAGTAGTCGATGGCATGTTTGTCTCCGACCTGTTTATTCTGAAGCAGATAGGACAGGATTTTCAGGAAATGAGATTTACCACTTCCAAAGAAGCCGGAAATCCAGACACCCATTTTCGGTGTGGTTCCCTGAATACCTTTTTTATATGCTGCAAAGAAATCCGCAAAATGACGCTGAAGCTCACGGGTCACAACATACTCTTCCAGCTCCTGCGCTACATTTGTCTCTTCACCCTGACCGACAATGATAACACCCTGTATCTCACGGTCAATTTTCTTTCGGAACATGTCCTTGATCTGCATAACAGTTTCCTCCATCCATTACTTTACCAGTCGGAATGCCCGGTAATAGTTATCGTCTTTAATCTCATTGAACAGAATCAGCTCCTGCTCATTATAGGTTCCCGGAAAGAACATCACGACCGGGCAGCGCACAAATGCCTGATGCAAGTTGTTAAGCACCTTGTGGGAGCGCAAAATCGGATAGCACTTGCCGATACCGGTCAGGAACACGACTGCATTCTCCGGCGTATGTTCTTTGATATATTGCACGATCAGGCTGTCATCGTCATTTACCTTCATGGAGTTGGTCACTGCCTTGACGATACGCTCGATCCCTCGCTTTTTTTCAAAGTCATAGCACTTTTCCATGAAGTTTTTCTTTTCCAAAAAGTCAATGATGATATCATACAGGTCAAAGACCACAAGCTCAAAATCATCATCGCCCCGGTCATTCTTATTTTTCAGATACTCTACACGCTCCCGAACTTCCAGTTCCTTTTCCGGTGGATAATCAAACACCCAATAGTTGACCTCATTTGCGCGGCCTGTTCCTTTTCGGAAAGATGGCTTATGGATTGCAAGCTCCATCTCGTCCAGTCTTTGGCTTAAATCCATTTCATCTTACCCCCGTCAGTGTTTTTACCATGATGCCAAGATCATGGTCATAAAGCCAATGCTCAAATGCAATATCAAGAATTGGCTTCAGTATTTTTCTTGTGCTGTTTGCCCGGTTGCTTTCTAAAAGCCCCGCTTCATAAAGCTGCGTTTTATAGCAGGAACCGAGGCGGCGCAGCGTATAGTCTTGAAGAGAAGCCACTTTCTCACTCTGTTCCTGCTTATTTTTGAAAAATATCCGGATATCTGCATCCGTCAGCTCATCGGAACCAAGAATCATTTTTTCCCGCACTACTTCATACACAAAATCAAAGAACAGCGTGTCATGCAAAAGAGCCGCAGTCAGCACAAATAGTTTTTGTGTAGCAAGATCACTGCTCAAAAAGATTGGATAAAAGCTTTCATCTAATGTCTTGATACGGGCTGTTACGGTAGAATAAATCTGCTGCGCTCGTAGTTTTGTCGGTGCACCATAGATGTTTGTCTCTTCATTCAACTTTTTAATATCTGCAAAGCTCTTACCCTCGCTCAAAAGTTGCACGGTTTTCCGAAATTCCATGAACCAGAACGAAAATTTCACTGCTCCGGCACTATACGGTTTTCTTTCCATCTTCGTTCTCTCCATTTCCGGATTTTGTTTTAATGTATTTGCCGCTTTTGATTCTGGCATCCTTCGGCTTTTCGGCGTTAATAGGAATGACCCACTGATGGCCTAAACGCTCGGCACCATCAATTCGCCCTTCCGTGCATAATGTCTGTACTCTCCTTGTGCAGATGCCCCATTTTTCAGAAGCCTGCTTAATCGTCATGAAATCCATACGGAACCTCTTTTTCGATGTCTAAAGTCACTCGCAGCAAGTTAAAATTTCTCATTTATATTCTACTCCAAGAAACGAACAAAATCAATCGAAAGTTCTTCCAAATTTTGAACGATTTTTTTAGAACCCACTCTTCTGCAAGCAGGGCTTTCGTGACACGAAAGCGATTTTCTGCTTGTTGGGGAAACTCCCCAATCCCCATAGAACGCTGCCTGCGGCATCGGGCTGCGCATCCGTTCCGGATGCTTCAACGGCAGTTCCTGCCAAAGAAAAAAGCCCGGTGCAGAACGAGCATTACACCCACACTGCACCGGACTTTCCATCATCGACTACTCTGTCTATTTTCTTCTTCCTGCCGCACTTCCTGCTCATGCAGCTGCTCTTTTTTCTGCTCATCCTCTTTCAGGATTTCCTGCACAATCTTCTGCGCCACAAGCCAATCCTGCATTTCCGATTTGGTCTTGCGGTACTCTGCATAAGAGCTTTTCTTTCGTTCCAGAAGCATTGCATACTCTGCGTTCAGCTCGCTGATGCGCGGGAGCTTCTTGTCAGAGCCGTTCTCTTTCTTATAGGCATCAAATGCCTTTTTCGCTGCGCTGCGTAAGGCCAGCGTATCCCGATGGGCTTCATAGAACTCCCGATTGTAACCGGATGCTTTATACGCGGCAAAAACATCTTTTGTCTTGGCATAATTGATTAGATGCTTCCGCAGCACCGACACTTCCGACATCCGTGCCTCATCTGCTTTTACAGATTCCAGCAGCGCATCACATTTTTCAGAAATTCCATCTGCCTTTTCCTTCAGCTCTGCATAACTCTTGATTCCATGCTCTTCCATGAACATCATAGCTTTTGCCATCTGCTTCAGATTAAAGACTTTCGCCCAACGCGCATATCCCGCGCCTCTGCCCTCCTGCATTTTGGCACGGACATCTATAAGGAACGACAGCTCCGCCTTCTGATGCACCTGTGACGACCGTGCGCTTGTGCGGTTTTTCTCTACATATTTGCTTTTATGAACCGCATTTCCAGCAATCACTTCGCAGAGTTCTTCAACCGAATATCCTTTACCAAGAGAGCGGAAACGAGCAAATCTGGCGTGGCCTTTTCCCCGCAGTGCAGGCTGTTTTCCATCTTTATACTCGTATCCTGCTTCCTGCAAAATTCCAATCAGTTCCCGGAAGTCTTTTGGTTTTCTTGCCAATGCTACATCAATGGCCTCGCAGATTTCATCTCGCTGCGATTTTTTCTCCGGGTATTCCGTTCTCTTCTGCCGCTCTCCATAGGGCTTCCGGATAATGACCGACAACTGGTGTTCCAGGCAGACGATATCACTGAGCCTTGCCAGTGCAAGACCGGATAAGCGAAAATCTCGGAATTTTCTGGTGCAGTCTAATGTAGTCGAATTAAAAATAATGTGGTTATGAATGTGCGCGCGATCAACATGGGTTGCAACGATAAATGCGTGTTTTCCCTTGGTGAATCGCATGGCCGTCTCATACCCAACCTTGTTTGCCTCCTCCGGCGTAATTTCTCCGGGCTTAAAGGATTGTCGAATCTGATATGCAATCACATCATGCGCCTGGGTTCTACCCGTGATATGCTCATACTGCCGTTTGGAAAGCAGAAATTCTTCATCACAGATCTTTGCGTCACAGGCATACGCACTAATGTATTTTCCATCTTCCGTCTTTGCTGCATTCTCAGAATAATCAGTACGGTCAGCCAAACACTGCGCTACCGTCTTTCCTTTATTGATATGCAGCGCAATTAGTCTTGTAGCCGCCATTTTTCATATTCCTCCATCTAAAAAGAGCTACCCGAAGGCAGCTCTTACCAATTCACTATTCTCATTTTAACATCCGTTCCCGATCATAAGCTCCCTGCAAATAAACGGCCTGCTTGATGATTTCTTCCATGTCGAAATAGATGCACATGATGCTTTCGTATAGCTTCCACACATTAGATTCGCTGCCGCCTACCATTTCCATCAGCTGGTCTTCCATCTTCGATTGCTCAGACTGTTTTTCCTGATAAGCAGTCTCCTCCACAAAATGATTCTCTCCATCTGTTTCCTCGTATCGTAAATCATAATAATCTTTCATAAACTGAATATCCATTTAATCCCTCCTGAACTCAAATTGTCAAAATGTCCTCTACACGCTCACACAGCTGTTCCATCAGTTCCATGATGCCGCCCGCACCAACCGCAGCTGCGAACAGTCCCATCTCAATCAGGGTCAGCAGGAACACATCGGTCCAGCTCGCCCGAACCACCGAATAGATGCCGCAGCCAAGAACGAAAAGCATAACCGGCGAAAGCACCCACAGGGATAGCTGCATCAGCAGATTCCAGATAAAGCATAGAAATCGCAGCAGAAACGCAACCGGCAGCAACAGAATTCTCAGCACCAGCTTCAACAAAAAACTTACGATCTTCATGAATTTCACCCCTTCGTTTTTCTTTTCATCTTCATTTTATCGTACCCGCTTGCCAAACACCACGATGTCAACAGGTAGACCCAAAAATATGTAACGGCACAGACCGTTTCATCTGTGCCATGTGCTGTAGAAATCCCGCACGTTTGTGCCGTCATCGAATACCAGAAAGCCTCTTAAGGATCAGCTTCTGCATCTCCCAGAGTTCATCCAGCCGCCTCTGCAAATCCCGAATATCCTCCGCATAGATGCTTCCGGTTTCATTGGCTCGTTTTGCGTACTGATTCAGGTTATTGCTGCATCGGCGAAGAAGGGTGGATACCTGCGCCACATCTGACAAATCAAGATTTACGCAGTACCCGTCCATCGCCATTTTTCTCATATAGGCACCGGTATTCCGAATCCCCAATTCCTTCTGCTTTTCACGAATCCTCGCCAGCTCTTCCGGGTTTACCCGGACATTGATCCAGTGTTCCCGAACACTCATAGTGCCACCTCCTCATCATCTCGATGTGTCATCGGCGGAATGCGCCCTACACGGTCACGCAGCTCTGCCAGGACAGACGGCTTTTCCGTTGTTTTCTCACGGTCAGGGTCATCCTTTCCACGGTCATCCATATTCAAAAGTGCGTCCAGTTCTGCCAGTCTTACACTCTTTTCTGCCAGTTCTGCCTCCTGTGGAAACGGCTTTCCAAGCTCTGCCTGCGCCGCTTCCTGTTGGCTCCTAAGATTGTCCAGCTGCTGTTCCGCTTTTTCCAGCCTTGCAGGAATCCCAGCAAGAGCATTGTCCAGACGCTGGATATTGCCCGCAGCACTGGTGCCGATGGGTACCCGGTGGGTCATCTCGCCTTTCAGCAACACCTGATACTCTTTCTGGAAGCTGTCAAATGCCAGTTCCATCTTGAAACCACGGTAACTGCCAAGCGGCACCGGCTCCAGACTCTGATTGGCTTTACAGATTGCGAGGATTGCTTCACCGGCCTCGGCTTTTTCAGTAAATCGCGCGCCATTCACCTCCATGCCGCAGAACCCCTCTTCCGGCAGTGGATGTGCCGCCACCGTCCGGATATCCGACTGAAAGCCCTTGATGAACCCCTGCGTTTTCTCAATCTCCGCAGGAAAATATTTCATCAGCTTATCCTCCAATCGGTACTGCTGACTCTGATGGTCTGCCTTCAATACTTTCAGCCTTGCAACATCTACATCCAAGTCCATTTTTTCCTTGATCTGCGGGTCTCCTGCACAAAGTGCCTTGATCTCCGCATAGGAAAGTGCCTGCTCATCCACATCATCACAGGAACGAACCGGAGATTTGCTGGTCATGATCTGACTGATAAACTTCTGCTTATTCTCCAGTGTCTGATAGAGGTAGGCATCAAAGGTTCCTTCCGTCACATACTGATAAACCTGCACCTCTTTATTTCGGTTTCCCTGACGAATGATACGGCCATTTCGCTGGGTCATGTCCGCAGGCCGCCAGCCCACATCCAGATGATGCACGGCCACCAGCCTGTCCTGCACGTTCGTGCCTGCGCCCATCTTCTGTGTCGAACCTAACAACACCCGAACCTGCCCGGTACGGACTTTGGCAAACAAATCCTTCTTTTTTGCCTCGGTATCCGCATCATGGATAAATGCGATTTCTTCTTCCGGTACACCGGACTGGATGAGTTTAGCACGGATATCCTCATACACGTTGAAGGTTCCATCGTTCTTCGGCGTGCTGAGGTCGCAGAACAGCAGCTGGGTCAGCTTCTCCGACTGTCCTTCCTCATAAATCCGAAGCACATTCCGCACACAGGCGTTGAGCTTGCTGTTGGGGTCATCCGGCAGAAGCGGGTTCATCAGCCGCTGATCCAATCCCAGCTTTCTGCCATCCGATGTGATTTTCAGCATGTTATCGACCGATGGGTCTACCACACCGGAATGCACAGCCGCCGCCCGTTCCGAAAGCTCCGCCACCATCGCCTGCTGATGCTCCGAAGGCTGCACTACCACAGTTTCAAATTTTGCCTCCGGCACCGGCAGATGCAGCTGATCAGAAGTCTTGATATCCGCCACTTCCTTGAACATATTCATCAGCTCCGGCAGGTTGAAGAACTTTGCAAATCTTGTTCTTGCCCGGTATCCGGTTCCCTCCGGTGCCAGCTCAATGGCTGTGGTAGTCTCACCAAAGGTAGAAGCCCAGCTGTCGAAATGGGTCAGCCCTTTCTGCTGCAATGTGCCGTACTGGAGATACCGCATCATGGTGTAAAGCTCCGTCATGCTGTTGCTGACCGGGGTGCCGGTCGCAAAAATGATGCCGCGCCCGCCTGTCAACTCGTCCATATACTGGCACTTCATAAACATATCCGAAGATTTTTGCGCTTCCGATGTGGACAAACCTGCGACATTGCGCATTTTTGTGTAGAGGAACAGGTTCTTAAACGCGTGTGCCTCGTCTACAAACAGCCGGTCTACGCCCAGCTGCTCAAAGGTAATCACATCGTCCTTTCGGTCGGTTGCCCGGAGTTTCTCCAATCTCGCCTCCAATCCTTTCCGGGTCTTTTCCATCTGTTTAATGGAAAAACGTTCGCCATTCTGGGATTTCATCTCAGCAATGGCATTTTCGATTTCATCAATCTGTGCAGTCAAAATCCGCTCCTGCCGTTCTGCGGACACCGGGATTTTCTCAAACTGGGAATGCCCGATGATAACCGCATCGTAATCTCCAGTGGCAATTCGTGCGCAGAACTTCTTTCTGCGGGCGGTTTCAAAGTCCTTTTTACTTGCCACCAACAGTTTTGCACTCGGATACAAGCGCTGGAACTCGTTTGCCCACTGAAGGGTCAAATGATTCGGAACGACAAACATGGATTTCTGGCACAGTCCCAGCCGTTTTGCCTCCATAGCAGAAGCTGCCATCTCGAAGGTCTTGCCGGCACCTACCTCGTGGGCCAGCAGCGTATTGCCGCCGTACAGTACATGAGCAATGGCATTCTGCTGATGTTCCCGCAGCCGGATTTCCGGATTCATACCGCCAAAGCGGATATGGGAGCCATCGTACTCACGGGGACGAGTACTGTTGAACAACTCATTATACTTTTCCACAAGTTCCGCACGACGATAAGGGTCTTTCCACACCCAGTTCTGGAACGCATCCTTAATGGCCTGCTGTTTCTGCTGGGCGAGAGTGGTCTCCTTTTTGTTCAGCACCCGCTTCTGCTTGCCGTCTGCATCCTCCACCATATCGTAGATACGGATATCCCGCAGATTCAGCGTATCCTCCAGAATCCGGTAGGCGTTGGCTCGGCTGGTGCCGTAGGTCATATAGGCATGGACATCATTCCGGCTCGGTGTACTCTTGCCGGTGATCTGCCATTCTGCCGTCATGGGAGAGAATTTCACTTCAATGTTTCGGCGCAGGTAAAACGGCGGTTCAAAGGTTTCTTCCATAAACTGCTGGATATAATCCCGATTGACCCATGTGGCACCAAGGCGCACATCAATCTCCGACGCATCCAGGTCTTTCGGCTGTGCTTTCTTCAAATATTCCGTGTTCACCGCAAAGGCAGAGTCCGAAGCCACAGCCAGTTCTGCTACACGGAGCTTTTCACGGACATTGCCGGACAGATATTCATCAGCCGTCACCCATCCGATTTCCTCGCCGCCCTGCGTCATCGGGTCTTTGAAAATGACACCATGCAGTTCCTGCTGGATTTTTTCATATTCTCCCGGCGTTCCTAAAAGCTCCGACATATAGGGCAAATCCACTCTGCCGTGCTCTCCGATAGAGATTGCCAGAGCTTCAGCCGGAGTATCTACGCTGGTAACAGCCCGTTCCGGTCGAATCGTCCGTTTGGTGAACATATCCGCCTTAGATTCCAGCCTGCCGTTTTCATCTACATTTTCCAGAGAGCAAAGCAGATAATAAGACGAATCTTCCGAAAAAGCCTGCGCATTTGCACGGGAGTTGATAAGCCCGTATTGATCGGCGAATCGGTCATAGGCTACATTCAGTTCCCGCTGTTTCTGGGCAATCGCGTCCTCCGGGTAATCGTTCAGCTGGTAGTCAATCAGTTCCTGCACAATGGTGCGAAGCTCCACCATGCCCTTAATTCTGCCGGTGGCTGTCGCAGAAAGGTCAGCCTTTCGCATGATGCTGTTCTCACGGAAGTAGACATCCCCATCCACCACTGCATAGGAGAAATTCTTTACATTGGGGTCTGCCGGAATGGTTTCGCCCTGCAAGGACAGTTCTTCCTCCGGTGCCAGCTCCTGCGCTTCATAGTGCCCGCCGATGTGCTGCACAGCCTCATGCAGCTGGTCTCCCAGATCCGCACCTGGAATCGGAATGACCGTACATTCTTCCTTGCCGTACTGGGTACTCTCCGTTGTAATCTCACCCAGCACCATTTCCGGGTGGTCAACAAAGTAACTGTTAAGGGTAATACCCTCCGATGTCAGCCCCAGATGCACCCAATCCGGTTCGATATCAATGGGATGGTCTCTCTTTTGCAGGAAAATGATATCCGACACTACATCTGTACCGGCATTGGCACGGAATGCGTTATTGGGAAGTCGGATGGCTCCCAGCAGTTCTGCCCGCTGCGCCAGATACTTTCGTGCATCTGGATTCTTGGAATCCATCGTATAGCGGCTGGTAACAAAGGCCACGATGCCACCGGGACGAACCTGATCCAATGCCTTGGCAAAGAAATAGTTGTGGATAGAAAAACCGAGCTTATCATAGGGTTTATCGCTGACACGGTAGTTGCCAAATGGCACATTGCCCACAGCCAGATCATAGAAATCGCGGCGGTCGGTGGTTTCAAAACCTGCCACCTTGATTTCTGCCTGCGGATACAGCTTCTGCGCAATACGCCCGGTGATGGAATCCAGTTCCACACCATACAGTCTGCTTTCCAGCATGGAATCCGGCAGCATACCGAAGAAGTTGCCGACACCCATCGACGGTTCCAGAATATTGCCTTTCTCAAATCCCATACCGTCCAACGCTTCATAGATTGCACGGATCACGGTAGGACTGGTGTAGTGTGCATTCAGAGTCGAAGCCCTGGCTGCGGCATATTCTTCTTCCGTAAGAGCTGCTTTCAGTTCCTTATATTCGCCTGTCCAGGCAGCTTTCTCTGCGTCAAAGGCATCTGCCAGCCCGCCCCAGCCGACATAATTGGCCAGTGTTTCCTGTTCTTCCGGTGTCGCATCCCTGTGCTGGTTTTCTAAGGTTTTCAGCGTGTAGATAGCATCCATGTTGGCACGGAATTTCTGTTTGGGACTGCCTTCGCCAAGATGAAAGCTGTTGATACGATAGTTTTCTGCATGAGTGTTCTCCGGCTCTGTCTCTGGAATTACCGATTTTTGTTCCTCACTTTGCTTTTCTCTGCCGGGATTCAGATCAACCACCAGGTTATGCAGGTGAACATTTTCCTCATGCTCCAAAAGTCTTGCCAGATTCTCCTTGCTTTCCGAGCGGAAGATCGGATACACGGAATCCGGGTCCCGAAGCTCCACATCAAAAAGCCCGACTTTTTCAATCGTAAATGCCTTTCCGTCCAGATACAGCGTATCGCCGACACGATAATCTGGCTGCACCGGAGCTGCCGGTTCTGGCTGCACAGTTGCAGGCTCTTTTTCAGCCTCCATATTCCTGCCGCGAATCTCCTGCAACGCCTCTGACGCACTCACATAATCGGCAAATGTCTGCACTTTTCCGTCCGAATATCCGTAATACTCTTCTTTGACATAATCCCAGATGGCAAACGCATCTTTAGAATCCGGGAAGTTCTCGCCGGTCATCGTGACTACAAATCGTTCATTCGGTGCATAGCCTGACTCTCTGGCAAGTTCTCTGGCATGTTCCTGCATTTCCAGCACCAGAGGATCTGTCTCTGCGTGAGCCGATTCCGGTGCTTCTTCAGATTCCACATCCGGGAATGGAATGTCCTGCTGCAAATTCTGCTTGCTCTGTTCAACATAGAGCCAGTCTTTTGCTTCTCGTTCCTGAACTTTTTCAATCAGTTGCTGGCGGTAAGTCTCTGCCTCCCATTCGCTGGTAAACTCTTCGCTGACACCATCCGGCTCTACATGAATGCCGTCCTGAATATCATCCCAAACCGCATAGCCATCGTCTGTCTCCATCACGGTAAATCGCTGGGGTGCTGCCAACTCGCTCCGGGCATAGACATCCGCAGCCGTATTCAGCATATTGTCCACATGCTCATTTCCGGTATCATAGCGTTCCGGTGGCGTTGGCGGAAACACATGGGCGGCAGTCGGCATAGGAAGCGGTGCACCATATTCCTGCTCCAGCTTTCGATACTCTTCCATTTCCAGCGCGGTAAGATATTGACCATTTTCCACAAGCCGGTCTAACCGCTTATCCACCGCCGACCATGTGAGGCGCGCCTCCCGGTCATGGCCATAATTGCGAAGCAGAATACCTTTTCCGTCATAATCCGCAAAACCGCGACTGCCATCCATAAAGGTATAGCTGTGACCACCGATACCGTATTCCGCTTTCAGAAATGCAGCTCGTTCTTTTGTGTCCCCTTGCTGCTGATACAGCGCATAAATCCGGATTTTTCCGCCTTCAAAATTGGAGCCTGTCCGTAGCATCCGGTCGATTTCATCCTCAGAAATGACAAAAGCGGAGGGCTTTTCGCTCTCCGCTTCTCTGGCTGCATTTTCTGCCGCCGCATCAATTTTCTGAATCTGCTCTGCTTCGGACTGAAACAGGCTCATAAAATTTAACTGTTGATAAGTTCCGTCAGAATAACTTCCTCTGCCTGCGCTTTCAACATGTTCATGTGCTGCACCCAGGCCATCTGGTTCGATTTCTTGTCCGGTGCCGGATTCGCTTTCAAAAGCTCCGCCATCATCTGCTCCATCCGTGCGGTCGCGGTCTCCTGAATCTCCCACAGATGCGGGTACAGTTTCTCGGTCAGGATCAGGTGATTGTACAGCAGCGTGTTGTTCTCCTGCAGGAACGCTCTGCGCATTCTCCCGTACTTGCCCAGGGGCTTCTGTTCCTGCACCGACAACTGGATGTCCGGAATCAGGTAATCGCCGTTCTTCGTGTAATTCAGCTCCATCATAGTTTTGGCTCCTTTCTGCCTGCTTATCTCTTTCATAGGTTCGGATCGTGCGTTCAATTTCCCGGAAGATCTGGCTGGACATTTCGCTGACCGCAGTTCCCAGCACATTGGCAGCAGCCTGCGTATTAAAATCAAAGATGTCCAGAAAATCCTCGTGTTCAAAATAGTCATCTGCATTGCCCACCGTCCGGGTAAAGACGGAATATGCGATGCTGACAGCGGCAGCTCTCTTAAAGGAAGCTCCGATGTTGAGTTCATCATATCCTTCCAGATAGGAATCTGCAACGATGTCACTAATCTGCCTGCGGTTTTCCTCCCAGTAATCCCTTGCAAGGCGTTCTGCCGCTTCCATGATATGATTCTCCAGAGACCCGGCACCGGCAGGAACATCAAACGCTGCATCCAGTGCCCGAATGATCGGCTGCTCATGCTCCGCGTTCATTTTCCAGAGCTGTACCGGGCGGGAATTCTTCCGTTCTCCGGTATCTGCCACATCAAATACATACCGCAATTTCGGCTGCTCCCCGCGCATATCCAAAAGAGCAATGCCCTTGGAGCCACGCTTTACATAGCGATTCATCCGGTCATTCCAGAGATCGTACTCTGCACAGGCCGTTGCTTCTGGTCTCTGCTTATAGATCATCAGCTGCTCCGCAAAGGGATACTTATAAAGCCGCGCGGATGTGGTCAGAAACGCTGTCCACTGTTCTTTGCTGCCAGTGATCTGTGCCGCAGCTTCCTGTGCCATCTGCATATAATAAGCCGTTTTTGTCATCATCTGTCTTTTTCCTCCTCTCCTTTATTCGTCCGGATATAAATCCAGTGCCTCATATTCTGCATCCGTCATCTCTGCCAGTTTCGCAAGCAGCGAGGCCGTCCACCTGCGCAGGTTTCTGTCTCTGCCGGTCAGACTTTTCTGCATCTTTTGAAGCTCTTCGATCAGCCCTGTCCTTGTGCCAGGGCTGTAAAGCATCATGAGCATCCATTCGTCATCCGTAAAACGCATTTATAACTCCTTTTCTTCGCAGCACCTGCGAGGCGGTGCAGGAGGCACAGCCTCTTGCTTTTCCTTCAGCCGATCCAGAACCGATGCTTTCTCCGTCGGTTCTTCCTTCTTTCCGTTATTGATTACGCCGTCAATCATACCGTAATCGTCTTCCATTGCCATTTCAGTGGCTTTCAGGTAATTCTCCGGTTTCAAAAATCCGGGTAGTTCCTGGAAGCCGATGGAATCCACATAGTGACAGCTTACAACACCATTCTGCCGTAAAGCCACGATGTCAGACACAGAAAGACTATGCCCAGTAAAATCATCAGGGCGGGAAACATTGAATTTCGCATACAGTTCCTCCAACATCGTATTCTGATCCTTGTAGGGAAGAAGCGGAGCCGTATAAACCACCTCATAATGGTCAATATCCGGTTCCAGCCCCATCCGTTCCAGTTCGCGCATAGACGAAAAGCGTTCATATACCGTATCCTCGCTGCGGCGAAGCTGCAAAATCGCATACTGGTCGGTAGTACTGTCGAGAAATGCCATCATTCTTTCGTCCGGTGCCTGCGTTCCATGCACTTCATCCCATTTTTCAATTCTTGCCATCGTTCATTTCTCCCTTCTCCATAAACGGCAGGCCGTTTTCCTTTGCTTCCTGCCGCTGCTGTTCCCGCCGCTTTTCACTATAAGGCGGTCGGATACCGACGCAGCGTTTCGGAATCGTATAAGTGACCGACCCATGCTCCCGGTGCTCCAAAATAAACTGCTCCGGATACTGTTTTCGCAGTTCCCGAAGCTTCTTAATCAGGCGGCTGTCATGGGTATAAATGCTGGCGGTTTCCAGTTCATTATCAAAATTGATGACGGTTTCCTGCTCTGCCTTCGTAAGCTTGTATTTCATCGCTCTGCCTCCTTCGCCTTGGCAGCTTTCACCGGCGTATCCGTTCTGGAAGACAAATCCGAGAGTTTACCCAGCACAGATTCCCGTCTGCTGTTTTCCGCTTCCTCTGCACGATCACAAAGTTCATCATAGTCAATCCGCGTCATGGTGCGGCCACCGAACCCATAATCCGAAAGAATCTGGTCTCTGGCTGCATTCATGCTGATTTCCGGGTTGTCGATCTGTCCACCGTCAATTTCCGTAAAGTCCTTATGATATAAGGTATAGTCGTAACCGTCCTCACAGGTCTGAATGGCAAGAAAGCCCTTGCTTCCCAAATCCCACGCACTGCGTTCTTCCGTAATCAGCGGCTCCGGGCGGCATGTACCACCGCCGCGTTCCAGCATTTCTGCCAGCTGACAGATGTGCAAAACATCATACCCCAGGCGCAAATGATATTCGTCCATATATTCGCAGCGAGCTGAGAACTTCCGGTTCGGATACTCGATCTCCACTGCACTGCCATCCGGAATTTTGAACCGATCCTCGTAGTTGCTGGTGATAAACCGGATATTTTTTGCATTCTCCAGCTCAGGATCAGCCTTTTTCATCTGCCAGAGAACCTTTCTGCCGCCGCGTACCTGCTCCAGCATCTCCGGAGCTACCGGCGCAACGGCAAGACCGTCAAGCTGGGGAATCTTCTGAAGTGCTACCACCCTTGCGCTTTCTTCCAGCGTAGAAGACGGCTGTTTATCCAACACATCCCAGCCAATGTGTCCCTCGGTGGTCTGCACCTTGCTGTCCATATCAAAGCAATGGAATTCCACGCCGTCCTGCTTTTCCTGCAAGGAAAGCAGCGCAGCATTATCCACCAAATAAGCTGCATTCATCATTTTCATGCTCATTTTTTACCTCCAAACTCCAGCTTAAATGCTGCTGCACCGTCCTCGCCGGCCTCTACACGAACGGTTGTGTCATAGTAACGTCCAGACTTCCTGGAATAGCAATGGGTAAGCCGTGCTTTTCCCTGATTTACCAGTTGCTTTGCCAGTTCCTCTGTCATCTGTTTTCCCAGTGTCTGAAAGAACCTGTTTTCCTTCCAGAGCGCAAATCTACAGCCCTTATCCCTGCAAAACCATCCCTTTGCCGTTTCGCAGACATCACCGCCGCAGGCGGGGCAGGAACCAATGACTTTGCGTTCCGGCTGCATCAGAACATCGGCACCTTTCACAGCCTCGTAGGTTTTTACAAGTCCGCTGACCATGCTGCTGATTTCACCCATAAAGGCATCGCTGTCATACTCGCCGTGTTCTATTTTCAGCAGTTTTTCCTCCCAGTCTGCCGTCATGGATGGGGACTGAATCTGTTCCGGCACCACCGTCACCAGTGCATTTCCCTTGTCCGTAGAGCAAAGGTATTTCGTCTTCTTATCGCCCCTGCGCTCGATAAACCCTTTCTGTACCAGTTTTTCGATGATGGCAGCGCGTGTGGCTGGTGTGCCGATGCCTTTTCGCTCTACACCAGCCGGAAATTCATCCGAGCTGGCACTTTCCATCGCTGAAAGCAGAAGATCTTCGGTAAACCTCTTGGGTGGGCTGGTCTTGCCTTCTTTCAGATCGACACCGGCAAGTTCCAATGTCATGCCTTCCGAAAGCTCCGGAAGATCACCTGCCTCCGCATTCTTCTCAGCATCTTCAACCGGCTTTCCTGCATATTGCCTCCAGCCCATATCCGTGACTGTTTTGCCTTTCGTGCGGAACTTCTGACCGGCACACTCCGCTTCTACTATGGTTTCTGCATAGTGGCAGGGTGTTCCGACCGCACAAATCAGCCGCACCGCCAGCAGAGTAAGAATCGCTTGTTCTCCACTGGGAAGCGAGGAAATGTCATAACCCGCCGCTGTTTTTGTAGGGATGATGGCATGGTGATCGGTGACTTTCTTAGAATTGATGACCTGCGCTGCATTCACCGGTGCCGGTACATCCGCCTGAATCTGAAAGCTCTGCTGGATCACAGAAACAAGTTCCGGCACCAGCGGTGCCATATCATCCGTCAGATACCGGCTGTCGGTACGGGGATATGTCACGAGTTTCTTCTCGTACAGAGCCTGTGTGTAATCCAGGGTCTGCTGGGCAGTGAATCCCAGCTGCCGATTTGCTTCTCTCTGAAGCGATGTCAGATCAAACAAGGCCGGGGGCTTCTCTGATTTTTCTTTCTGCTCTACCTTGGTAATGATGGCACTTCCTGCCTGGCAACACTCTGCCACCAGTTTTTCTGCTTCTGCTTTTTCTTTCATTCGCTCACCGCCCGCTTGAAAATCCCGAAATTTTAATTCTGCCGAGTAGAACGGCTCCGGCTTGAACGCCCGGATTGCTGCATCTCGCATAACCACCATCGCAAGCGTTGGTGTCATCACGCGCCCCACATTCAGGGTCTGCCCATACAGACATGAAAAAAGCCGGGTGGCGTTGATTCCGACAATCCAGTCGGCTCGCTCCCGGCATAAAGCCGCCTCATATAAGGCATCATATTCTGTTCCCGGTCTGAGCTTCTGAAAGCCTTCCCGGATAGCACTGTCCTCCATTGATGAAATCCAAAGCCGTTCCACCGGCTTTTTGCAGCCGCACTGATGGTAAACCAGTCGGAAAATCAGTTCGCCCTCACGCCCTGCATCGGTTGCACAGATCAGACTCTCCACATCTTTCCGCTGCATGAGCTTTTTCAGGATTCCGAACTGCTTTTTCGTGCTGGCGGACACCTGATACTGCCAATGTTCCGGCAAAATCGGAAGATCATCATACTTCCACTTTGCATACTTTTCATCATAGGCTTCCGGCTGGGAAAGTTCCACCAGATGCCCCACACACCAACTGACAAGGTAGCCATTGCCCTCCATATAACCGTCCCCGCGCTGATCTGCCCCGATCACTTTCGAGAGACTCATGGCAACCGAGGGCTTTTCCGCTAATACAAGCTTCATTCGATACTGCTCCTTTCGCAAAAAAATTAGCAGCCAGGCACCGAAGCGCATGACTGCTATGTAAGGAACGGTATTCTGTTTTAGGTCTACAAACTGGGGCTTTTATGATCTTGCCACAGCTTATCAGTCTATGCACGTCAACTGTTGAAACCGCCGTGTACCGAACGGTACGCACGGTGGTGTGAGAGGACGGCGGCTAGTCACCGCCTCCTACTCGCTTGTGCCCATGTTTCGGCCCTCCACATCATCACTCCGCGCATGCGTTGTGCCTCGCCGCAACGCATTCTGCCCCTCGCTGACTCATCGCCAGGCATCGCTGATGGTGTTCGTCTGCCCATCCTCACTTCTGCAGTATCTGCTTTTCGTTCTCCTGCACACGCCGCTCGAGCGCTGTATACTGCCGGAGCTCGTCCTCGGTAAATCCCCGGAACTTCGCCTGCTCGTAGTCACGCTCCGCGGCCGCGATATCCTGCAGCACCGCATCCGACGCCGGCAGCAGCTCGAGACGAATCTTCCGCGGCTCGCTTTTTTTCTTCGTCATTCCGTTCGCGTCTGCATCCTGTGCCTCGCCACGCTTTCCGAAAAGACCGGTCGCCTCGGCTATTTCCGCCGCTTCACGTCGTTTCCTCGGCACGTCGACCACTTCGAGCATCCCGCGTGAGACCAGCTTCTGCAGCGCGGCGCGCAGATCCTCGCGGCTCATATGCATCAGCTCCGCGAGATCCTTCCGGCTCAGCGCCTTTCCGGCATCCTTTCGATCAGTCGCCTCCACGGCATCTTCCCGCGCAGGCATCTGCGCTTCAGCCCCTCGAGTGAGCGCCTTTCCCGCGTCCTTCCGATACAGCAGCAGCGACAGCTCCGCCAGCGTCATATCATACTTCAGCGCCACCGACTCGAGATAGCGCTCGAGCAGCTTCCGGTCGCGGTACTTCTCCACGATGATCCCATCCTCCGAAATCACCTCCTGCAGCGCCTGGCTCCGCTCCTCACCGAGCTTCTGCGTCCCCGGAATCGTCGCCGGGAACACGAAACCATCCTTCGCCGCATCCACTAGAAAATGATAGACCTGCAGCCGCTTCCGCTCATACGCATCCTCATCCAGCACATGCTTGAAGAAGTCGTTGTAGCACTCGAACATCGCGAGTTTCATCTCCACCGTCCGCGCGAAGCTGATCTTCTGATTCACCAGCGAACCCTTCGTCTTCACATAATAGTAGACCGGCGTCCGCAGCGCATAGAACGTCGTCGCATAGCGCACATACTCGAGATTAAACAGAAAATCCTCGCACCAGCTGAGCTTCGCATCCATCCGGATCCCGTGCGCCTCCACAAGCGAGCGCCGGTACAGCTTATTCCACAGCACCCCATAGTAGTAGTCCGCCGGGTTCTCCATCATGAAGCCAACGAACGCTTCACGCCCGATCACCTGGTCCGCGTCGATATCCCCCTTCCGCGACACCATCTCTCCGACGACACGATAGAAATCCGCGATCACCATGTCGCAGCCCGTCTCCTCGGCCGCCCGCACCATCAGCTTCGTCGCATCCGCCGTCAGCCAGTCATCACTGTCCACGAACTGCAGAAACGTACCCCGCGCCCGCGCGATCGCCTGGTTTCGCGTATCCGACACCCCCGTATTCTCCTTATGCACGACCACCACGCGCGCATCCGCCCGCGCATATCCGTCGCAGATCTCCCCGGACCGATCCTTACTTCCATCATCCATGAGGATCAGCTCGAAATCCCGAAACTCCTGATTCAGAATACTGTCCACACAGCGCGCGAGACTCTTCTCCGCGTTATACACCGGCACGATGATACTGACCTTCGGCTCCATAGGCACCTCCATCAAAAAACTACTTCTAGTTGTACCATAAAACCCTCCCGTTGACACTCGTATATTTCTGCTCACTTTTCCCGGGCCAATGTCTCGGCCCTCCGCCTGCTCACTCCGCGCCCACGCGTCCGCACCCTCCACCTTCTCACGTCGCGTCCACCCATTCGCACTCGTTGCCTTTATCGCGCCCATGCCTCCGCCCACTACCTCCTCACGTCGCATCGAAGCACCAATTCCCTCATGAAAATGTCATATTACAGCATAAATTCGCTCATGAAAGTGTAATGAAGCACGGATTATTCCCTCATGAAAGTGGCAAAATACTGAAAAGAACGCTCATAAAAGTGGCAGAGCACGGAAATCTGAATGGTAAAATTCCGAGTTGTTGAGCTGTTCTTACTTTCTATTTTATCAGATATCGCCTACAGAGTCCATAGCTTCATAGCTCAAAACAGTTCACCCACCAACCATTTGGCTATGTAAAGGGGACGGCTTTTCAGCCGCCCCACCGGTCAACGCTGCGTTAATCAGACAGGTTCATCGTCCGATTCCGCTTCATAATCCTCGTTGACATCCACTTCTTCGTCCTCGTCACCATCATCCTCCGGCAGCTGGAGCGTATCTTCATCCTCATCGTGATAATCCGCATCCGGGTCCGGCTGATTTTTCTTGGACGCAGGCTTTACGCCCTTCATCTTGATATAGAGATAACCGCCGACACCGGCTGCACCGATCACAAACAGAAGCAGCATAATCATCGGAAGCGGAGACGATTTCTTCTGCTCGCTCTCTGTTTTCTGCTCTTCCGGTGCCGGTTCCGTCTCCTGCGGCTTTTCGGTTTCCGCAGGTTCCGTGACTTCCGGCTCCTTCTCCCGATACTTGGCAGCTTCCTCTTCATCCATCAGCGCAAGCAGATCGGCCTCGTCCACCATGTTCAGGAAATGCACATTCTGGTTGCCGTCTTTATCGCGGTCGATGATCAGATAAAAGGTGTTGCCCGCCTTTGTCACCAGCGTAATGAACTGCTGGCTGGATTTATCTTCTTCCTCACCGATATCGTCCACCAGCGTCATATTTCCTTCCGGAGTCAAAGCTGCACTGGATTTCGTCTCATCCTCGTATGACATTCCACTCTGCATCAGATCCAGAAACAGCTTCAGCGCATCTTCACTGAACATGCTGCTGTCTTTTGCAGAATCCGTGACATTCAGGTACTTTCCATGTGCATACCCGGTTTTGCCGTTGAAGTTTACCTTATACCAGTCACCGCATTTTTCGACAATCTCCACCGTATCGCCGGAATGCAGATATCCGATAATCTCCTGATCCATGCCGGGACCGGAACGAAAATGCAGACTGGTGATCCCCGGCACCACCGTACCAGTCTGCTTTTGGGACTTTTCGCTGCCGATATTGTATTCTTTGCCGCCCACCGTAACGATCAGGTTCCCATCCGCATCCGTAGAGACCTCATAGCCATCCGGCAGAACCTGCATGTCCGGGTCGATTTCGATGCTGTCGGTATTGTCCGTTTTCCCCGCATTTGTGCTTTCTGCTGCATCCGTCTCCTGTGCAGCGGTACTGACAGGCGTGTTCTTCTGCACATCATCGCCCGTATAGGCAAATGCAGTGGTCGTAAAGGTTCCTGCCGCCATCACGCTGGCAAGCAGCATTGCCATCATCTTTTTCATTCCATATCCTCCGTTTCTTTCTCATCCAGTTTCAGGTTCTCCGGGTTGGGAACCGCAGCCTGCGCCAGCTGAATGATGACTGCCAGCTGTTCCGGGGTCAGGCTCTGGGCATGTACCATTTCACAGATTTCGCTGTTTTCCTGCTCGTGGTACTTTCTGTCCCATTCCTTTCTGCGCTCCTCCCATTCATCGCGTTTCCTGCGGGCTTTCTCGCGCTCCGCAGCAATCTTTTCCAGTTTCAAGCTCATATCGTATCCTTTCCGGGCGAATAAACGCCCTATTTTTATCGAATTCTTCCCATGCAGTAGTAGTGCTGCCGCCAGTAGCTCGTCTCAATGGAAGCATAGGAAATTGGTGAGCCACAGTGGATCATCATCCCGTTGCCGACATAAATGCCCACATGGGATGCGCCACTGGTGTTGTAGGTTTTCTGGAAGAAGATCAGGTCTCCGGGCTTTGCCTCACTCTTCGGGATAATGTCGCATTTTCCCATCAGACCGTTGGCCGTCTGCCTGCCTACATTCCAGCCATTGCCGCAGTGGTTGATGACCCAGCTTACAAAACCGGAGCAGTCAAAACTGGTACTCGGCGAGCTGCCGCCCCAAACATAGGGATAACCGAGATATTTCTCTGCTTCGGTAATCATCTTCCGGAATTTTTCATCCGTCAGAGCTTCGCCCGGAATGTCGTAATCCTGGTATTCTCCGCTGGAACCCGCGCCATCCGGCGTTGCAAAGGCTATGCCTGCAAACAGGTCATCTCGATTGCCCCGGCACTCCAGTGTGACTTCGTATCGTTGCAGCTGGTCATCTGTAAGGCCGGAATTTCTTGCAACATAGTCAACGCCCCGATTGAGCAGTGTTACATTGAGGATTTTATACTCATACTGTACCGTCACCTGATAGGTGTAGGTGTGTCCGGTTCCGGTGATTGGATTGTAGCGATAGCCCACACGGGTTTCCTTCCTTGTCCGGATTTCCACCTTTTCCTCCAACTTCAGCTCATACTGCGCTTCAAAAATACTCTGGAGCCGCGCCTGCACCTGGCTTCTCGTATAGTTTTCAAATTCTACGGTCAGCAGAGATGCAAGCTCATAGGGATTGTGACCAATCTCTGCCAGATTGTAGCGATACTCGTCATAGCCCGGATGGTCGGTTTCAATGCGGTCGATTTGTTTGCGAAGTTTATCTTCCAGCCTGGTATAATCCGTCTCCACGCCTTTCAAATCTTCATCTTCTGCCGTGTAGGAAGTCCCCAGCACCACATTGCCGCCGCCATTGATCAAGACGGAGCATGACGAAACCGACCCGGCAATCACCAAAACAAGCAGTCCCACGGCTGCGATACCGATGATGATATGCGAGTGGCTCTGCACAAACTGAAATGCCTTTTCCGTTATACTGACAGTACCCTGTGCAGCTTTGGCTGTGCCAGATGCTGTGTTCTCCGCAGCGGCCGCACCTGCCTTCGCAGCGGCATACTCTTTTTTGATGGCCTGCTTCTGCCGCCATCGGGAAAAGAGATTGGAACCAGCCTGCGGATCAGACTTCATGCGTTCCGCAAAGATGGAATCTACGGCATCTTTATTTCCCTTTTTCTCCAACCGCTCCAGCTTTTTGTACTGCCGCAGCTTTCGACCATATTGGAACCGGGAACCAGCACGGGCTGCACCTTCCGCTGAGCCTTCGGTAAAATGCGCTGCCTCCACACCAGAATTATTATCCTGGTCGGCATTGCGCACACTCTGATGTGCCTTGGCTGAAAGTGCATCTGCCGCAAGATTTCCCGGCTTCTTTGGCTTTCCGCCTTTTTTCCCGGAAGCTGCTGCATTCTTTTTCGCTTTTACTTCCTGATCTGATTTCAGCTTCTTACTGCGCATCTTAGCAAGATCGGCCTCGTGACGAATCTGCCTTCGGTGTTCCGCTTTTTTCTTGCCGCCGTCTCCCGTACTGCTATCTGCGGTTTTGCTTCTGGAATCGCGAAGGGTGTTCTCCGCACCCTCGCGCTCCTGCCGCAGCTTGTCTCCGAGATTCGGATTTTTCTTGCCAGCCATCGCTTACGCCTCCTTCGCTTCCTGCACTTCGGTTAATTTTGTCGTCATAATCCGGTACAGTTCCAGATCGGTCGGGAAACGATCAACGAACGGCAAAATCACATTTCCGTAGAACAGCAGTCCTTCGCCTTCACCGGAGTGGGTCACATAGGACAGCTGATGTGGGCTGATATTCAGCTGATCCGCCAGAATCTGACGATCACCGGCTGCTTGATTCAGCATATAAATGAAGTCGCTGTTTTCAAAAATGTTCGTCACTTCGCGGGAAGAAAGCAGGTCTTTCACATTCTGGGTGATGCCGGTGGGAATACCGCCCCATTTACGGAATCGCTTCCAGATTTCCACGCTGTAGGCCGCTGTCTGCTCTTCTTTCAAAAGCAGATGGAACTCGTCCATATAGTAGCGGGTGGCTTTACCGGCATTACGGTTGGCGGTCACACGCCCCCAGACCTGATCCTGCACCACCAGCATCCCGATCTTTTTCAGCTGCTTGCCCAGCTCCTTGATGTCATAGCAGACCAGCCGGTTATTGATATCTACGTTGGTGCGGTGGTTGAACAGGTTCAGAGAACCGGTTACATAGATTTCCAGTGCCGTTGCCACATGGTGTGCCTCCTTTTCATCCTGCCGGAGCAGAGCTTCGTACAAATCCTGCAAAACGGGCATGTTCTCCGGCACCGGGTGTTCAAAATAGGTCTGGTAAATCTGATGAACACAGCGGTCGATGACCGTCTTTTCTACCGGCTGCAAGCCTTCTTTTCCGCCCACGATCAGCTCACACAGGGACAGGATGAAATCTGCTTTCAGGGCAATCGGATTATCCTCTTCCGAATAGTTCGCATTGATGTCCATTGGGTTGATATACTGCGTGCTGGAAGGGCTGATTTTAATGACCTGCCCCTCAAATTTCTGCACCAGTGCTGTGTACTCAGCTTCGGGATCGCACACGATTACATCGTCATCCGTCACCAGGAACGCATTGGCGATTTCTCTCTTGGCAGAGAAGGATTTACCGGAACCGGGGGTACCCAGAATCAGCCCGTTGGGGTTTTTGAGCTTTTTCCGGTCAACCATAATCAGGTTGTTGGACAAAGCATTCAGCCCATAGTACAGAGCCTCTTTCCCGGTCTGAAACAGTTCCTGGGTGGTAAACGGCACGAAAATTGCCGTGCTGCTGGTAGTCATGCTGCGCTGAATCTCAATCAGGTTCTGTGCCAGCGGCAGGCAGCTCATCAGCCCCTGCTCCTGCTGGAAGTCCAGACGGCGCAGGTTGCAGTTGTACTTTTGTGCAATGCTGGAAGCCTGAAACACATTGGTTTCCAGCTCCTGCTCCGTTTCGCCGGTGTTCATCACCAGAAAGGTCAGCAGGAACATACGCTCATTCTGGCTCTGCAATTCCTTCAGCAGTGCCTTTGCGTCCTTACCGTAAGTTGCCAAATCGGACGGAATGATGTCCATATCGTATCCGGAACGGACTGCTTTCTTCTGTTCCTCAATCTTGGAACGATCCAGCTCCGTAATGGTGTGCTTAATGGACTTGATTGCTTTATTCTGGTCTACTGACTGAATGTGCATGGTCACGATCTGGCTGGATTCCATATCCAGAAAGTCCTTCAGCAGCTGATCCGAAAGGTCGGAAGCTGTGATCTGGAGATAGGACATGGAACCATACATCCCGCCCATCTGAAAAATCCGGTTCTTCGGAAAGGCAAATCCGGTCGGAGCAATAAAGTCCTTTACCGACAGCCCACTCTCCGGCAGCCATTTCCAATCGAAATTGAATCGGTCATGGTCACCCATGTGGAACATATCGTGCATCAGATGAAGCCGTTCCTTGCCGTTCAGCAGTTTTGCCTGGACACCCAAACGTTTGAAGTTGTTCATCAGGTCGATCTCAATGTGAATGAGCCTCGGCTTTGCCTGTTTCATGGATTCCGCCTCAATGCCAAACGTCAGATACTTCGTCTTGGTCAGGCCGTTGTTGCCCTGGGCAAGCTGGCGGCGCAGCATGGTGCTGTACTCCGTGCGCACCGGATTGAAATGATCCTTCTGGTACGGAATACGCACCATCTTCTCAAAATTCGAGGCATCCGTAGCCATATTCATAAAAGAAAGCTCAAAGCGGATGCTGGAATCAAAGAAGTTTAGGAAGCTGCACCATTCCTCAAAGATAGCCGTCTGATCCTCCTGTTGTGCCAGCTGATAATTGATGTCCTGAAACTGAATGGTTTTGGTGTAGTAGTTGTCCGTCACACGGCAGATACCATCCGGGAACATCCGCTGAAAAGGAATGCTCTCCTGTGCCGAATGCGGAACCGTGCGGTCACCCCTTGCACGGTCGATCACCATCTGCACCTGTTTCTGCTCTGCGGCTGACAGATGGGACGGCATTCGGATGTCCTCCTGCTTTTTATTCTTCGCTGTCAGCTTTTCGAGAATTTTGAACAATGCGATTTACCTCCATTTCCACGTCTGCCTGCTGAACCAGCAGTGCATAGTAATTTTTTGTTTTGTAAGGCCGCGTTTTCGGCCGCTTGAACTTTGCCTCATAGAAGTGCTTTGCCACCACTTCCAGCGGCTGACCATCTTTCTCATACATGGCAAGAAAGAAAAGCGGCAGCATCACTGCCATCATGCCAAGTGCAGCAAGACTAAGATTCCCGCTGGATTTAAGCAAAAAGAAAACCGGAACGCCAATCAGCGCACCGGCTCCGAAGCAGAGAATCTGCCGTTTGGTCAGGTTCATAAAGACCTTAGTTTTGACCTTTGAAAGGTCTCGCGGCACAGAAATATAAGATGCCATGAATCATTCCTCCTCTCCTTAGTGCGCTGCAAACACGGACTTCGCGAGGCTTCCCGTCTTAAATAGGGTAAATGCCAGCAAAACCGTATAGCCCATAACGCCCCAAATGCTGCTGATGATGTTATCCGAAAAGGACAGGTTCTGAATCAGAACTGCATAGATGCCCACACAGATCATGATAAGAAAGCCCTGAAATCCCAGTGCAAACAGGGAGCGCAGATAGTTTTGACCGGTATGGCTCTGCTCATGGTTTCCAAAGGTTGCGAACGGAATCGGTGCAAGGCTCACCATGAGATATATTTCCACCATTCGGCCATACACGATGACAAAGATGATTGCCGACAACGCCAGCATCGTGACCTGAACCACAAAGGTCTGCAAATACAGTCCCAGCAGCGGTCCTAAGTCCATCCCTTCCAGCGTGGCCTGCATTGCTGTCAGGGTCGCATCGCTGACGGACGTACTGCCGGAAATCAGACCGCCGCTTCGGGAGATCACTTGCTGCGCTACATCAAAGACAGCCATCGTGATATTGAATGTGTTCGAGATCAGGGTCACTGCCAGAAAGGTCTTAAAGACCCATTTGAAAAATGTCCATGTCTCGAAATTTGCCAGATTGTTATGCTCGATAAGCATCTGGATCAGCTCATAACAGGCGATGAATGTCAGCACCATTCCGGCAATGGGCAGGATCACGGATTCCGAGATGTTGCGGATCATAGAAAAGACCGCAGGTGAAAAGTTCGCCGGTGTGGTTCCCACATCGCCTGCGATCTGTCCAACCTGCTGGTTGACCGAATCGAACATCCCTGAAAGATTTCCCATGATGCCGCTGATGATCATGCTCTTGAGCCAATCTGTGATCTGTTCAAGGATACTCTGCATGAGCCGCCTCCTTTCTTACGCAAACACGCCGAACAGCTTCGCCATCCGGGACAGAAGCATGAACAGCTGTGAGAAAAGAGACAGTGCCGATGCAGTTGTAGTAAGAAACGCCATAGATTTGTCCTCCTGTAACTTGTCCGGCCTATCAGCCGGTGCGATTCTAAACTGCGGTTCTGCGTCATACTTCCAACATGTGCACCTGCCGGAGAGCGCAGAAAATAGCCAGCTGCGGAGATTGCCTGCACCTGACTATGTAACAGGCAGCTTTCGCCGCCCGGTCGGAATCTTCGCTCCGACAGTTTTCGCTTAACCGAACAGACCAGAAAGCAGCGGCACCAGAGTCGTGCCGATCAGTGCCACGCCGCCGCCAGCCATCAGCTGTTTTATCCCCAATTAGGTGTAAAACTCTGCTCGATGGCGGGCGGCGGCGTACAAAAAATCTATATGGTGTTTTTTAGAGAACCGTCCCGGCGGGACAGGTCAGGCAGTGACCTGTTCCACCTCCGGGATGGGTTTGAGATTAAAATGAATTTCGATAGAAATGTGTCTTGTTTTATCTTCGTCAATGCGTTCATGCACGACGATTTCTTTGATTAAGCGGTTAAGGGTGGCTGCGTCCAGCTCTGTGATGTTGGCATATTCCTGAATGGCTTCCACCCATTGTTTTGCGTCATTGGCAAGCTGGACTTCATCAGACAGCCGCTTTCTGCCCTCGGACACTTTTGCTTTAAGCTCCGTCTGCTCGGTCTGTGTCTTTTCCAGCATGGTGTTGAAATTCTGCTCACTGATACGCCCTGCAATCATATCCTCATAAAGCCGCATGACCATTTTGTCCAGAACCTCAATCCGTTCCTCGTCCCTTGTAAGGGAGCGTTCCATTGCTTCCCGCTGTTCCCGCTGCTCTGCTTCACAGGTATTGGTCAGGCGGTCGGCAACCGCTTCCCCGTCCATCAGGGCAGCTCTGGCACATTCCCGGATTTTCCGCAGCACATGGCTGTAAAGGGTGTCATAGTCAATCCGGTGCTGGGTGCAGTGGTTCTTTCCAAAGGCGTTGTAGGTCTTGCAGGAATAAATCCGCTGGGGATGTTTTGCGTTTGTGTAGCGTACCGTCAGCGACTTCCCACACTCGCCGCATTTTAACAATCCGGCAAACAGGCTGATTTCATCGGTCTGCCCCGGACGCTGGCGGGATTTCAGCTTGTTCTGCACAATGTCAAAGCTCATGCGGTCAATCAGCGGTTCATGCTGTCCCTCCACCACAATCCAGTCCTCCGGCTTCTTTTCCCCAATTGTGCCGATTTTGAAACGGTAGTCTTTTTTCTGGGAAGCAATCGCACCGGTGTAGACGGGATTCATCAAAAGGTCTTTGATAACGGAGAAGTCCCACATATACCGCCCGTTTTCCGGGTCTTTCTTTTCCCATTTGGTTCGGGTGTTGCGAAGCCCCCGTTCCCGGTTCCACCATGTGGGGCAGGGGATTTTTTCTTCCTCCAGCCGTCTGCGGATATAGTTCGGACCATGACCGTTCAGGGCATATCCGAAAATCAGCCGCACAATCGGGGCGGTTTCCTCGTCAATGAGCAGATGGTTTTTGTCCTCCGGGTCTTTCCGATACCCAAACGGGGCAAGACACCCGGTAAACTGTCCTTTCTGCGCTTTCAGAAGATAAGAGGAATGGACTTTCTTGGAAATATCCTTGCTGTACATCTCATTCAGGATATTCTTGAACGGGGCGATGTCGTTGTTATCCCGCAGGGTGTCGATACCGTCATTCATGGCAATATAGCGGACACCGTTTCTTGGGAAAAAGTCCTCAATCAAATGCCCGGTTTGCAGATAGTTCCGCCCCAGTCGGCTGAGGTCTTTCGTGATGACAAGGTTGATTTGCCTGCGCTCAATAGCTCTCAACATCCTCTGTAAATCAGGACGCTCCATATTAAGACCTGTGAAGCCATCGTCCTGATAGACTGCCACAACCTCCCATCCCTGCTTTTCGCAGTATTTTTCCAGCATATCCCGCTGGTTGGCGATACTGGCACTTTCGCCTTGCAGGTCATCGTCCTTTGACAGCCTGCAATAGACCGCCGCACGATAGCCCCCGGCAAGTGCCGAACCGATTGTTCTGTATTCCATTTCGTTCATCATAGCCATTTACCCACACAATCCAGACGGTATCTGGCTCTTTTGAACCTCATCTTCATTATAGCCTATATCTTTCTTTTTAGCAAGATATTCTTTTGTATTTATTTTACCGTATTTCTGGGAAATCAGGCTGACGAACACATCGGTTGCGTCCAGTTCCCCGTCAAATACAGTGGTCACATGAATCTCTGTTTTGTTTTTTGCCATAGGCAGTTATCCTCCATACATGAAAATAGCCAGACAGAGGGTGTCGGCAACGAAGTCCGGCAACGGGCTTCAAAAGACCTTGCAAACAATCTCAATCTGGCGATGGTTACTATTTATACTTTTCTTTTATTTTTCTGTTGTTTTGGTTGTTATAAGGGAGAAAAGCCCGGAAATAAGGGGTTTTCCCCGGCAACCGGCTCGGCAACGGGATAGCAACAGGGGGTGCAACGGGCGGTCATTTTCAGAATGGAAGCTCCATCTGTTCTGTGACCTCCACAAAACCATCCATCGTTTTTTCAGACGGGTTGCCGGAGTCCGTTGCCGGGTTTTCACGCTCCCAGCCCTTTTGTCTGCCATATTCGGAAAACATTCTTGGGTTCGGGAAGTACCGCCAGCCGGTAATGCACTGGTTCATAATCTCGTTGATTTCCCGGATTTCCCATTGCTTCGGCTCGTCAAAGGTGTGGTTCAAGGCTTCCTTGTAAAGCTGCTTGGAACAGACCATGCTCCCGGTGTACTTATCAAGATACGCCTGTATCATTCCGGCTTTGGTGTCCTCCGGCATAAAATCCCGCTGGTGTTCTTTGAGATACCGCTGCATGGTGGGGCTGAAAGCCAGCTTGAACCTGCCGCTTCGGTAAATCTCCATAGCTTCTGCCCACATCTGCTCGATATAGGCTCTGGAAGCGGCTTCGTCCTCCAAAATGTGAACCTCCGCCTGCTCCGGGTACACCATGACCGGGATAAAACGGCGGTTGCCTGAACGGTCAAGGGGCAGGAAGTCAAGGGCATTGGAAGTGCCGCCAAACACGCACTGACGAGGGCGGTCTGCCGGGTGGGTTTCATAGGGTATCTTGTAAACCTCTTTCTGCCGGCTTAAAAACGACTTGATTTCCTCAATGCTCTTGGCGTTGGCGGTTGCCATCATTTCCGACATTTCGATAATCCAGTGACCTTGCAGCTTACGGTACACATTGTCATCGTCCAGCTTCCGCAAATCATCGGAGAACCACTCGTCCCGGACTGCCAGCAGACGGAAGAAGGTGGACTTGCCAGCCCCCTGACCGCCTACCAGGCAGAGCATGATTTCAAACTTGCACCCCGGCTGAAAGGCTCGTGAGATTGCACCCAGCAGGAACAGCTTCAATGCTTCATAGGTGTAATCGTCTGCGTCAGCCCCCAGAAAGTGCCGCAGGCAGAAACGGATTCGCTCTGTCCCGTCCCACACAAGGGTATTGAGATAGTCCCGGATGGGATGGTACTTGTTTTCATTTGCCACAATCCCGATGGCGTTATCAATCTTTTTCTCATTGGTAAGCCCGTAGGTTTCTTCCAGATAGAGAAGCAGATATTTCATGTCCGTATCGTTTAAGGCGGTGCTGTCCCTGTGGAAGCCGATGGGCTTTATGATGTCCTTGCGGTCGGTCAGGATGTTGTATGCGATAGCCCCGGAAAGCAGCGGGTCACGCTGGAATACGGTCAGGCAGTTCCGTATGCTCTGACGGACACCGCCTTTCTCGGTGGTTTCCAGCCCCGCCTTGATTTCCTCAATGCTCTGGGGCGGCTGCATGGCGTTCATGGTGTTTTTTAGTTCTTGCTGCGTCTGCGGCTGCAAGCTCTGCCATTCGCTGTTCAAGCTGTATCACATCCTTTCCGTATTCCGTAATCAAAGCCGCTTTTTCCTCTGTTTCCCCGAACAGCAGCACATCCAGCAGATATTCCACATGGTCTTGCTTCTGTAAGGCTTCCACAAACCGGGGATGAAAGACTTCCTCCGGGGAGTGCGGGGCATATTCCTTTCTCCACACTCGGAGTAGGTGGAGATAATCGGCAAGAATACGGAAGCAGCGGTTTTTTGCTTCCTGAAACTGTTCCTCCGGGGATTTCTGCCGGGGCTTGGGCTTTTTTGCTTTTCCCGGCGGTTTCCAGTCCTCATAGGAAAGCCCGAAGTCCTGTGCCAGTTGTACGGCGGCGTCTTTCTTTCCCAGCCCATACAGGGCGGCGGCAAAATCAATCACATCCCCATCCGCACCGCAGCCGAAGCAGTGGTAACGCCGATCCAGCTTCATGCTTGGGGTTTTATCATGATGGAACGGGCAGCAAGCCATCCCGTTCCGCCCTACATGGATTCCATAATGCTCCGCAGCCTGTCTGGTTGTGACGGACTGCTTCACAGCTTCAAATACATTCAAATCTATCCCTCCTTGAAAAAAGAAAAAACACCTGACATTCTCTGATTGAAAATGGCAAGTGCCTGTTAAAGTTCCATATCCTGTTGTCTGTGTTTCGCCTGTGCCGGGGCGGTTCTTTGTGCTTTTTTCTCGTCAGTCTTATCCTGCAAGATTTCTTTGATAGGCTGTTTCTTGGGCGGCTCTTTACTTTCCTCTGTGCCGGGTGTGGCTTTCCGTACCCAGTAGCGGATGTCCCGCAGCTTCTTCAAATCCTCCTGTACCTCGGTCAGCGGTACTTTCAGCTCTGCGATTTCGCTAAGAAGCATTTCCTGCTCCTCTTGCAGCTCCTTTTGGGTACTGTCCTTATCGTCCGGGTGCTTGGCAAGATAGGCGGCGGCTTTCGCATACCGGGCAACCTCTGGGTGTTCCTGTTTGAATTTCTCCTTTGTTTTCTTAAAAAATATCTTCTGGTACTTCTCATAGACAGGCTTACATTCCTTGCAGTCTGTCCGGCTGGCAAGAATCCCGTCAATCACTTT
>JAJEPU010000034.1 GCA_020686985.1 Brotaphodocola catenula
GGCTGCATGGATCATTTTTTCGAATCATGGTGCAATTTTTAGGCTAGAGATTGCTCCGTGAATAATTCAGGTTTATTGTATGTAGTTTGAGAGAAAATGTCAACTATTTTTTTTAATTATGATACAATGTGGATATAAGTGAAGACAAACAGGAGGCATTTTATGATCTACACCACAACCTATAATTCCCCGATTGGACCGTTTTTTCTTGCGTCAGATGACATTGGGCTCATCGGTGTCTGGATGGACGGGCAGAAATATTTTGCCGATTCCATAAAGACAAAATCCTCAATCAGCAAAGAGACAGATATTCTCTCACAGACCAAACACTGGCTTGATCTCTACTTTTCTGGCAAAAATCCTGATTTTCTGCCCCCGCTCCACCCGCAGACTTCCTCCGAATTTCGCAAAGCCGTGTGGAAGATTCTCCTTACGATCCCCTACGGGCACACAATGACTTACGGAGAACTCGCCAAACAGCTTGCCAAAGAAAACGGAGTCTCCAAAATGTCTGCTCAGGCAGTCGGCGGTGCAGTCGGGCACAATCCAATTTCTATCCTCATCCCGTGTCACCGCGTTGTCGGATCAAATGGCAGTCTGACCGGATATGCCGGCGGGATCGACAAAAAGATCAAACTGCTGACCCTCGAGCACACCGACATGAGCCATCTCTTTGTTCCGAAAGCAAGTTTTTCTTTACAACCGGAACCGGAGTGAACGGGAAGTCTCTGCCGTACATAATTTTATCCGGATAATCAGATTCTTTCCTGCCTTGGCAGACTGTCCCTGACGCAGAGCGTTCCAAAGCCCACATAAGGATTCGGATACTCTGAAAATCCCGGAAGCTGGCGTGCGCCCCGCCTCAAATATGCCTTAACTTTCTCACCATAGAGATAGGGATCATTTCCATTTACAATTCCCCACTCCATCATCAGCGCCGTGCTCCCAGTCACGACAGGTGTCGCAAATGAAGTCCCGGACACCTGCCGATACCCGCCTCCGGGCGACGGTGCCATAAGCCCGACTCCGGGTGCAGCAAGATCCGGTTTTACAAACTGATTTTTCCTCGTAAATCCGCGCCCTGAAAAGTCCGCATATGACTGATAAGCGCTGTTATATGCCCCGACTGTGATCACATTCTGGGCGCAGGACGGGATTGTCAGCGTCGTGTCCGGCGATGGGCGCAAGAACCGTGTGGACTCTCCGAGAATGCCGGCAGACGGAAGCCACAGATCATACCGCCCCACAACGGTCCGAACCGCCGTGATCCAAAACGTCCAGTCCCCGCTCTCGACATATGCCCCTTCATCCGGCACAAAGTCAAAATAGATTTCCTGAGCGAGACTGTACGGTCCCGGCTTCCCGTAATAAATCAAGATCTGCGTCTGACGATAACGATAGCGCACTGCACCGAGCGTCTCAGCCAACGGGCCAAAGATCTCCCCGGTCGGCGTCTGAAGACGGATCTCAAACTGATCCGTGTAATCTTTCCAGAGCTGTACCGAAAATCCATTTTCATATTCCCCGACGAGAAGTTCCACCTTTGCTTCTTCCGCATTTGTCTCGGTCGGTGTTCTGCGAAATCCTGCTCCGTTCCCACTTGCACCTGCTCCCAAATTTTGATTCCTGCGTTCTCTCACAATGCCTGAAACGTGACCCGAGGAAGCCCCCTCATTCCCGCTCCCGACGACAATCGTCGTCCTTCCGTAATTTCCAATGTCATTCAAAAATGTCTCCAAAAGACTGCTCCCATCATGAGACCCATAGGTATTTCCAAAACTCAGATTCAGTGCAAGAGGACGATTCTCCCCCACTGCCCGCACAACTGCAAAATTCACGGCTCGCATAACTTCAGTTGTCCGTGGAAATCCCTCCGCCGGCAAATTTGCCTGCGGATTGCCAAGTTTGATTACAAGCAGCTCACTCTCATAGGCAACTCCACGGTAACGCCCCTTCCTTGCCCTTCCATTTCCGACTGCAATCCCTGCAACTGCTGTCCCGTGACCACTGCTGTCAACAGACGGAAGAATGCGATACGCCTGATTTCGATCTCCTCCCGCAAGCGCCTGGTTGATCTCCTCCCTCGTAAATACCTGTCCAAGCGTCTGGTCCCAGAGTGCAAGAATCCGTGTCGTCCCATCCGGATTGCGAAAATCTTCATGAAACCAGTCAATCCCCGAATCTGCCACAGCGATGATCGTCCCGCTTCCAGTAAGTCTACCAAGCCCGTCAAATCCGCTAAATTCATTTTTTGCTCCCTGTCCGTCATCAGGATCCCGTCCATTCCCAGATTCATCAAACAGCTCTTGAAGCGCAGAAATACACGAGGCTGTCCCAATCGTTTCCGAAAAGAACAGCCTCTTTGGTTTTTCTATGTATTCAATTTGTGGCAGAGCACTCACCCGTTCAATCAGAGACTCTGGCAGAGTCAGGATCGCATATTCATTGCGCATTTCCTCAACTTTTATTTTATCACGTTGTCCTGTGTGGCGTTCTCGTTCAACCTGATTTTCAAGTGCATCGAGACTGCCTGAATATTTGACAATCACCTCCCAGGTCTTTTCCTGCGGATTGTACCCCGTCTCAAGTTCCTGAGAGCGCGCCCTCTCCTCCGGCGTGACATCAAGTGAGAGATTTAAAATATTTTCCAGCTTCTGATTCGTCGAAGTTCCCGTTTTTTCCACACTCAAATCAATTTCTACCATCTCTGTCTTGCCAATCCATTCATTCGGTTTTTCATTTTTCTGTCTAAGATATTCCAGAGCTCATCAAAACATTCTTCCCCGCCCGATCATTTAAGATCTAAGCACATTTTAAGATCTAAATCGCAAATCCGGAATACTGCGTCATATACAGCTCATAATACTTTCCCTGTTTCTTTAACAGATCTTCATGGGTTCCGCTCTCCACAATCTCGCCGTGATCCATCACGACAATCAGATCCGAGTCGCGAATCGTCGACAGGCGGTGCGCGATCACAATGCTCGTGCGCCCCTGCATGATTTTCTGCATCGCAGTCTGAATCGCCTTCTCCGTCCGGGTATCGACATTTGAGGTCGCCTCATCGAGAATCAGAATCTCCTGGTCTGCGACAAACGCGCGGGCGATCGCAAGAAGCTGTCGCTGACCCTGACTGATTGTCGCACCTGCTCCTTCGAGAACCGTATCATACCCCTGTGGGAGATGGTGAATCATTTCCGCACAATAACTCATTTCCACAGCCCGCTCGATCTCCTCCTCACTTGCCCCTTCTCTGCCGTATCTTAAATTGTTGCGGACGGTATCGGAAAACAGAACCGTGTCCTGCAACACAATCGCCATGTGTTTTCGCAGATCATCCCGCGCAATCGTTCGGATATCACGACCATTGATCAGAATCTCTCCGCTGTCAATCTCATAAAACCGCATCAAAAGATTTACAATCGTCGTCTTTCCGCTTCCGGTCGCCCCGACGAGAGCAATCTTTTTCCCTGCCGGAACCGTCAGTGAAAAGTCATGGATCACCGGTTTTCCAGGTTCATACGAAAAGCTGACATCCCGAAATTCCACCGACGCCTGTCCCTGTTCTGCATGAACCACACGGACAAAGGGTTCTCCATCCATTTCCTCATTTTTTTCATCGAGAACGCGAAACACCCGCTCCGCTCCTGCGACCGCAGTCTGCAACTGACCGTAAATCTGGGCAATCTCATTGATCGGACGACTGAACTGTTTTGCATAGACGATAAATGCCGAGATCACACCGATGGAGATCACTCCCTTTAAGGAAAAATACCCGCCAAAGACGGCAATGATCACAAATCCCGTATTGCCGATCGCATTCATGATCGGTCCCATGACTCCGCTGAAAATATCCGTCCGGATTCCCGCCTTTGTGAGAGCATCCGCGGTCTCACAGAATTCCTGCGTTGTGATTTTCTGACGGTTGTAAGCAAGAATCGTCGCATAGCCTGAGACCATCTCCTCGACCGTGCCATTCAACTGTCCGAGAAGCATCTGGCGCTTTCTTGAAAACTTGCGCACCTGTCCCGAGAGAACCTTCGTTGCCAACAGCGTCAGAAAGACCGTAATCAGGCTTAACAGCGCCAGTTGCCAACAATACCAGATCATGACAATCATCGTTCCAACGATCGTGAGCACCCCTGAGCAGAAGGATGGCAGGGACTGAGAAACCGTCGTCGAGATATTTTCGATGTCGTTTGTCATCCGGCTCATCACATCTCCGTGCGAGTGGGTGTCCATGTATCGGATCGGTAAATCGACAAATTTTCCAAACAATTCCTCCCTCATCTGCTTTACAACGCTCTGACCAAGTCTGGCGCTTAAAAGTCTCTGGAAAAGCCCGCTGACACTGTAACAGAGATAGACGAAAATCATCGCAATCAGACAGGAACCCAGATTTCCATGTTTCTCTTTCGCAATGATATCCACCGCCCGGCTCTGAAGACTCGGCGCATAGATGCCACAGACTGTTCCAAACACAACCACACCAAGCATCGCAAAGACAACTGCCCGCTCACGCGCAAAATAAGAGAGCAGTCGCTTTAAGGTTCCGCGAATATCGTTTGCATACTCAATCTGCGCAAATCTCTGTCCCCTCGTTCTCGTTCCGGGGAGGTTTCCCTGAACCAACTTCGGAATTTTTTCATTTCCTTCGTTCATGCAAATACTCCCTCCTCCCCGATCTGAGAGCGATAGATATCCTGATAGGCAGGACAGGTTCGCAAAAGTTCCTCATGCGTTCCACAGGCAGAAATCTCTCCATTCTCCATCAGAATAATCCGGTCTGCATGGCAAACAGAAGCAATTCTCTGCGCCACAATGATCTTCGTGCAATCTGAATGAGACTCCCTCAGCGCCCGATAAAGCAAAGCCTCGGTCTTTAAGTCAAGCGCGCTCGTCGCATCATCAAAAATCAGAATTTCTGCCGGTTTGAGCACAGCTCTCGCAATCGAGATTCGCTGTTTCTGCCCTCCGGACAGGCTCATTCCGCGCTCTGCGACCTGCGTGTCATATTGCAGTTCTGTCGATGAGATAAATTCATCCGCCTGCGCGATCACGGCTGATCTCCTGATCGCCTTCTCATCCGCATTTGGATCTCCCCAGCTGATATTTTCTCCGATCGTCATCGAGAACAGCTCACTCTTTTGAAGGGCAACCGCAATTTTTTCTCTCAGAGCCTCCTGCCGGTACTCCCTGACATCGACTCCGTCAACGCGGACACTTCCTTCCGTCGCATCATAGAAACGGGAAATCAGGTTCAGCAGGGTTGTCTTTCCACATCCCGTCGCCCCCATAATGCCGATCGTCTCCCCTCCGTGAATCGAGAGATTGATATGGGATAAGACCATCTCCGTGTTTCCCGGATAGGCAAATGAGACATCCCAAAACTCAATCTCGCCCCTCAGATCGCCGTTTTTGTCGCCGTTTTCTTCTCCGCTTTCTTTGTCTTTCTCTTTGCCTCTCAATTCACCAATCTTTTCATCTCCCGGCTCACTCTTCGCTTTCGTTTTCAGTTTCATTTTTTGTTCCGTTTTTGCACAAGCTCCAACAAACGTTCCATCTTTAATCTCCGGTTCGCTCTCAAGTACTTCCTTCACCCGCTTCCACGAAGCCAAGCCCCTTGAGATATTCTGAAACAACATCACCATCATCAAAATTCCGTGAAGGAGCTGGGTTGTGTAAGTGATTCCCGCCATGATACTGCCCGGTGTCGTTCTCCCGACTCCGACCTCAAACGAGCCGACAAGCAAAATCAATGCCACAACCAGATACATCATCGCATTGATCACCGGATTCATGAATGCAAAAATGACGAGCGTCCGAAGCTGAATCCCGACAAGCCCCTCATTCGCCTTTCCAAACCGCTTCTTCTCATATGTCTCACGGACACAGGCCTTAATGATGCGGATCGCAGAGACATCCTCCTGCATGATCGCATTGATCTGATCGAGCTGAGCCTGCAATTTCAAGAACAGCGGTCTTGATCTCCACAGGCAGAACACAAGTGTCCCGACAAGAAACGGAAACGCGCACACGACAATCTCCCCAAACCGTACGTCCAGGCGAAACATCCAGTACATGCTTCCAAACGTCAACAACAAAGTGCGAAGCATACCACGGACAAACTGGGAAACGAAATTCTGCACCTGCGTGATGTCGTTGGTCACTCTCGTCACCAGAGAACCTGCGCCAAACCGGTTCATCTGTGGAAATGAAAACTTCATGATCCGGTCAAAACAGTCTTTTCGCATCTCATTTCCAATGTTTTGTCCGGAAATGTGTACGAAAACGTTGTTCATTGAGCCACAAAAACACCCCAAAAGCACAATGAGGATCATTCTTAAACCCAGAGCCCAGATCACGTTCATATCTCCGACCCCGCCATGATTCAGTCCCAAAACTCCCTCATCCACAATCCGGCTCATCATTCTCGGTTGAAGCAGGTCCATCGTCACCTCTCCAACCATAAAAAGCCCCGCCAATACCGCAAAATGAAGATAACGCCGAATATACTTCCACATAAGCAACCCTTCCCCAACCCCTCACCGGTCTACAAAAACTTGATTTTTCCGGTTTTTATCTGTTTTTCCAAATTTGAATCATTCTAAGTTTTAGTTTACCGCGTTTTTCCCAATCCTGCAAATCCTGTTTTCTGTTTGCCCTCAGCCCTCAGCTAATCGCCTAACTTGTCACCTTGTCACCTCCAGTTCCTTCTCGTTCATCATGCACTGCACAATCCGCCCCACCACTATATCACACAGAATTTTTCGTTCAGAAAGTCTTATCCCTGGCAGATTTCCATGTACGACTACTCCATAGCTACTCCATCTCCATACATTCCCGAACATTCCAGAATGATCTTCTCACATCTCTCATACCCCAGTTCTGAGCTATTTAATGACAGCGTGTAGTTGCTCGCCTTTCCCCACTTCTGATCCGTATAAAAATTATAATTCGTCATTCTTCTCTTATCCGTGTCCGCTATCATCTTCCTCGCCTCCTGCTCAGAAACCGCATAAATCCGGCAGATTCTCTGCGTCTTCTCTGGCAGATTTCCGTGTATAAACACGTTGAGCACATCCGTCCTGTCTCTCAAAACAAAATCTGCATTTCTTCCGATGATCACACACGGTTCTTTCTCTGCAATTTCCAGAATGATCTTTCTCTGGACCTCATAGACGAGATCTTCCATTGATTTCCCGGCACTGTCCCGTCCGGCAAATGCATAGGCAAACAGTCCTTTTCGCGGAGAGAGTTCTGCACTCTCCTGAATATACTCCGAATCCAGTCCCGACTGCTGTGCAATCCGGTTGATCAGATTCTTGTCATAGTAAGCGATTCCAAGTTTCTTTGCGACTTCCTCCCCGATGAAACGTCCCCCGCTTCCAAATTCTCTGCTGATTGTGATGATTCTCTTTTTCATTGCGTTTTCCTCCTTTTTCACTCAAAATTCATTCAAAACACCTCTAATTTACAACATCTCGTAACTATTCAGTACCTTTATAGTTACGAACAAAAATCCATTCCAGATCGGCTACGCCGATGGGATTTTTGCCTTCTAACCTATGTTTTCTTACGGTCAGCGCAGCAAGTGCGCAAACCTACTGAACAGTTACAACATCTCTAACTCAGAACATCTACGGTCGTCTTTGTGATTTTCTTCAAGAACACATAGCCAACCAGACAGGACAGAGCTTCCGTGATCGGAAACGACCACCAGATCAATGTAAGATCTGCCTGACCATTTCTCACGAAAATCGAGAACACGCCTGCGAGTGGCAGAATGATCACAAGCTGTCTGAGCAGAGAGATCACGAGCGATTCGAGTCCGCGGTTTAATGCCTGATAAATGCCCTGGTAGGCAACATTGATTCCTGCAAAGAGGAAACTGATCGAAATCACACGCATTGCGCCAATAAAGTACTCTCGCGACTGCCCCGCATTGAATAATATCGCAAACGATACCGGAAATCCTTCTGTCACAAAGATACCAAAAATCATCAGAATCACCGTATACAAAATTCCATATTTGATTCCATCCCGAATTCTCTTTCTGCTTCGCATTCCATAACCAAACGCAAGAATCGGCGTGATTGCGTCTCTTAAACCAAAGGCGAGGAAGAGCACAAACTGCTGAACCTTATAGAAGAGCCCATATGCAGTCTGCGCGGACGGACTGAATTTGAGAATTAGGTTCATCGCATATACCATGATCGACATCAGTGCCTGCGCAATGATTGCCGGAAGTCCGACCGCATAGATTTCCCGGATAATCGCACCATTCGGCTTCATCATCTTCGCACCATGCTCAAACTCATGGTTGAGTCTCAGATGAAAGATCAAAAGAAGTCCCGCAGATACCACCTGACCGATCACCGTCGCATACGCCGCACCGCAAACTCCCATCTCCGGAACCGGGCCGAGTCCATAAATCATAATCGGATCTAAGATGATATTGACAACCGCACCGACTACCTGACCGATCGTCGAATAGAGGGAACGTCCCGTCGCCTGAAGCAGTTTCTCAAACAGGGAAAAATAGATAATTCCAAATGAGACGACACAACAGATTCTCAAATAACTCACCGCCATTTCAAGCACTTCCGGATCAATTGTCTGAGACGAGATATAGACTTTTACTCCAAAAATTCCAAACAGTAGACAGATCAGATAAATGACTGCCCCTAGAAACAGGCTATTGCCCGCAACCATTCCCGCTTTCTTTCGATTTCCCTGTCCTAGAGTTCTCGCAAGCAGCGCATTCGTTCCGACTCCGGTTCCAATTCCGACTGCGACCATCAGCATCTGGATCGGAAAAACCAGCGTCAACGCATTCAGCGCCGACTCGCTTCCCGTTTTCATATTTCCGACAAAGGCACTGTCCACAATGTTGTAGACTGCCTGAAGTGCCATCGATAGGATCATCGGGATTCCCATCTGAACCATCAGCTTACCAACCGGCATCTCCTTCATTTTGTTGCTTTCTGCCATTTTCTTTTTCTCCTCCTTCTTCTTTTTGTCCCCATAAAATCAAAAAAGTGTGTATCTTTTCCCGTAAGTTGACAAGTTGGACTTACGCTGATAAGCTACACACTGATTTCTGATACCTGTATTCACTTTTCTGTACACATTTTTACATATCTCTTCTCGTATCTGCACGAACCTTGTTGATTTTGTGGGACAAATAAAAACGAGCAGTCAAAAACTGGATTTACGCAGTTTCTGCTACTCGTTTACCCGCTCATTATATTTCCTGTTTTTCAAAAAGTCAACAAAAAATTTGCTTGCTTTTTTCTCTTTTTCTCGTTTATAATAGGCTTACGAAAATGGAATTCAAACAAACTCATCAAGAAAAGCCGGCTTTTACAGAGCGTGAAATCAGGAGGATTTGCTTATCCTCACCGATTTCACGCTTTTTTATTTCCTTTATTTCCGGCTTCGTTCTTGCTGCAAACGAAAGGAGTTTTTGTCATGAACAACACCAAAAACAAACTGGCAGACATACCAATCCGCCCCCTGCTGTACACAATGGCAGTCCCCCTGATGCTCTCACTTCTCGTCCAGTCTCTCTACAACATCGTCGACAGCATCTTTATCGCAAGACTTTCGGAGACTGCGTTGACTGCAACCTCCCTCGTCTACTCGATCCAGTTTCTGATGATTGCGATCGGTGTCGGAACCGCGGTCGGTCTAAATGCCCTGCTCTCTAAAAAAATCGGGCAACATAAGATTGACGAGGCCTGTCAGACTGCGACAACCGGTCTGTTTCTGATGCTTGCAACGGCTCTCATATTCTCGCTTGTCGGTATCTTCTTCTCGAATGTAATCGCTCAGAATATGACACCCGAACCGGAACTTCAGGAACTTTGCAGACAATACCTCTCGATCAACCTCGTCTACTGTGAGGGTATTTTCCTTCAAACTTACGGTCAGCGTCTGCTTCAGGCAGTTGGAGATACCGTGCTTTCGATGTTCTCCCTGATTATCGGCGCGATCCTGAATATCATTCTCGACCCGATCATGATCTTCGGTCTGTTTGGCTGTCCTGCAATGGGAATCCGGGGTGCAGCCATTGCGACCGTCATCGGACAAATCGCCGGTGCAATCTCTGCACTCCTCTTTAACCGCTTCAAAAATCCGCTGATTCATGTCCGTTTCCGCGGTTACCGATTCAACTGGCAGGATGTCCGCGACATCTATCGCGTCGGACTCCCCACGATCGTCATGCAGGCGATCGGAAGTCTGATGACGTTCGCTGTCAACCATCTCCTTCTTGAGATTTCGACCACAGCCGTCGCTTTCTTTGGAATCTACTACAAGCTCCAAAACTTCCTGATGATGCCAATCAACGGTCTCGGACAGGCAGGAATCCCGATTGTCGGCTACAACTACGGCGCAAAAAATATCTCCCGCATCCGCAAAACCTGGCAGATTTTGCTCCCCACCGGCGCAGGTCTTGCCCTGTGTGGAACCGTGCTTTTCTGGCTTTTCCCCGCTCAACTGCTGACCCTCTTTTCCGCAAACGCCCAAATGTTGGCACTCGGCATCCCTGCACTCAGAATCATCTCCGTCTCTTTCGTCTTTGCCTCAATCACGATTCTTTGCGGATATTTTGCCTCCGGACTTGGAAACGGAGTCGTCAACATGATCAGCGCGGGAATCCGCCAGTTTGTTCTTCTGATCCCCTGTCTTTCCTTCCTAATCAGAACCATTGGGCTCTCGCACGCCTGGTACGCATTCTGGATCGCAGAAGTTTTCGCCTGCGCTTACAGCTTCACGAGCTCCCACCGTCTGCTGAAAACGACGATAAATGCCTGCTCAAACAACAGCGCACACAAATAAAAACAGAGAAGCGCAATAACTCTAATAAAAATACGTCAACAAAGCTGACCAGAATCATACGTCCAATCGATGCTTGCGCCGACTTGAACTCATAAAGAAACGGTTCTGTACAGAAAAACAGGGAACAAGCTTTAAACCATCGTGTCTGATTAAAAGCTCGTTCCCTGTTTCTATTTCACAGCATATATTGTCACAGATATACAGCTACTCATTCTCGCGATTTTTCTCCATAAATGCCACAATCACTTCATAGACTTCTTCCCTTGATTTTCCGAGAGCTGTTCCCAGTTCCATATACAACAGCTTCTCTGCCATCTGAAAGTATTTCTCATCCGTCTGCGTTGCTTTTTTCCCCTGCTCCATTCTCGTTCGCTTGCGCCAGTAGATCATCTTGATGATCGAAATCAACGCTTCCGGGTCATTCTGCCTGACTGCCTCTTTATATTTCTGCTCCCGGGTCTTCTCATTGTCGATCCACATCGCCTCAATCTCCGGAATCCGCTCAATGAACTTCCATGCCTCCTCTGCCGTCATGCACGGACGCAGACTCGTCTCCGAAGCTGAGACCGGGACATAAATCTTCTCCTGAAGATTATCTAACGGAACCAACCGATAATATAATTTCTTACTGTCCGCTCCACTCATTTCCAGATGCAAAATTTCTTCGACTCTGCACACCCCGGTGATCGGTTTAACAACAAATTCTCCTGTCTGATATTCACGCATATAACCCCTCCATTCTACTACTTCTATTATAATTCTTCTTTTTCTTTCCTTCAAAAGCGATTTTTCATAAAAATAAAGGGGCTCTGCCTGCGCATTCTCACCAAATTTTGTCTGAATCTGCCCAATTACTCCAAATTAAGTCGATACAATTTCTGGTACTTATCTTTCAAATAGTTCACATAGTAGTGTGGATTGAAATCCTCTCCCGTCATATCACGGATAATCTCGGCACTGGTCTTCATCTTGCCGAAACGATGAACATGCTCTCTCAAATATTCACGGATCACCTCGAGTTTGCCAGTCTCAAGCAGTCCGTCGACATCCATCTGTGTGCGCATATAGGCATACATCTGTGCACCAAACGCACTTCCAAGCGCATACGACGGGAAATATCCAAATGAGCCCTGCGCCCAGTGAATATCCTGAAGCACACCCTCGGCATCATTTGCAGGACGGATGCCAAGGTACTTCTCATAGAGATCGCCCCAGAGTTTCGGCAATTCCCGCACATCGAGATCTTCCTCAATCAGCTTTTTCTCAAGTTCATAGCGCACAAGCACATGAAGACTGTACGTCAGCTCATCTGCCTCCGTGCGGATCAGCCCCGGCTGTACTTTATTAATTGCCCGAACAAACATTTCACGTCCAACTCCGCGCAGTTCCTCCGGGAAGAGCTCTTTGAGTTTGCCGTAGAGCGGAACCCAAAACGCTTCACTGCGCCCGATCAGATTTTCAAAGAAACGTGACTGAGACTCGTGCATCCCCATCGAAGCGCCCTGTCCAACAAGTGTCTGCGTCAATTCATCTGCAATTCCCATCTCATAAACTGCATGACCGGATTCATGGATCACAGAAAATAGCGAACTGTCAACGCGATCCTTGTAGTGTGTTGTGATTCTCACATCATGGTTGTGCAGATTTGTCGTAAACGGATGCGCACTCGTCGCAAGCACACCCTTCTTGAAATCAAATCCCACATATTTTGCGAGAAATTCCCCGAGTTCTCTCTGTTTGTCTTCGTCGTACTCCCCGCTCAAAAACGAGTCGTCGATCGATACAGAATCCGCGTTCATCACCTGATGCAGAAGTGGAACAATCTCCTTCCTCAGAAGCTCAAAGAACGGATCGAGATGTGCCATATCAAATCCCTTCTCGTAGGTGTCAAGCATCACATCATAGAGTTTCTGTCCCTCTTTCGCCTGATATCCGGCAAACTTTTTCTGCCAAAACACAATCTTCTCGAGTGTCGGCGCAAAGCTCTCGAAGTCATTCTCCTTTCGCGCCTTCGCACAGATCCGCGCAGAATCTGCGACGAGCTCCTGATAAGCGCGGTATTCTCTCGGCGGAATGCATGCAAGTCGGTCAAGCTCTTCCTTTGCCTCGCGGATCACGGCGCGATCGACATCCGTATTCTCTTCGCCCGGAACATTTTCCTGCTCCGCTTCCTCAAGAAGTTCTCTCATCTGAGGATCGGTCATGACCTCCTGATAAGCCTCCGACAAAATTCCCTGCACGCGAGCCGTGTACGGTCCCGCTTCCTCAGGAGCTAATGTCTCATTATCCCACTCAAAAAGTGTCAGCGCCGTCTGGTAAGCCATCGCGCGCTCCAATCTCTTTTCCAGTTCTTTTCTCATAATAATTTACACCACCGTTCTGTTTTTTATATTAATTATCAGTCTTGCGTTCCTGCTCTTTTTTTGCTTTCTTTTCCTGATTACTCTTTCTTTATCATTCTTTCTTTATCATTCTTTCTTTGATTATCCACGGAAACGACTCATCGCCGAGAAGATCTCCTGTTTTCTTGGCTTTGCCAGTCCACACGGCACATAGGAGCCTGAAAACGCACTCCATCCTTTTTTCTCAAGCGTCTCCGAGAGGATCTCCACAACCTGTCGCAGACTGCGCCGTCCGTCAATCACCTGCTCAAGCGCATATCTCAAAAGACTTGCGAGTGCCGTATTCTGCTCCGGATCTGCAAGCTGTTCGACAAAACGCATCTCCACACTCTCGCGGTCAATCGAAAAGGAATCTGTGCCTGAAGAGCGGATCTTGCTCCCGCGCCCAGATTTCTGCTCGCCTTTCTGATCTTTCGATCCTCTCGCTCCAAATCTGCTGTCCTCTGAATTTCGATCCACGCTCTGCCCATCGTACTCATCTCTATTTTCTATGTGGTTTGTATTTCGTCCTCTTCCACCTCGCCCATACTTTTCCTCATATGCACGAACAGTTGAAGCCGGCTTCGTCGCACCTGACTGTTTTCCCGCCTTAAATGCCTGATCAAATGCCGGAACCACAAATCCCGGTGCCTGTGTTCTCGGCGCTTTGTGCGCTTTACAGAGTTCTTTCACACGCTCCGTAATATCCACAGGGCGGTAAGCATCCATCTGGATCACCTGATCGGCGATATAGAAGAATGCGCCGGAACTTCCCGCAACAAGGATCGTCGAGACTCCCGCCTTCTCGTAAAGATCACGGGCACGCTCAAGAAACGGCGTGATCGGCTCTTTCTCCCGGCTGATCACCTCCTGCATAAACTCATCGCGCACCATAAAGTTCGTTGCTGAGGTATCCTCATCAATCAGGAAAAGACGGCTTCCTGCCTCAAGACCTTCGATCACAGCCCCTGCCTGTGAGGTACTTCCACTTGCATCCTGCGTCGAAAATGTCCTTGTGTTTTTTCCATTCGGAAGATCGTTGATAAACATCGAAATATCGAGATTTCGGATGAATCTTCCCTCTTCCGCACGCAGTTTGACTGCGGTATCCTCCGTGATCACAAACTCGCGTCCATCACCTGCAATGTGGTTGTAAACACCCATCTGAAGCGCGAACAACAGCGTTGATTTTCCGTGATAACCACCTCCGACAATCAGCGTGATTCCCTCCGGCACTGCCATTCCGGAAATCTCCCCGCGGTGAGGCAGAGTAAATGTCCGGCGCATCGTCTTTGGCGACTCAAACGGTACACTCTCTTTCATCGGCAGATCCGAGATTCCACTCTTTCTTGGAAGAATCGAGCCATCTGCGACAAACGCCATCAAATGTTCCTTTCTCAAAATCTCTCTCATCTCGTGCTGATCCTCTGATAGAAAGACTGTCTCCTCCACCTGTTTTTTATTCAGATTTCGATAGAAAAAACTGCGCTCCACACACTTTGGCAGAAAATCAAACAGAATTTTCTCAAGACCTCCTGCATCGATCGTCCGCCCAAATGCCGGAAAACCGACATGGAAACGAGCCGTCAGCTTTCTCTCTCCGATCTCACACGCGCTTCTCTCAAGCACTTCCTGCCCGCAACGGCTGATCGAAATCAGTCCGCTCTTTCCTGATCCCCTCGTCTTAAAATTGTAAGACTCAATCTGCCCCGCAAACTGACGAATCAGAAAATCCTCGAGCGCGATTCTCATAAACGGCTTTGCGAGGTACTCCGCCGGAAAACCTGCTTTTCCAAGCTCCACTTCCACATGAACACTTGACGGTGACGCAAACGGATCGCCCTGCACATGATCGATGACAAGATCATACGTTCCAAATGAATACGCGCCCACAAGCGACTTGTACGCCGGATAACTCTTGTGATCCATCGCCCGCAACATTGTGCGCAAATCATTCGATGTTTTTCCCGCTCCCTTATTCCATGATCTATTCGCTTCTTTACTTGGCAGCCTTCTTGATGATTCCTGCATAATCTATTCTCCTATAACACCAAATTTTTGAAATCTCACTAAATCTCATTTTTTAAGATCTAAAACGCTAAATTTTTATACACTCCGCGAGCGTCAACTTGAATTTCTAAATTTCTTTTTATCAATCTCATGAATTCTATTTTTCAAAAACCTAAGATGCCAAATTTGTATACCAGAGACGTAAGACGAGAAAGTCACTGCAAACCCGTGTGAGACGTCGGTGTTTAGACTGCGATTTTTGCAGTCTTACGCACCGCTACGTCGAACCCGGAGCGAGAGCGCGTTTGCAGGACTTTACTCGTCGGCGGAGCGCATTTAAAGCTACACGAAACACGAAAAAACAGCACCCCGGATATCCGGAGTGCCGTTCCTGTTCCTGCACAGTCGTATCAGAAGTATTTCTTACTTCCCCAGAGGTTGGCTTTTTTCAGATCCAGATATTCGTTGTAGGCTTTCTCCAAAATCTGCTTCTCATTAGAAAACTTGAGCAGATGGTACGCCTCATAAAACTTGTAATACCCAGAATCCACAAAATGCTCTTCGCGTTGTGGCTTGCTGTAATAACTGTCCGCCATCATCAGATACCAGTGCACATCCTTCTCCACCATATCCTGCGGGGTGTTGAACGAGTAAGAACTCTTTCCGATGTACTTGATGATGGAAGCGCTGACACCCGTTTCTTCCTTTACTTCCCGAAGTGCCGTCTCCTTATACTCTTCTCCTGCTTCCACAGTGCCCTTAGGCAGAACCCAGCCCTCATACTTATTCTTGTAATTCTTGTAGAGAACCAGAATCTTACCGCGAAATATCACCACACCTCCACAGCTCGTTGCTTCTATCATTGCAATTCCTCCTGCCCAGCCACGCATTCTGCGTCGCTTTGGTGTGTCCAATTAGACCGCCTGCAATCACTCAAAAAATATAAAATGATACCATAAAACTATAAAATGATTGCGATTGGTTTTAGTATAACTCGTATTTGCAGAAGTTGCAAGTTGAAGTTCTGCTTGTTACTGTTCACGCGCCCTACAAACTTTACCTCGAGAACCACTGTTACAGTTCATGCAAAGCACAAACTGTAACAGGATTTTGCCGATGCTTCGCATCCTAAATCGGCAAAATCTGCTTCCACCACCTTATCTTACGGCACTTTCGGTTCCAAAAGTGCCTACCTACAAACTTTACCTCGAGAACCACTCATCAAAGATCTTTCTCGCAATCGGAGCGGCAACTTTTCCGCCTGATCCGCTCTCCTCAACCAGAACAGTAACCACGATCTGCGGATTGTCCACCGGCGCAAATCCCGTAAACCACGAATGTGTCTCTTTTCCGGTCTCAAACTCCGCAGAACCCGTCTTTCCCGCCACAGCATAGGCATCTGTTCGCACAGCCGATCCGGTTCCCGCCGTAACAACTCCACGCATCAGCGCTGAGAGCGTATCCGCCTCTGCCGAATTCATCAAAGTCCCATAAGATGCAGGAAGAAATTTCTGCACAGTCTCCCCGACTGCACTCTCCACATGATCAATCAGGTACGGCTTCATCAGGATTCCGCCATTTGCGATTGCCGAAGTAATCATCGCATTGTGAAGCGGAGTCATCTGCGTCTCACCCTGACCGATCGCAGTCTGAAGACGTTCCCAGTCGCCTGCATCCTCCGCGAGTACAAACGAACTCTTGCTGTACGCAATTGAAATCGGAAGCTCCGAGTTAAACAAAAGACTGTTCGCCATCGTCCTCACTCCGCCAAGCTCAAAATCAAGCCCCATGCTCGCAAATGCGCCGTTGCACGAGTTTGCAAATGCCTGACGGATATCCTGATGACCATGAGCTTCGCCGTGATAGCAGGAAATCTTGTAATCCCCAACCTGGTACGAGCCATCGCAGTCGAACGTGAAATCCTGCCAGGTGTTCGGATGCTGACGAATGTAAGCGAGCATCGTCACAATCTTAAATGTCGATCCCGGTGGGTAAAGACCCTGCGTCGCGCGGTTTAAGAGCTGTGCCTTTGTGTTGTCGCCCGAGATCAGGCTGTCCCAGTCCTGTGCGAGCGTATTCGGATTAAATCCCGGCTTTGACACCATCGCAAGAACTTTGCCGGTTGACGGCTCTATAACGACGACTGCGCCACGGTGATCTCCGAGCGCATCCGATGCGACCTTTTGCAGTCCGACATCGAGGGTCGTCACGACATTGTCTCCGATATTTTTATCGCCTGCAAGCTCATTTGCCGTTCTCTCCACAAGATTGACATGAGAACTCAAAAGGTAGAAATTTGCCAGCGACTCAAGCCCCGTCTTTCCGTGATCTGAGTATCCGACAACATGAGCAAAAAGAGAGTCAAACGGATATGACCGTCTCTCACTTCCATCATCCGCGACTGTCGTCTGCGCAAGCACCTGTCCATCACTGCTCAAAATCTCTCCGCGCACAATCCGGTCCGCAAAACTGTCGAGACGCGCATTGTACGAATTGTTGATCACCGTCTGACTGCGAACCTGAAGAAAATATCCGAAATATACGAGCAGACAGAGAAAAAGTCCTACAAACACATAGGCAATTCCCAGAATGCTCTTGTTGGAATCCAAACGCTGTGTCTGTTTTCTTCTCACTCTTCCTCATCCTCCTCATCATTTTTTTTCAGGATATAGAGTCCCTGAATGACTCCAAACAAAATAAATGTGCTGAGTACCGAGCTTCCTCCATAGCTGACAAACGGAAGCGTCACGCCCGTCGACGGAATAAATTTCGTCACTCCGCCGATCGTCAGAAAGACCTGAACCGCATAGACAACCGCAAGACCGAACGCAATCAGTTTATAAAAGAGCGCCTGCATCTTCGCCGAGATCATCACAAACTGGAGAAAACACCCGACGCAGATCAGAATCACACACATTGCAAAGATTCCGCCAAGCTCCTCCGAGATCGCCGAAAAGATAAAGTCCTTCTCAACAACTGGAATCTTATACGGCATTCCCTGATAGAGTCCCATTCCAAACCATCCACCCGTTCCGATCGCAAACAGCGACTGGGTGATCTGGTATCCACGGTTATCAATATCCGCCCACGGATTTCGCCATGCCTCTACTCTCGTTCTCACATGGGCGAACAGATGATAGGCGAGCACAGAAGCACCACATCCTCCTAAAAGTCCACCAAGCAGGTAGAGCACATCCGTCGTCGCAACAAAAAGCATTGCCAGATAGGTGATAAAGAAAATCAGCGCACTTCCCAAATCTTTAGAGAGCACAAGGACGAGCACATGAGCTCCCGCCATTGCAGTTGTTAAAATGATTGTTCGCCTGTCCGTATCCTGATAGAACATCGTCGCGACAAAGAACACAAAGCTGATCTTTACAAACTCCGATGGCTGAAACGCGATTCCACCGATCGTGACGGAGAGCTGTGCTCCAAAGCTGTTATTTCCGATGATCCAGACACCCACGAGGAGTCCAAGCCCGATAAAACCGTAAATCCACGGAATCTTTGCCAGCTGCCACACGCGGTCCATGATGAACGGAATGATCCAGGTGATCAGAGCCGACACTGCGACAATCAGAAACTGGCGGATTGCCTTGTCAAATGAGAGACGCGTCAGCATGATAAAGCCGACACAGAGCAACATACACATATTGTTGACAAGAATCCGGGACATGTTGCGATAAAACAGCCGGTACAGCCCGATATAAGCGGTAAAAAAGACGAGCTGTGCCAGATAGAACAGGACGACTCTCTCATCCTCTGATTTTAAAAACAGAATCGCATACGCAATCAGATGGATGAAAAACATCATCACATTCTGGCGCGCACACGTCCGGTTCTGTTCCCAGACATCATGAAAACGGAAATAGCTGAAATTTAAGTAGGTATAAACTGCCATCAGAAAAATCAGCACGTATTTTGACACTTCAATTATCACATTTGTCATATCGTTTTAGTCCTCTAATTTCGTTACGGTTCACACGTTGCAAACAGCAACTGATAAACAGTAACCTAATTCTTCACTCCTCGCTACTCCACACCGCGCTTCATATGACCACGGGTGAAATCATCAAACGGTGCTTCTCCCTCCTGACCATAGCGGAAATGATCGGCAAATGCTCGAATGATCTCACAAATCTTCGCCGGTTTCTCAATTGTAAACGCAAGACGAATCACATCCGGATGAATTCGCTCCACACTTTTTTCCATGCCAAGCAGAGACAGCGGACTCGGATTGTAAATCGTATTGTAGCAGAATCGACAGTGATTCTTCATCGGAATCCGTTTTCCGGTTCGATCCGTCATAAAAAGGATCTCCGGCTTGTGCGTGCATCCCTTCGTTGTTCTGACCACGCACTGTGCGGAAACCATCGCCGGAAGATAGCCATAAACCTGAAGTTCCCACTCAATTCCATCTGCCTTCGTCTTCTTTGACAGGGATTCAAGCTCGCGCGAATTGAGTTCCAGCGGGAACGTCTGACGATCCATTCCGAGATGCTTCATCTCACGCCCAGCGACAGAGTTCATCGCATACAGGTTCGGATCTGCGACTCTCACGACATCGGTCACACCGAGCTCCTCAAGCATCTTGATCTCATCGAGGGAGCGCAGAACCATTCCATCAAATCTCGCCTCTCTCAGTTCTTCCCCGTGCGCCCGAAAATATGCCTCAGCCTCCGTCCGGAAAATGTGTGGAAGAAGCAGATAGCAGGATTTTCCCATCATGTGACAGCTGACGACACAGTCAAGCCAGGTCTCCGGTTCAAATCCGACTGCATCCAAATAAATCGCATCGACATCCGGCTCCTGAAGCACATTGTGAAATGCAGACGGATCTTCGAGAGAGATATGAATTCGCGCACTTCCATCCTCCCTGTGCTTTTGAATCTCTTTCTCCCGCACAGAAAACTCTATTTTTTCTCGTCTCCATCCGGTTGTCACTTGCAGAGTGTTCTGATTTACAGCCTCCTGTTTTATCGCTTCCTGCTGAGTTTCCTCGTAATTCTCGTACTCTACGGATTTTTCATCCTCGCTGATCTCACGCTCTGCATCTCCGCATGCGCTTTCTGCATAACGCATATCATCACGACTGCTCTCTTCAACGTTGCGCTTCTCTTCTTTCGCATTCTCATCACTCTGACACTTATCCATTGCACTCTGCTCTGACGAGACACTCTCTGCCTTCCACACCCGATACCACGGTTTTAAGATCTCCTCCTTCAGCTTCTCCATGCCCTGACGGCGCAGTTCATTGAGTGCCTGAACCGGCACAAAACATTCGCCCTCAAGATGAGCCTCGAGCTCCTCAAAAAAGAATTCCGCTCCGCCTGTCTTATTCATCTGCTTTAAGAGTTTCTCCTCCGTCAACGGCTGATTCTGTGCGCTCTGAACCAAAGCGCCCTCAGCGCGCACGCGCGCACTTCCATCCTCAGTCTCAAGCATCAATCGCAACGGCTCCCCCTCGTGAACCGTCACAACTCCGTGAATCGGTCTCTGAAGCACCTTATTCACATACTCGCGGTCAATCTCATCAAAGAGTGCCTGATTCGCCTCGCGAAATGCCGGTTTTTCTTTGAGAACAACCATCTCACGACCGTTATGATGGCGGTAATAGCCATCAGTCTGACCTCCACGGTCAAACAAATCGAGAAGCTGTTTGCGATCCTCCGGATCAACGCGGTATCCCGCTCTCCCCTTGCTTAAATAGAGATCGACATATTTGCGGTATATGCGGACGACACCGGCGGTATATCTCGGACTCTTCATTCGTCCCTCGATCTTGAGCGAGTAGACACCTGCTTCGAGAATGTCCGGCAGAATATCGAGCGTGCACAGATCCTTTAAGCTGAGTACATAGGACTCATCCGCCTGTCTCTTCTCATTGACGCCGGACTTTCTCTGCGCATTTTTAAACTCATTCTTGCTCTTTGCGCTTCCGCCTATACTTCCTTTTCCATTTTCTTTTGTGTTTCCTCTCGCACTGCTCTTTCCATTTGCATTTCCCTGCTTTCCAAATGCAGACGAAGAGCCGCCTTTCCTGCCGAATTTTCCATTTTCAGACTTTCCAGATTTTCCGGAACTTCCGGAAGGCAGTTTGAACTCTCGATTTCCGCGATCAGAAGACGCACTCATTTCTCTCGTGCTTCTCGCACTGCCTTTGCGCCCAAACGAGTAAGCACCCGATAAAGCGCCGTTTCCCGCTCCCATACTGCCGCTCCCACCGACTCCATCGACCTCATACGGCAGACGGCACGGCTGAGCACAGCGACCGCGGTTTCCGCTTCGCCCGCCAATCAGACTGCTGAGCAGGCACTGACCAGAATAGCAATAGCACAGTGCTCCGTGAACAAAACACTCAATCTCAAGATTCAACTTCTCATGAATCTTGGCAATCTCTTTCAGAGAGAGCTCTCGCGCCGGTACAACGCGCTCCGCTCCCATCTCCTGCAAAATCTCCGCACTGCGATAACCCGTGATCGTCATCTGTGTGCTCGCATGCACCGGAAGATCCGGAAATACCTCCCGAATCTTTCGGATTGCACCGATATCCTGCACGATAACGGCATCGAGTCCTCTCTCATAGTAAGGTCTCAGATAATCCGTCAGATCCTCAAGCTCCTCTTCCTTCATCAAGGTGTTGACGGTCATGTAAATCTTTTTTCCATGCAGATGCACATAGTCGATCGCCTCAAGAAAACGATCTTCCTCCGGATTATCCGCATAGGCGCGCGCTCCATACCGGCTTCCGCCCATATAGATCGCATCTGCTCCAGCGCTGATTCCCGCCTTCATGCTCTCCATCGAGCCGGCAGGTGCCAGAACCTCTACTTGTGGTCGTTTCATCACTCTCAAATTTCCTCCATTTCAAAAAAGACTCAGCTCCCATCACAAAAAGTAAAAGAAAGGATGTCCCAGCGCTGAGACACCCCCTTCCCATCCAATTTTCCGTTTCACTGCTCCTCTTAATGCTTTTTTTCCTGAGCTTTCTTTGCTGCCGCCTCTGTCTTTTGCGCAGTCGTCGCAGTCTCCTTCGTCGCTTCCGTCAAAGCCTCATCCGGCTCGTCTTCATCCACCACCTCTGTGAGTAACGCTTCTTTTCCGTTCTCTGCAAGTTTCTTCTTGAGTTCCTGCAATTTTCTGCGCTCATCCTCAAGCTCCCGGCGTACATTCTCGAGCTTCATCTGCGTTGTGATCAGCTCATGCTTGAGACTGTATGTGTCCTTCTCGAGATCATTTTTCTGCTCAGCAAGCTCATTTGCCCGCTCCTGCTCCTTGAAATAATCATCTGCAATATTTAACTCGATCATCAGCATCTGATACTCTTCGCTCATTCTGAGAAAGCCGTCAAACTGCTTAACCTTGCCGATCTTCTCGTTCAGATAGGAGGCAACCTTTCTCAAATACTCCTCATTCTCCACTCCGCCAAGCGTGTAGACAACGCCATCTATCAAAACTTCTGCATAATTTTTATTTTCTTTCTGTACTTTTCGCTCCATTGTGATCGCTCCTGATTTTTCTTCTCTTATGATTTCTCTCTGTTCCGGCTTCACAGACAGCTTTTTTCTTTCTCACACCCTAGTTTACCATATCTGGAAGCAGGGAACAAGAGCTATTCCATTTCTACATGTGCGATAGCCTCACTTTCGTTACGGTTCACGCGCCCTGCAAACAGTAACGGATTTTGCCGATGCTTTGCATTCCAAATGGGCAAAATCTGCTACCACTACTGTATCATACGGCATTTTCCGTTCAGAAAATGCCTACCCACGTGCTGTAACTTACTTTCCACTCTCAATCGGAATATCTAAATGGCGATATGCCAACTCTGTCGCCACGCGCCCGCGCGGAGTTCGGTTGATAAATCCATTCATCAAAAGATACGGCTCATAGACATCTTCCAGCGTTCCGGCATCCTCTCCCATCGCCGCTGCCAGAGTCTCAAGTCCGACCGGACCACCACCAAACTTCTCAATCATCAAAAGCAGAATATTTCGGTCGTTGTTGTCGAGTCCCATCTTGTCCACATCGAGGATATCGAGTGCAAAGTCTGCGACCTCCTTTGTGATCACCCCGTCATACTTCACCTGGGCGAAATCGCGCACGCGCTTGAGCAGGCGATTTGCGAGACGTGGCGTTCCGCGTGACCGGCGTGCAATCTCCTGAGCGCCCTTCGGGTCAATCTCCACGCCGAGAACACTCGCAGACCGTTCCACAATCACGCTCAATTCTTTCGGTGTATAGAATTCCAACTTCTGTACCACACCAAAACGATCTCTGAGCGGAGCCGTCAAAAGTCCTGCCCGCGTCGTCGCCCCGACAAGTGTAAAATGCGGGAGATCAAGACGAATCGAGCGTGCCGATGCCTCTTTTCCGAGCATAATATCGATCGCAAAATCCTCCATCGCCGGATAGAGCACCTCCTCGACCTGACGATTCAGGCGATGAATCTCATCGACAAAGAGAACATCTCCCTCCTGAAGATTATTCAGAATCGCCGCCATCTCTCCGGGCTTCTCGATTGCCGGACCGGAGGTCACTTTCATGTTGACTCCCATCTCGTTCGCAATGATTCCGGAAAGCGTCGTCTTTCCAAGTCCCGGAGGACCGTAAAACAGCACATGATCGAGAGATTCCCCTCTCGCCTTTGCCGCATCAATGTAAATCTTGAGGTTGTGGCGGATCTTCTCCTGACCGATGTACTCCGCCAACGTCTGCGGTCTCAGATTCGGCTCTATCTTCTTATCCTCCGCCGTCACTTCCGTTGTGATAATTCGTCTCTCCATTGATCTTTCTTATCCCTTTTTCCTATTCCTCATCCTGCCAGATATTTCAAGGATGCCTTCAAGACAGCCTCTACACTCATTCCATCCGTGATCTCGACTCTGCGCACTGCCCGCGAAGCCTCCGTCAGCGAGTAACCAAGCGCTGTCAGCGCCTCAACCGCATCCTTTGTCACACCTCTCATGCCTGCACTGGAATTTGCGCCCGCACTCGATTTTCCACCGGAAGTTTCCGATGAGGTCGCATCTGCACCGCCGGAAAGAATCTCATCCATCGAGATCTTGTCCTTGAGATCGAGAATCACGCGCTTTGCGGTCTTCGGACCAATTCCCGGTGTCTTCGCGATCGCCTTGACATCTTCCGAGATGATCGCCATCCGAAGATCATCCGGCACAAGTGCAGACAAAATCCCAAGCCCTGCCTTTGGCCCAATCCCATTGACACCGAGAAGCTGTTCAAACATCTTCAAATCCTGTCTCGTCAGGAATCCATACAGCGTCATTGCGTCCTCTCTGACCTGAAAAGACGTGTAGAGCCGTACCTCCTCCCCGATGCCCGGAAGCTGATCCAAAACCGAGACCGGCACATGAATATTCCAGCCGATTCCACCGGCTTCCACAACCGCCTGGTCCTCCCAGATCTCAACAAGTGGTCCTCTGATATACGAAAACAATCTTCAACTCCTCCAATTTCCAATTTCTAAATTTTAAATTCCGAATTTTAAATTTCTGATCTCGTTCCTGAATGGCAGTATATCATATCCCCCACCCAAATGCAAACATAAGTTCCCTGTTCGGATCTTCTTTCCGCGTTGACTTTCCCGAAGTTCCTTTTTATAATATTTATAAGAATTTACACTTTACATTTACTTGAAAGAGGACTTTCCATGATCACCATCGAGAAACGTTTAGACCTTCCAGACACCTACCCACTTGAGCGCATCGGAGCGCTTGAGGATCTGCTCTTCTTTGACATTGAAACTACGGGATTTTCCGGCGACCGCTCTCACCTCTATCTGATCGGATGCACCTATTATCAGGATGGAAGCTGGAATTTAATCCAGTGGTTTGCCGACACGCAGGAAGCAGAGCCAGAACTGCTCCACAGCTTTTTTGCGTTTCTGAAAAACTATCGGATTCTTGTTCATTTTAACGGGGACGGCTTTGACATCCCGTACCTGCTTAAGCGCTGTCGCCACTTTGATCTTCCGTATGATTTCTCAGCGATCACAAGCGTCGACATTTACCGCTGGATCAAGCCCTACCGCAAACTTCTCGGTCTTGAGAGCATGAAGCAGAAATCCATTGAACGATTTCTCGGTGTGTCACGAAAAGATCGGTATTCCGGCGGAGAACTCATCGCCGTCTACGAGGAATATCTGATGACGCATGAGCAGAGTCTCTATGATGATCTGATCCTTCACAATGAAGATGATTTAAAGGGAATGCCGGCGATTCTTCCGATCCTGAATTATCCGGATTTCTTTGCCCAGAATCTGACGCTTTCATCCCAGCAGGTTCTCGCGGAAACTGACTTTTATGGGACCCGCCGTCATCTGCTCCGCCTCGTATGCAAGGGCGACTGCACCATTCCCGTACCCATCGAGTACATTATTGATCCCGTCGCCTGTGACCTTGAGGGAAACGAACTTACACTGACAATCGATCTCTACGAGGGAACGCTGAAACATTTCTATGCCAATTACCGGGACTACTATTTTCTTCCGGAACAGGACACCGCACTTCATAAGAGTCTTCTCTCACTTGCCGGCTCTTCCGCCCGCGCAAAGGCTACGGCGCGCACCTGCTACACTGCTCAGAAAGACTGCTTCGTCCCTCAATTTGAAGTTCTCTGGGAGCCTGCATTTAAAAAAGAACCAAAGGATAAACTCTCCTATGCGACTCTCTCCGATGTCCAGCTCTCCGATCCCCATGCATTTTCGTCCTATTTAAACCAGATTCTGCACCATCTCGGGATTCGGTGAGAGACAAACTCAAACGACAGACAGGTCGGAACACCCTCTCCGAACATCTCCACTCAAAGAAATGTTTCGGAGCAAACGGTTTCCGACCTGCCTCTTTTTGTTTCTATCTGCTTTTTTATTCGCGTTTTTACACGCTTTTCTTTATTCGCGCACGATCATCGCATCTCTGCCTGCGCCGGTTCCGATGAATTTTACCGGAACGCCGATGTACTCCTCGATAAAGCGGATGTATGCCTTTGCGTTCTCCGGCAGTTCGTCATAAGACTTGCATCCGGAAATATCTCCGAAGTTGCCATCAAACTCCTTGTAAACCGGCTTTGCGCTGTTGAGCACAGTCAGGTTCGTGGTGAAATCCTCGGTAACGGTTCCATTGCAGTCGTAAGCAACGCAAACCTTGATCTTGTCAAACTTTCCGATCGTATCGAGATGGTTTACGCAAAGAGCGGTCAGACCATTCAGACGCTTTGCATACTTTAAGGTTACGAGATCCAGCCATCCGCAGCGTCTCGGACGATGGGTAACGGTACCGTACTCATGACCCAGCTCACGGATCTTGTCTCCGGTCTCATCGAGAAGCTCGGTGACATACGGGCCCTCGCCGACACGGCTGGAGTAAGCCTTGATAACACCGTATACATTGCCGATGTCTCCTGCGCTCAGTCCGCTTCCGGTTACCATACCACCAACAGTCGGGTTGGAGGAGGTTACATACGGGTAGGAACCAAAGTCGATGTCAAGAAGAGTTGCCTGAGCACCCTCCACGATCACATTCTTGTCCTCCTCAAGTGCCTTGTGCAGATAGGTTACCGTATCACACATATACGGCTTTAACTGCTCTGCATAATTGCTATATTCTGCATAGATCTTCTCAAAGTCAAGTGCCTCGTCGATCGTGGTATCTTCCGGATCATAGAACTTTAAGAGTGCCTTCTTAGCCTCTACGGCATGCTGAAGTTTCTCCTTGAAATTTGCCTCGTAAAGATCCTCCATACGGATTCCACTGCGCTCGTACTTATCGCAGTAAGCCGGTCCGATTCCCTTTCCGGTTGTTCCGATCTTGCTACCGCCTCTTGCCTTCTCAAGTGCACGATCCAGCATTCTGTGATACGGGAAAATGATCTGTACTTTCTCGCTGATTTTCAGATGATGATCCACATCGAAGCCATGAGCTTTCAGGTTTGCGATTTCCTCGAGCAGAACCTGCGGATTCAGAACCATTCCGTTTCCAAGCACAGCAATCGTGTGACCGGAAAGAATTCCGGACGGAGTCAGACGCATCGCATACTTCACTCCGTCTGCCTCAATCGTATGACCGGCATTATCTCCGCCAGTAGCACGAACTGCAATATCTGCATGCTCTGCAAGATAATCGATGACCTTACCTTTTCCCTCATCACCATAAAAACAACCAATAACGACATCTACCTTTGACATAATCAATCTCCTTCGTCTTTATCCATAAAACAAAGTTTTAGTTTTGCCCTAATTTTTTCAAGCATTAACAGTATATCGGATAATCAGAGCAAAATCAATATAAAAAGCACAAAAAGGCGGGCAGATTTTCTAATCTGCCTGCCTTTAGTTATTAGCATATCTTATAGCTATTAATTAATTTTAGATAGACTTCTCCCGTCACATCTCCAATTAGACTTCGTAGACTTAAACTTGGAATTTAAACGTTGATCTCTGCGGTCATGCCGAGTACTTCCTTATTCTCATCGAGAATCGGCTGAATAACTTCTGCAAGAAACTCATCTACCTGCTGTGGTGCACGACCTACATAGCGAGATGGCTCCATGCATGCCTTCAGAGATTCAAGGCTCATTCCAAATGTCGGGTCCTGAGCAATCAGCTCAAGCAGGTTGTTGTCAAGCCCCTTCTCCTTCACGTTCTTTCCAGCCTCCATAGACAGCTGACGAATGCGCTCATGAAGCTCCTGACGGTCTCCGCCTGCCTTTACGGCATCCATCATGATATTCTCGGTTGCCATAAACGGAAGCTCTGCCATCATGTGCTTCTCGATAACCTTCGGATATACCACAAGTCCGTCGACAACGTTTAAGTACAGATCAAGGATTCCGTCGATTGCGAGGAAGCCCTCCGGAATGCTTAAACGCTTGTTTGCGGAGTCATCGAGGGTACGCTCAAACCACTGGGTAGAGGAAACAAGCATCGGGTTCATCACATCGCTCATCACATAGTTGGACAGGGAAGCGATTCTCTCACTTCTCATCGGATTGCGCTTGTATGCCATTGCAGAAGAACCGATCTGATTCTTCTCAAACGGCTCCTCAACCTCCTTGAGGTGCTGAAGCAGACGAATATCGTTTGAGAACTTGTGTGCGCTCTGTGCGATTCCTGCCAAGATGTTCAGCACACGGGTGTCGATCTTTCTGGAGTAGGTCTGACCGGATACCGGATAGCATCCTGCAAATCCCATCTTCTCTGCGATCATCTGATCTGCCTTCCGGCATTTCTCATGGTCGCCCTCAAACAGCTCTAAGAAGCTCGCCTGAGTTCCTGTCGTTCCCTTTGAGCCGAGCAGTTTCATCGAACCGAGAACGTACTCGAGATCCTCGAGATCCAGATATAAATCATGGAGCCACAGGGTTGCACGCTTGCCCACGGTCGTCGGCTGTGCCGGCTGGAAGTGAGTGAATGCAAGCGTCGGCTGGTTCTTGTAATGATCTGCAAACTTTGCAAGCTCTGCCATCACGTTGATCAGTTTCTTGCGGACAAGGCGAAGACCCTCGGTCATGATGATGAGGTCGGTATTGTCGCCTACGTAGCAGGAAGTTGCACCTAAATGGATGATTCCCTTCGCCTTCGGGCACTGCTGTCCGTATGCGTACACATGAGACATGACATCGTGGCGCACAAGTTTCTCGCGCTCCTTTGCCACCTCGTAGTTGATCTCCTCTGCATGCTCTTTCAGTTCATCGATCTGCTCCTGGGTAATCGGAAGACCAAGCTCCTTCTCGGTCTCTGCCAGCGCAATCCACAACTTTCTCCATGTCTTAAATTTTTTGTCCGGGGAGAAGATGTACTGCATCTCTCTGCTTGCATATCTCTCTGATAACGGGCTCTGATATCGGTCGTTCATCAAAAGAACCTCCTGTATTTTCATAATAATTCGTGTCTAAAATCTCGTAAATGTCTTAACGCTCTTATCGTTTCGTTTCTTTCTTTTGCGATTTTTTCACTCGCATCAGACAACTTTAACTTTATCTGCTCTTAATTTCATACTCTTGCTTTCGTGCCCTTACTTAGCACTGCGCTTACTTCATACACTTACTTCATACGCTCACTTATTGCGCTTATTTGGTGTACTCACCGCGGATATCCTCAGTCGGCGGATCTACCGGGTACTTGCCCGTGAAGCATGCCGTACAGATCGGAAGTCCCTCAGAGAGCTCTTTAAGGCGCTCAATATTCAAGTAAGCTAAGGAATCTGCACCGATGATCTGGCGGATCTGTTCAATCGTTCGTCCACTCGCAATCAGCTGATCGGATGACGGGATATCGGTTCCAAAGTAGCACGGATAGAGGAACGGCGGTGCGCTGACCTTCACATGCACTTCCTTTGCACCGGCATCGCGGAGCATCTTTACAATCAGGTGGCTCGTTGTTCCGCGGACGATCGAGTCGTCAATCATGATGACTCTCTTTCCTGCAACGGCTTCCTTTAAGACATTCAGCTTAACCTTTACCGCTGACACACGACTGCTCTGCTTCGGCTTGATGAAGGTACGTCCGACATAGGAATTCTTCACAAATGCCGTTCCATATGGAATTCCAGACTCCATCGAGTATCCGAGGGCAGCGGCATTTCCGGACTCCGGAACGCCGACTACGAGGTCTGCATCGACCGGAGAATCCTTCGCCAGACAGCGACCTGCATAGATACGGGAACCGTAGACACTCACTCCGTCGAAGACACTGTCCGGTCTTGCAAAATAAATGTACTCAAACACGCATCTCGCCTGCTTTTCCTTCGGCAGACACATGCTCTTGTCGGAAACGATTCCGTCTTTTGTGATCGTCACGATCTCTCCCGGCTCCACATCGCGCACAAACTCTGCATCGATCGTGGAGAGGGCACAGCTTTCTGATACCAGTATGTAGGCATTTTCCTTCTTGCCGATGCACAGCGGTTTGAATCCATACGGATCTCTCGCTCCGATCAGCTTTCTCGGGCTCATGATAACCAGGGAATACGCACCGATAATCTTCTTCATCGCATTTGCAACCGCTGCCTCTACGGTCGGAGTCTTCACACGCTCGCGTGCGATGTGATATGCAATGACCTCAGAATCGATCGTCGTCTGGAAGATTGCTCCCGTGTACTCCAGTTCCCGGCGCAACTGCGGGGCATTGACCAGATTTCCGTTGTGTGCGAGTGCCAGGGTACCCTTTACATAATTCAGAACAAGTGGCTGGGCATTCTCACGCGTGCTACTGCCCGCAGTGGAATAACGCACATGACCCACGCCAATGTTTCCGTGAAGTCCCTCTAACACCTCGTGTGTAAACACCTCATTGCAAAGACCCATTCCCTTGTAGGCATTTACCTTTCCCTTCGGTCCTTCCGTATCACTGACTGCGATTCCGCAGCTCTCCTGTCCGCGATGTTGCAGTGCAAATAATCCATAGTAAATTTCGGATGCCACATCATTGCCGTCAAAATCATACATTCCAAAAACACCACACTCCTCATGTACTTCATCGGAATGCAGCATCTGTCTCTCGTCCTTCATCGGCTTTTCTCGTTCCTCTCTCTCCATGGTATCAGTTTCTCTGTTGACTTATAAGCAAAACAAATAAATAGCTGTTAGTTCAGTAGAAATTATAATACAGCATATAAGGAATTGCAAGAGCATCTTTTATTAGATTAATTAATGAGCGGTTATTGCGTCTTGTACACGGGTAGGAATTTTCTGAACTGAAAATTCCGTATAGTACAGTAGCGGGTACAGATTTTGCCGATTTGTAATGCGAAGCATCGGCAAAATCCATTACAGTTTGTGCAACGAACTGTAATGAGCGGTTATTGCTTGTTTGTATCTGTTGTCTGATTCATTTTTATCTTAATCGGTTTGTCGAAAACTGTCAATCGTTACTGCATGAGAATCCGGCATCGTTCCCGTGTTGCTGTTCACGCGCCCTGCAAACTATAACGATTTCCTGTCGCAGTTCCTTCTTCTCAAACAAAAAGGGCTACCAACACACGTAGCCCTGATCTTTTCTGGTCACCCTCGAGCAATTTCCATTCAAGTCCAATTATCAAGTTCATGCAAAAATCGACCTGATGTATGATTTTGGTCAGCCGGGTTATCGCCCGGTCACCTCATCGGCGGAATTTGTCACAGCACGCTTCAAATCATCGGCAAGTCCACCGATGACGCCCGTACTTTCCTCTCCTGTGTTCTCGCTCATCCCGGAATCGGACGGAAGCATAGTGCTCTCCTCGGATGCACCCGATTCACTGCCGGATTCCATTCCCGGAACCGCCGAGGTATCGCGCTCTGCCGAGGTATCAGACTCCATTTTGCCAACTCCTGCGGTTGAGGACTGTGCGTTTCCGCTCTCACCCGTCATTCCATTTCCAGCAGACGCACCTGTCTGTGCCTGCGTGCTCATCTGCGTATTCTGCGTGTTGTTCCGATTTCTTGTACAGCCTGAGAGCATTCCTACTGCCAGAATGACGACAAAAAGACAGCCAAAAACCCTGATTCTCTTCATATCTGTTCTCCTTTCACCTTTCACCGCTTCTACTCTTCATGTTCCTGTTCACGCATTACGCAAACAGGAGCTTTTTATGCTTTCTTAGTATGTGAAAGAAGGCTTCGGATTATCTCAGATTTTCTCAGGATTCGACTGCCTTTTTTTCCAGAATTTTCCTGTCAATTCCAACGCAAACCTAAAACCTAGCGTGAAATTCTCGCAAAAATCTCCGCAAAACAAATGACAAATGACCCAGAACGGAATCTCGAAATCTCCACTCTGAGCCATTTAAATGTTTCGTCAGACTTAATTAGTTGGAAGATGCCTCGATCACATCCGCCATCGTGTACAGTCCCGGCTTCTGAGTGGCAAGGAAGATCGCTGCCTCAATTGCTCCCTTTGCAAAAATCGCCTTGGAGTATGCGGTATGAGAGAAGGTTACAACCTCATCCGTTCCCGCAAAGATCACATCGTGCTCTCCGACGATCGATCCACCGCGAACGGCAGAGATTCCGATCTCCTTCGGATCACGCTTTGCGCGCTCTTTCGAGCGGTCATACTTGTAATGATAAACATCGTTCATCGCGTCATTGATCGAATCTGCAAGTGCGAGAGCCGTTCCACTCGGAGCGTCCAGCTTCTGATTGTGATGCTTCTCAACGATCTCCACATCAAATCCTGCCCCTGCAAGCACCTTTGCGGCATCCTTTAACAGCTTCATCAGCGTATTGATTCCGAGAGACATGTTTGCAGAGCGAAGAACTGCGGTCTGCTTCGCGGTCTCACTCACATGAGCGATCTGCTCCTCGGAAAGTCCCGTCGTGCAAAGCACAAGCGGGAGCTTCTTCTCAGCGCAGACATCCATCAGCGTGTCAACTGCCTTTGCAGAGCTGAAATCCACAACAACATCTGCCGGAACATCGCACTCACTCAGGGATGCAAATACCGGGAACGTCTCCTGACCGGAAGCGTGAAGATCGATTCCAGCGACAAGCTCAATGCCCTCTGTCTTTTCCACAAGTCCTGCGATCGTGCGTCCCATTGCACCACCGCATCCGTGCATAATCATTTTTACCATATCTGTCAATTCCTCTTTATTTTTTTCCGAAATTTATCTGCCTTCCTTTTTCCTGATCGAATTACAGAATTCCGTACTCTTCCATTGCCTTCTTTAAGCGCTCCTTGTTCTGCGGTTCCATCTCGGTCAGCGGAAGGCGAAGCGGTCCAACTTCCTTGCCCATCATGTTCATCGCTGCCTTAACCGGAATCGGGTTTACCTCACAGAAGAGGGCGTTGATCACCGGGATTGCCTTTAACTGCATCTCACAGCTCTTCTTCACATCGCCCTCAAAGAAGGATGCGCAGATGTCATGAGTCTGGCGCGGAGCAACATTGGAGAGAACAGAGATTACACCCTTACCGCCAAGAGACAGAAGCGGAACGATCTGGTCGTCATTTCCGGAGTACAGGTCTACACAGCCATCTGCCAACTGCATGATCTCTGCGATTGCGGAGAAGTTTGCACTTGCCTCTTTTACGCCCACGATGTTCGGAACATCCTTACACAGCTTCACAATCGTCTCCGGCTTCATCGTCACACCAGTACGGCTCGGAACATGGTACAGAAGGATCGGCAGGCTTACAGAATTTGCGATTGCGGTGTAGTGAGCAATCAGACCATTCTGGGTAGCCTTGTTGTAGTACGGGGTTACAAGAAGAAGACCATCTGCTCCTGCCTTTTCTGCGCCCTGAGACAGATGGATTGCCTCCTTCGTGGAGTTAGAACCGGTTCCTGCAATAACCGGAATACGATGGTTGACAACCTCGCACACATAGCGGATCACATCAAGATGCTCCTCATGGCTCATCGTAGCAGACTCACCAGTCGTTCCACATGCAATGATCGCGTCAGTTCCACCTGCGATCTGTTCTTCAACGATCTCTTTTAACTTCGGGTAATTTACCTCTCCAGACTCTGTAAACGGGGTAACGAGTGCAACTCCTGCTCCTTCAAAAATAGCCATAACTTCTCCTCCTGAATTTTACATCAAATAAAAATAAAAAATAAATATAAATATGATGAATATAGATATGCAAAACAATAAAGGCTGTGAACTCTGTGGCGACGGATCATCGCCCTTAAAGTTCCCAGCCTCTGCTCTTCTCTTTAAGTAGCGCTCCATCCCCTCGGATGACAGTCATATGATTCTTCACCAGATGACCAGACAAACGACGTTTGGCTCGTCCCCTGCCTTCGGCGCCCACCCTTTCCAGCGCCTTCCCCTGCGGCCTGACGCATCTGGTACTGTACTCATGCTTCGCGCAACCTCTACTTTTTTGTTTTCTTGTTATGTTGTTATACTATCATTATATGAATCAATTGTCAATCCCGGATCTTCAAAGCATCGGCAAAATCTGCCACCACCACGTTATTTTACGGCACTTTCGGTTCCAAAAGTGCCTGCCTCTGAACATTAACCAAACACACTCACATCCACATGCTCGACCCGGTCAGCCAGCTCCTCCGGATGCTCTGGGAGCACCTGTCCGGTCAGAATCACACCGGCCTCATCCCGGCATTCCAGAATCGCCTTGAGCTCTTCGCGCTCGATAATTCCCTGATCGAGCGTTCCAAGCACCTCATCGAGAACAAGAAGGTCACATTCCCCCGTCGTCAGAACTTTCTTTGCATAGTTCAGACCATTTCGGATGTTGACGCGCTCCTCACGCTTCTCTTCCTCACTCAGATGTTCAAAATAGCAGTCCGATTTCTCGAAGCGGAAAATCTTAATCTCCGGTTCCAGACGCTCCAGAACCTCCGTATTGTCAAACTTCTGACTGCCTTTTAAAAATTCAATGATAATCACATTCTTTTTTCTTGCGGCAGCCTGAAGCGCTCTTCCGAGTGCCAGCGCTGTCTTGCCGGAGCAAGTACCGCCACAGATCATCTCAACTTTTCCTGTACTCATCTTTATGCACCTCAATGGTTTTATCGCGCGGTTATCGTATCACATTCTGATTTGTTTTGCAAGTTATAAAATTATCGTTTTATCATCCACCACTATTTATCAGGATTCCTGTGCACACTCGAGCTTGCTGATCGACACCTCGTAGGCAACCCGCTTTTCACACTGGGTCTCGCTGAGTTTTTTCGTGTACTCACGGCTCTGAACACGCCCCCAGACCCGAACTCTCGTTCCGACCTCAAAAGTGGAGGCAAATCTTGCATTTCGTCCCCACGCGATACACGGAATGTAATCCGACTTTCCATACGGACGATTCACCGCCAGAAGAAGATCTGCAATCTCTCTTCCGAGAGGAGTTTTGCGGTAAATCGGATTCTTGCATATGTACCCGTCAAGGAAGATCTGATTCGTTTTTGTATAATCCGTGAATTTTTCCATAAAATGAATCTCACGGACAAATACAGAGAGCACCAGACGGTTCTTCACGCCTTCATGGCGGTTATACGAGCGGAACTGTCCGATCGCCTCCACCGTACAGCCCTGATAATCTTCCTTCACATTGATCAGGCGCTCAGAAATCATTAACGGGATGATGTCTGCCTGCTCGCTCAGACGGCTCACTGCAACCTCAACCACATAGAAGCCCTCGCCAAACACCTCGTGGCTGAAGGTAAATCCGGATACAATCTCTCCGATCACACTCACTTTGTTGTTCTCAATCATTTTGTCTGCCATGGTACTTCTCTCTCCTTTTTTCATAAACATTTTTTGCTTTTCGCTGGTAATATCTATATGACCAGAAATTCCTGCTTATGAAAAGAAGCGTTCGCCTTATCCCGACAAACTCCGGCACTTCTTCTCGTTTTCCTCCATTTTATCACATTTTCTCTCGCACTTCGCCAGAATTTTCCCCTTCCTGAACATTCAAAAGAATCTCATCGAATCTGTGCAATTGACTTCAAAAGAAAAGCGACAGCGACGAAAAGAATGCGCTTTTCGTCAAACTGTCGCTTAAAAGTAATCCCATTGGGATAG
>JAJEPU010000035.1 GCA_020686985.1 Brotaphodocola catenula
AAATGCTATGATAAAGGCTTTAAAACAACTGGCTTGCCAGCACGTCTACCATTTATAAAGTTGTAAACTGGTGTATATAGTATAAAAGTTATCGAAATCTCTTCCGTTTTCACATCTTTTCCATATATGATATGGAAACAGTGGTAACCGGCTGACCTGGTCAAATTTTCTGACTTTAGCCCCTTCTGGCTTTGCGTCCCTGCCTTTCAGCAGGTTTGCCTTTAAATAATTTCTATTTTTATCAAAAATAAAATACCATGAATGTTTTTACACGTCAATAATGTTGATAGAAAATCTGTATATTTTATATTATCTGCCCACTGCTTCTCAACTCTTTGCTTATGGTCTGCTTAATTTTTTTATCATCCAACGGCTTTGCAAGATGTGCGTTCATTCCTGCTTCCATACACTTTTCTGCATCTTCCCTGAATGCATTTGCAGTCATAGCAATAACAGGGATTGTTTTTGCATCCTGCCGCTCCAAAGCTCTTATTGTTCTCGTGGCAGTAAGACCATCCATCACCGGCATCATAACATCCATCAAAATAACATCGTATGTTCCCGGTGCGGAAGCTTCAAAGTGCTGAACAGCTTCTAACCCATTATTCACTGCTTCTACTTCAGCCCCATTTTCCGTCAGTATGAATTCTGCTATTTCCACATTCAGCTCATTATCTTCAACCAGTAATACCCGGACGCCTGATATATCTGCATCAAAATCTTCTTTTTCTTCTGGTCGTGCATTCGTATCAATTTTAAATGGAAGTACTACAGTAAAACAGCTCCCTTCACCCAGCTTACTCTCAACGGTTATCGTTCCGCCCATCTTTTCTACAAGTTGCTTCACAATAGGCATTCCAAGACCTGTCCCGCTATAATCAGAACGTGCAGAATTGTCTGCCTGTACAAATGGAGTAAATAATTCATTTTTTATAAATTCTTCCGACATTCCAATTCCATTATCTCTTATTTTAAATTCACATGTCATATGATCTTCTGATCTTTCAATCGTTCTCATACTCATGTAAATAGTTCCATTCACCCTATTGTACTTCATACTGTTTGTAAACAAATTCATCAATATTTTTTTCAGATGAACTGCATTGCTCCAAACATATACACCGCTATAATCATCATGTTCGCCTATGATGCAAAGTCCTTTTTCTTCTGCCTGAAAGGATAGTGGCTCCGTGATTTCTTTACATACCTGATCCAGATTGATGGATTCATCACTAAAAACCACTGTATCCGATTCTAACTTTGCCATATCTAAAACATCATTTACCAACGATAATAGCAGTTTTGAAGACTCCTTTATTTTATTCAGACAATCTTTTGCCCGCTCACCATCATTTCCGCTTTTTTCAAGAATTGTAAGCATACCAATAATGCCATTGATCGGTGTCCTGATATCATGAGACATATTATTTAAAAAGGAAGTCTTAGCCTTATTGGCACTCTGTGCTTCTACAAGTGCATTATGTAATTCCCGCTGTTTTTCTTCAAGTTCCTGATTCAGCTTCAATGCCTGCTCAGCAGACTTCTTGGATTGTTCTTCCGCACGTTTTGACTTTTTTAAAGAATCAAGAATGATACACAGAACAACGAAAAAAGAAATTCCAACTATAAGTGAGACTGTCAGTAAATTATCCTGAATAAAATCCCTCGCTGTAACTTTGCGTGAGGAAGCATTATACGAAACTACTGCACCCGAAAATTGAGTTGTAGGCATAGATGTCAGTGTTTTATTCAGAATGGACAAAAGAACCGGTTCTCCCTGCTGAACAGCAAATGAAACATCCGCTTCTTTTGTCAGGAAAACGCTATGAAGTTTATTATCTTTCAAATAGTCAGAAACCGTACCTGAATTGCTTACAATACAATCTGCCACCTCTTTCTGCATTGCTTTTACTGCTGCATCTGATGTCTCATATTCCACGATCTCCCATTGCGGATAATTGTACGAAAGATATGCTTTCAATGCAAAATTGTCTTTTTCAACGGCAACTATATTCTCTTTATTTTCATCAAAAGAATCCTTTGCCGTAATTGCTGCCATATTGAGAGCCAATAGTGTATCTGACAAAGCAAATCCATTTGTTTCCGCAAAGTATGGATTCTGGTTTGCATGAAAAATCAGGTCTATTTTTCCATCCTGCAATGCCTGAAGCAGTTTACTTCTTGTATCATACCCCTTTAATTCAAATTCCAACGTCTGGCCTTGCAGACAATTTTCTGCAAGATCCACATAATCTGTGATAACACCTGTCAGTTTACCTGTTGATGGATCTACACTGCTGATACCTCCATCCTGATTCAGATACCCTATCCAGATTGCACCATGCTGCCCAACCCACTCCCTTTCTTCTTTTGAAAGAAACGAGCTGCTCTGTGCAGAAAGATAACGCCTGTAGAGATCATCTGTGTAAAATGGGTTGTCATCCTTGATTCTGCGCATAGCACGATCCAATGCTTCTTTGATATCCGGACGTTCTGGATTTATAGCGAAATAGATTTCTGTCTCTCCAATACTTGTAAGCGGTGAAATATCCGATTCTTCCCAACGGGATTCTTCTACCGAAACGAAGCAGTCAATTTCATGTTTCGACAGTTTGTCCATAATTTCTGTGGTTGTAGAAACATTGATATGCTTCGTATGCAGACCATATTTTGATTCCCATTCATTAAGCACATCCTCCATTATATTATCTTTAGACACACCAATATTTTTCCCCTCAAAAGAATCCAGATTTCCTGCTGTAAGATCCATATTGGATGCATCTGTATAGATGTAATATTTCTCTTTCCCCATAGGCATATCGGAAAAAAGCATATTTTCAGCACGTTCGTCTGTATAGGAAATACCGCCAAGAATATCAATTTCTCCGTTTTCCAACTGTGTAAAGCAATCTTCCCAATTACTTGTTATGTATTCATAACTCCATCCTGCATAACCTGCAATGTCTTGAAGATACTCATAACCATATCCTCTTCGTTCTCCCTTTTCATTGACGATATTATAAGTTTCTTCAAAAGATCCTACCCGGACAACATTATCAGAATTTTCTTTGGCAGATGTGGAAACAGGAAAAACAATCAAGCATATCATTGTGCAAAATATAAAGTAACAAAATTTGAAATTCATTATATTCTGTACTAATCTGCACTTCTTCATCGTTCTCCCACCCTCCAGGCTACAGCCGCCTGCTTGCTTCCAGATTTTAATTTTACATTCATTAGCGTTCAATACCCCACAACAGTTTTTTTAGTTTCTCTGCGGTCGGTACATAACAAGCGCCACTGGCGCTTTGCACCCTTGCGGAGCGTATCACTCAGAAGAGGATTGTCTCCCCTCCTGAGAAGACTTGTGATGTCAGCAATTTTGTGATTGCTCTTTTTAATAACGGAATATCAATCGGCTTCCCGATATGTTCATCCATCCCGGCATCCAGACAAGCTTTTCGGTCTTCCTCAAAAGCATTTGCCGTCATGGCAATGATCGGGATCTTTTTGGCATCTTCACGTTCCAACCCACGGATTGCTTTTGTTGCTTCCAGTCCATCCATGACCGGCATCATCACATCCATGATGATAAAATCATACTCACCCATCTTAGAATTTCGGAATATTTCAAGTGCTTCTTTTCCGTTTTTTGCTTCAACAATATCCAGGTGCTCTTCTTCCAGTATTGCATGGGCGATCTCCATATTGATGGCATTATCTTCAACAAGAAGCACCCGCTTCCCTGACAGATTCATGCTCTGCGGGCAATTATCCTTCTGCGGATCGTTATTTTCAGCCAGATGATCTATCTCAAATGGAACCGTAAATGTAAACGTGCTTCCTACATTTTCTTTGCTTTCCAGTTCTATTGTTCCACCCATCAGTTCAACTATATCTCTCACGATTGAAAGCCCCAGACCAGAACCACTGAATGTCGTAGTTGACCGTTTACCTTCCTGCGCAAAAGCATCAAACGCATGTTTTTGAAATTCCTCACTCATTCCAAGACCGGTATCTGAACATACAAACTGAAAAACCGCCGTATCCCCATCATCTGATAATTCTTCGCAATGAATATTCACTGTTCCATGAAAATGATTATATTTAATCGCATTGGAAGAAAGATTCATCAAAACCCTGTTCAGATATAGCGGACTTCCAATCAAATGTCTGTGGCGGATTATGCTTTCTTCCACACCGCCTTCAAATCTCACGCCATTCTCATAAGCACTCATTGCAATAACCGTCAGCTGATTATTTAACAGGTCTACCAGATCAAAGGGCTTATTATCCAGCACAAGGGAGCCTGATTCCAGTTTACTGATGTCCAAAACGTTATTAATTAGATCCAACAAATAATCTGTGGACTGAAGCACCTTCTGCCTGCATTCCCGCAGCTTGACCACATCTTTGTTATGTTTTTCAGCGATATGGATCATCCCCACGATTCCGTTTAGCGGTGTACGGATATCGTGGCTCATACGCCGGAGAAAGGCTGTTTTTGAAAGATTCGCGCGATGAGCATCTTCCATGCTTGCCTTAAGCTGTTTCTGATACATGAGTTCTCGTGATTTTTCTTCCGTAATATCCCGTGCGACATAAAGCACATCCACAGCGTTTCCCTGTGCATCTCTGCTCTTTACAATAAATCTGGACAGCCGCCATTCTCCATTTGCTCCCATAAATTCAATCGAAATAGAATTTGCATTCCGGAGTCTCTCGGTCAATGTATCAAATTCAAGAAACTTTTGGTACTTTTCTCTCTCTTCAAGACCAGCAAATGCTGTTGGAAGCTGTTCCATAATATCATCAATTTTTCCCTTTTGACCAAGTATTTTTCGCACAAGGTCATAGCCCTCCAGAAGCTCATATGTCCGTTCCTTAATATTAGCATACACAATCGTTACATACAATGTGGCAATTGCAGAAATAATCTCTGCCTTTTTTGTTGCCTCATCAAAAGCCTTTTTCAACAGTACCGTATTTTTCAGATTTTCCCTCACACATCCAAGATGCCCGCCAACGTCAGACAGCAGTGTAATGGAAATCTCATTCTGTCTCAAATCAGGATTATCTACTCCGATGAATCCATTCATCTGATGATTGGCATAAATCGGCACTGCAATCAATGAACATATTTCCTGTGTTTTTAACAATTCATATTCTTCCGGTTCAGAATATTTTGTCGCTTCCAGATCATCGATCACGATTACTTCCTTGTTTTCAAATCGTTTCATCCAGTTTGGCATTAGACTGACTGGGATTGCCTGAAGATTATCTATCTCTGGTATCACTCCATCAGCACACCATTCAAACGTATTACTCAGGCTGTCCTTCTGATCGGTTTCCCAGTCAAAAACATATACCCGGTCTGCCCCTGTATAATTTCCGATTGCCTGCAGCAAAGATGGTATGACTTCTGACACCCCCTGCTCATTTTCCACCTGATCCATGAGTGATATCTGATGCAGAATCGTATCCATGCTATGTAATTTTATCTGATAGAATTCCTGAATATCTTTTGTTCCCATTTTTTATCCCCCTGTGCCCCCAATTGTATTCCAAAGAACGATCTCCTAATCATTATGTACATATCTTAAAATCGTTTTTATAACTTCATCAATCACAATCGGCTTTGACAAATGTGCATTCATTCCTGCATCCAGTGATGCCTGAACATCTTCAGCAAATGAATTGGCTGTCATTGCTATAATAGGAATGTTTTTTCCATCCGGTCTGTCATTCATCGCCCTGATTGCTTTTGCTGCTTCATAACCGTTCATTTCAGGCATCATGATATCCATCAGGATTACATCAAATGTACCTTCCGGATGATCTCTGAAAATCTCAACAGCATTCTTTCCATCTACAGCTCTTGCTACATTCATTCCAAACGCTTCCAGCTGCACGGCAGCAATCTCTGCGTTCAGTTCATTATCCTCTGCCAGAAGAACATTGACACCTGTAAGATTTACTTTTTCAGAAAAAACTGTGTCTGACTTATTGCATTCCTTATCTGTAATTTCCAAAGGAATATCCACGGTAAATGTGGTTCCCTCATTCTTTTTGCTCTGTACGGAAATGGTTCCACCCATCATATCCACATACTTCTTTACAATAGCCATCCCCAGTCCTGCTCCATGGTACTGCGTTCTCACATCAGAATCTTCCTGTGCAAATTTCTTGAAAACTTCTTTTATAAATTCCTCACTCATTCCAATACCGGTATCAGAGATGCGGTAACGCATATTTATATATCCATCCCCGTCATTTTCCTGATAACGGGCTTCAAAGGTAATCGTCCCTCCATCCGGAGTGAACTTCACAGCATTACTCAGAATATTGACCAGCACATCACGCAGGCGCACAGGATCTGCAAGTACATTTGGGATCTTTGCCTCTTCACGCTGGATCTTAAAGTTGATATCCCGGTTTGTAAGAAAACCTTTGGTAATATCCAGTGCCGAATCTGTGATACTTTTCACATCTGCCGGTACCGGACTGTATTTCACTTTTCCACTTTCCACGCGTGTCAGGTCTAATACGTCATTGATCAGCGACAGTAAATGCTCTGAGCTTTCGTTAATCTTTTCTAGGCATTTTCTCACCTCACCTGACGGATTGTTTTTCATTGCAATACCGGTAAATCCAATAATCGCATTCATCGGTGTCCTCATGTCATGGGACATGTGTGACAGAAATGCTGTTTTTGCCTTGTTTGCAGCCTGTGCATGTTCTGCCAGCTCCGCCATTTTCTTCGCATTCTGCTGAGCTGCCATCTGAGCTTTTTTTCTTGCACTGAGACGCATCGTTATCACAGCCATAGTAACCAGCAGCCATCCAAAAATCAGAAGAATCAAAACAGTAAGAACAGGATGCAGACGAATCCAATCAACAACTGTCAGATCTGTTGCTTTGTATGTGGTATACCGTGCTGCAATATCTTCGACAAGATTTCTTGGCATGCCATACATTGCTTTCGTCAGGATGCCAGCCAGCGCATGGTTCTCTGTTGATGAAATTACCATGCGGTAGGTGTATGTAGGCTGTTCCAGCAAAGTATATGTCAAGGTGCCTGTGGTGTCACTATTCACAAATGCCTGAGTCATATAATAATAGACGAAGGCAGCATCGGCTTTTCCCCTGCGAACAGCTTCCATCATTTCCAGTCGGGTACCGCACATCAGTTTTTCCGCACCGGGTGCCATTTCATCTGCAATTGAATTTGACGCTGTCTGGTCAACCGTAGCAACAACATTGATTTTTCCATCAAAGTCTCGGCGTGTCACCTTTGCCAGCTGCATCGTAATGTAAGGTGCAGTAAGTGCCCATTCTTTGGTCTCAGCATAGTTATCTGTTTCCAGGCGTGCATCAATGCTGATATCTGTAGCTTCTTTATTTCCCTGATAAGCAATATACTCATCTCTGGTGACAGGTGTGAGGAACTCATAGGAAATTCCGGCATAATCCGCAATTTTCCGGAAATAATCCGGGATAATCCCCTTCATCTCACCGTTTTCATTATAAGAATATGGATAACGGGTCGGATCACACAGAATATGAAGCGGATTGTCCCTGGAATATTGTGCAATAATACTCTGTTCTTTCTCTGTATATTCTAGCCTCTTAGTTTCTGTGCTTTCATAGTTTTTATTATAAAGCGTAGTTTTCCAGTCATCCTCAACTGCATTCATCTGATCGATCGCATAATTGACCTCATTCAGTAATTCCGTATTGCCTTTTTTTACAATGACATAGAAATCACTGTTGCCAAATTTATCTACGATACGCTCATTCTTTGTTTTTCTCAGAGAACTGGTAACAATAGCATCAACAGCTCCGCTCTGAAGGGCTTCATCCATTTCTGCGGTCGTATCAAAATAAGATGGTACATATGTAAATCCTTTGTTGTCTGCAAAATTCTCAAACTCTTCATTCCGGGTGTTTCCGTTCAAAAGCGCCACGCGCATACCATTGTAGGTACTGTAGTTTCCATCTATAATCGTGCTGTTGTCACTGCGGACGGTCAGAATCCCATTATTGGTTCCGATCGGACGTGAAAAATCAAACTTTCCTTCTCTGTCCGGTGTTTTGCGGGCAGATGTTACCATATCAATCTCGCCATCTTCAAGCATCTGCTGCATATCTTCCCAACTCTTATCATATCCAACATATTCATAATTTACATCCCAATAACGGGCCATCAGCCGAAGAAAATCATAGCCATACCCACTGCGGTTGCCCTTTTCATCCATCATGTGATAACCATCCATGGCAAAGAAACCGACTTTGACAGTTTCATGCTGTGAGGCTTCCTTGGCTGCATATACCGCCTGCGGATACATCGTCAATATACACAACAAAGTCATCAGCAATGCCATGCACTTTTTTACCCCTGAAATCATAATAGATCTCCTTCTGTCTGTCAAATATATTTCTCTATCCATCTCCCTGCCAATCTCCTGGTTTAATAAAATTGCACTACCGCATCAAATCCATTTATTACTGTTCAATGACCTGCGTTTCGGTTCTCCCGCCGTATTTTATGCATCTAATCGTCTTTTCCAATCCCTTCATTGCAACCGGTTTTGAAACATGTGCATTCATACCAGCTGCCAGAGAATGCTGAATATCCTCTGAAAATGCATTGGCCGTCATGGCAATGATCGGAATTGTCTTTGCCAGTTCATGAGAACTTCTGCGGATTGCTTTTGTTGCCTCATAACCATTCATAACTGGCATCTGCACGTCCATCAGAATCATGTCATAATCCCCAGGAGCAGACTTTTCAAATGTCTCAAGAACTCTTTCACCATTTTCACAGATGGTACATTCTGCACCTTCAATCTTTAACAGTTCCGTCAGTATCTCTGCATTCAGTTCATTATCTTCCGCACACAGGAATCTCATTCCCCGAAGGATACTATCATCCTGTTCATCCTTTTCTGTCTGTGATGCTGAAGAAACAGATTTATCCTCTGCAATTTTCAGATCTATGAGAACCTCAAAACAGCTTCCCTGTCCCAGTTCACTCTCCACATCAATGGTGCCTCTCATTGCTTCAACCAGCTTTTTGGTAATAGCCATTCCAAGACCGGTTCCCTGGATCTCATTAGTCACAGAACTTTCGGCACGAGTAAAAGCATCAAAGATTATATCTGTAAAATCTGCTGACATTCCTATTCCATTATCCCTAACTAAGAAACGGTACTTTGCATAGACAGGTGAATTTGTCTCACATTCTTCTACCAGAAACTGAATTTTTCCACCTTCCTGCGTGTACTTCACTGCATTAGAAAGCAGGTTGCTGAAAATCTGCATCAGGTGAACCTGATCCCCGTTCACCCATTCATGTCGGATATTTTTCTTTGTTGTAAGAGTCTGTTTTTTTTCGTCTATCTGTGAATAAAATAGATTATTGATTTCCTGTATAAAATTCAGAATGGAAAAATCATTGTATTTAAAAACTGTTTTTCCTGCCTCAATTTTGCTCATATCCAGAACATCATTAATAATCCCTAACAGATGCCGGGATGAAATATCTATTTTATCTGCATACTCTATTACTTTATCTTTATTTCCTGCATCATGTCTTATTAATGATGTCATACCAATAACTGCATTCATAGGAGTACGTATATCATGTGATATATTAAACAGAAAATTAGATTTTTCAACACTGGCTGTTTTCGCCTGCTCCAATGCTTTCTGCAGCTTTTTATTTAATTCCAATACTGTATTTTCCGATTTCTGTGTTCTGTGCAGTAACATAAGAACAAAAACAAATCCAGTTAAAAGCAAAACAATTAATAAACCGCAGCCCCATAATATATATCTTTTCATTTCTATTCCATCCGTTTTTAGGCATCACTTCCAGCATCCATTGACTGTCACCTAATTCAAAAGTATATGTAACAGGATCAATCATTTCCACACCTGAGCCATACACTTCTTTGTATGTTTCATCCCACGGTGCAATATTTTTGGACAACTTATATTCATAGCCAAAATCGGAAAGAGACTTTATAGAATCAGCGAATATATCTGGTACACGAATAATTACAATTGTAAATCCCCAAAATGTCCTTTCGCCGTTTTTCTGCTCCAGATACACTGGATTTCTTACAGCGATCCCCATTCCACCCTGTTTCAGGGAAAACGGTCCCTGCATGGTTATCACATCATTGTCTCTGGCATAACAAGATATCTTTCCTCGTTCTTTATCATGAATAAGATCTATCTTTCCAGTTTCATTTCCGGCTTCCGGGTAAATCTCAGCCACTACACCGTCTGGTGCGATCTGAATACTCTGGATATAATCTGCCATCATATTCTCCGCAACTTTCGAGAACATAGAAATTTTTCCATTTTTACTAATAACAATCTGTTCAAAAGTATTTGTAATATCAATTCCTCTCACAATATCAGCCTTCATATGATCTGCATACGTTACTGCGTTTAATTCAGCTCTTGACCTTATCAAATCCCTTTGACTGCTATCCGCACAAACGCCTATTTTCACCAGAACAATCAAACCGATAATCAATACAAATACCGGAATCCATAACTCTTTTTTTATCCTAAATGTATTTTTTCGTTCCTGTGCTGACCTAATTTTCTTCCACATAACCTATTTCCTTTACACCTACGTTTTTATCTGCTCCATTTTTATATTTTAGCGGTCACCAATTATTACCTGCTTGTTTTAGTTTCCTTTCCTGCGCCGAGTGCGCATCCTAGCGGATGCTTTTTTTACATGATAGGATGCAATTTCCTATCATATAAAAAAAGCATTGTCATTGCAGACAATGCATCCTTAACGTGGCAACTGGCTACCATTTTACAGGCCCTATAGCTTTGCGTCGCAGACTTTCATCTGTTTTGCCGATTTTCTTATTATAGCTTTTAAGCATGAAAAAACTGGTTTTATTATACTCTAATGCTCTGCTATATACAAGAAAAACATTACCTTTTTAATGCTAAAAAATGATGAGGCACATTAATTGCGATGCTGGAGATATCAAAACAACCGGACTTCGGATTTCAGGCACAAAAGACTCCCCCTCTAATTTCTTAGAGAGAGTTCATTTCGGGATAGTTCTTCTATACAAAAAGCGCCGGAACCACATGGATTCCGACGCCCTTTGCTCTTTATCTTTATAAATTCATCTACAAATTTATAAGCTTGAGGAGAATGAATTAAATTACATTCCCATCTGCTTTGCAACTTCCTCTGCAAAGTTCTCTTCCTTCTTCTCAAGACCCTCACCGGTCTCGAAACGAACGAACTTCTTAACACTGATCTTAGCACCGTTCTCTTTTGCAACCTGTGCAACGTACTGAGCTACGGACTGCTTGCCATCCTCTGCCTTTACGTAAACCTGATCAAGCAGGCAGATCTCTTTGAGTTCTTTGTTGATACGACCCTGGATCATACCCTGGATAACCTTCTCCGGCTTAGATGCTTCCTTCGGATCGTTCTGGATCTGAGCCATCAGGATGCTCTTCTCATGCTCGATGAAGTCAGCGCTAACCTCGTCACGGCTGGTGTACTGCGGACGCAGAGCTGCTGCCTGCATTGCAACGTTTCTAGCCATCTCACGAACTGCATCGTTTACTACGTCGGTCTCTACGTCAACCAGAACGCCGATCTTTCCGCCAGCATGGATGTAGGAAGCAACGAAACCGTTCTCCTCCTCAACCTGCTCGAAACGACGAATGTTCATGTTCTCGCCGATGATAGAGATCTGAGTGGACAGCTCTTCCTTAACGGTCAGAGACGGATCCTTCTCCCACTTCTCAGCCATGAAGTCGTCCATAGAACCAGCGGTGGTCTTCAGAGCCTGTGCTGCAACATCTGCTGCGAAGGTGCGGAACTTCTCGTTCTTAGCAACGAAGTCGGTCTCAGCGTTAACCTCAACAACAACTGCCTTCTTCTCGTCAGCGGTCAGATCGGTAACAACGATACCCTCAGCTGCGATACGGCCAGCCTTCTTAGCTGCACCAGCCAGTCCCTTTTCTCTCAGGAACTCAACTGCCTTGTCCATATCACCGTCGGTAGCTGCAAGTGCTTTCTTGCAGTCCATCATACCAGCACCGGTCATCTCTCTTAACTCTTTTACCATTCCTGCGGTAACTGCCATTGTAATCTCCTCCGTGAATTAAATTTGACGTAACGGTCCACAGAACAAAAGTCCATGAACCGTCACAAATGAACGTATATCCAAATCTCTTTATAAGATCTCAGAAATCTCCTCGGAGCTCTGAGATCTCATTCAGACACGTCTGTGAAGAGAATTAGTTCTCCTCTACAGCCTCGCCAGCCTCAGCGAACTCAACCTCAGCTGCCTCGCCCTGCTTAGCCTCGATTACAGCGTCAGCCATCTTGGAAACGATCAGCTTAACAGCTCTGATTGCATCATCGTTACCCGGGATAACGTAATCCAGCTCCTCCGGATCGCAGTTGGTATCAGCGATACCGATCAGCGGAATACCCAGAGTATGAGCCTCCTGTACACAGATTCTCTCCTTCTTCGGATCTACGATGAAGATTGCATCCGGAAGGTGCTTCATCTCCTTGATACCGCCAAGGTTCTTCTCAAGCTTCTCCCACTCTTTCTTCAGCTCGATAACTTCCTTCTTCGGCAGTACCTCAAAAGTACCGTCCTCAGACATAGTCTCGATCTCTTTCAGTCTTGCGATACGGCTCTGGATGGTCTTGAAGTTGGTCATCATACCGCCCAGCCATCTCTCATTTACATAGAACATACCGCAACGCTCAGCCTCGGTACGGATTGCGTCCTGAGCCTGCTTCTTGGTACCAACGAACAGGATGGTGCCACCGTTTGCAGCAATATCAAATACAGCATTGTAAGCCTCGTCTACTTTGCCAACAGACTTCTGAAGATCAATGATGTAGATACCATTTCTCTCGGTGTAGATGTACGGAGCCATTTTCGGGTTCCATCTTCTTGTCTGATGTCCGAAATGAACACCAGCTTCCAGTAACTGCTTCATAGAAATAACGCTCATGTTACTACCTCCATTTGGTTTGGTTTTTTTCTTCCGCCTGCCTCTTGCACTTCCTCCGGAACCCAGGCGGGCACCGCCGTCAGAATCAGCAGACGTGATTTTTGTCAACTTTTTGAGTTTATCATATCCTTTCTTATTTGACAAGAGGTTTTTTTCTATTTTTTTCAAAAATTGAATCCGGAAGGAAAACTCTTGACATCACGGCATTTCCGGCGTATACTTCGAGCAGATTTTTGCTGATATATCAGATGTTTTTCACGCTGTGTGCACTCATCACGCACACTCATACAGAAAGGATAGATTGAACCGCCATGACAGATTTTTCTAATTTCGACCGCAAAACCCTCGCCTACGAAACACTAAAGAGACAGATTCTCACCGGCAAACTGCTTCCCGGAACTTTAATCAGTGAGAAATCACTCGCAGAACAACTTGAAATCAGCCGTACCCCCGTCCACGAGGCCGTTCAGGAACTCGTCCGCGAAAAGCTTCTAAATGTCATGCCACGGCGCGGAACTCTCGTCTCCCCGGTCTCTCTCGAGGATATCCGCCAGCTCTATGAACTTCGCCGGATTTTAGAGCCCCAGCTTTTGATCCTATCCCTTCCGAATTTAAACCGCACCGAACTCTTAGCCAGCCGTGACTATTATCAGCACTGTGCCTCCACGCCCGGAATCGAAAACTCCGAGAGCGACCACGATGCCGATTTCCATCTTTTTCTCTCCGGCGGTTGCAGAAATTCCTACGCGATGAAAATTTTAAAACAGCTCATGGAACAAACGCTTCGCATCCGCAGTCTCTCAAACATCTGGGATGAATCGCGCTACCTTCATGCCTGTGAAGAACATATCGCAATCGCAGATGCCCTGCTCGATAACAATCTTGATGGCGCATGTCAGGCAATGAACCTGCATTTAAACAACTCGGAGGAAGGCTACCGCCGAATGCTCTCTGAAACTCGCACAAAGGAGGAAGAAGTAAAATGGCTCTGGCAATAATCACTGCAAAACAGGTGTTTCAGCTCCTACTCATGATTTTAGCAGGTGTCCTCTGCTGTAAGACCGGCATCTTTAAACCAGCGGAAAAGTCTGTGCTCTCAAATATCCTGATCTATCTCGTTGTCCCGGCAATGGTCATTCACTCCTATCTCGTCGAATTTGACCCTGCGACCTTTCACAACCTTCTCTCCGCTTTTGTACTCAGCACGCTCGCGCTTCTGATCGGACTGATCTTCGCTTTTCTCGCAACGAGAGGAATCGCAAAGGAGGATCGCGCAATCATCCGCTTCGCCTGCGGATTTTCCAATGCCGCCTACATGGGATTTCCTCTGATCCGCGCGCTGTTCGGAAGCGAAGGTCTTCTCTACGCGAGCGCGTTTGTGACCGTCTTCAACATCCTGCTGTGGACACTCGGCTACGGCATGGTGTCCGGAAAGACACAGATGAAAGAAGTACTTCGCAGCATTTTCACCTGTCCCTGCATCCTTGCCGTGATCGTCGGACTCATCCTGTATCTCGGGCGGATTCCGGTTCCGGAGCTTCTCGCAGGTCCAATCGGCACGATCGGAGATATGAACACTCCGCTCTCGATGCTGATCACCGGTGCGACGATCGCTTCAAGCGATCTCGGACATCTGCTCAAAAATCGCAGTCTCTTTCTCACCCTCGCCCTGCGCCTCTTCTTCGTGCCCGCTGTGACACTCGCCGTCTTTGCTCTGCTCGGACTGCACGGGACGGTTCCTACGATCGTTCTTCTCCTGGAAGCCTGCCCCTGCGCGGCGATCACAACCCTGTTTGCCATTCAGTTTCACCACGACGAGGAGCTTGGTGCGGGAGCAGTCGTCTTCTCCACACTTGCAAGCATCCTGACACTCCCGGTCTATGCTTTTGTTTTGACGGTTCTTTTATAAGGTATAACGTTTATTTTTTTAGGAGGAATGGATATGGAATTAAATAGGAAAATAAATAAGGAAAATTTGAAAACCATCCAGAGCTGGATCGATCAGTGCCCGGATGGGGGAACCGTCTCGATCCCTGCCGGAACCTGGCTGAGCGGACCCTTGCATTTAAAAAGCAATCTCACACTCTACTTGGAAGAGGGAAGCAAGATTTTATTCAGCAACCGCCCCGAAGACTATCTTCCTGTCGTCTTTACCCGCTGGGAGGGTGTTGAATGTTTCAACTATTCTCCGCTGATCTACGCAAAGGACTGTGAACACATCACGATCTCCGGTCCGGGAACCCTTGATGGAAACGGAAGCGCATGGTGGCACTGGAAGAAGCTCCAGCAGAATGCCGCTGACCGGCTGATCTGGGCGGAAAGTCGGGGAATTGCACCAAAAGACCGAATCTTTGCGACCGAAGCGGATGCCCTACGCCCGTCCTTTATGCAGTTTATCGACTGTCATAATCTGATCCTGCGCGATTTCACGATCACAAACGGACCCCAGTGGACGATTCACCCTGTCTACTGCTCTGATGTCACTGCCCGCAATCTTACCGTTTTGACGGGGGGTCCGAACACAGACGGTTTTAACCCGGATTCCTGCGAAAATGTCCTGATCGAGGATTGCACCTTCTCCACCGGCGACGACTGCATCGCAATCAATTCCGGTCTGAATGAGGATGGCTGGCGCGTCAATCGCCTCTGCCGAAACATCGAGATCCGCAACTGCCATTTCAACGGCGGTCATGCCTCAGTTGCGATCGGAAGCGGAATGTCCGGTGGAATCGAAAATATTCATGTGCACGACTGCGAGATCACGCAGAGCGAGCGCGGAATCCGTGTCAAATCCATGCGTGGACGGGGCGGATATGTCAAAAACCTGCGTTTTGAGCGAATCACCATGAAGCAGATCGACGAGGAAGCCATTCAGATCAGCATGAATTACGGCTCAAGCACCTCCATTCCCGCTTCCGACAAGGCTCCTGTATTTGAAGATATTGCATTTTGCGACGTCACCTGCGCTCACGCCAAACGCGGAATTGAGCTGACCGGTCTCCCGGAAAGTCCTCTGCGAAATGTACACCTGACGCGCTGTGCACTTCGCGGTGATCTCCCGGATAAGCGAGAATATGTGGAATCCAAAGAAAATGAAGTCTAAAGTCAATTATTATTAGGAAAAGTTTCAAGGAACCATACCCCAACGATTAACATAGAGCCTTGATATAAAGCAAAAAAATCCCACCACAGAACTTTTCCGTGATGGGATTTTCCTATCTTACTTATCTTATATCGTACTTATTTTTTATTTTTTTATAATTTCATTTTCTTAGCGTTTTACCCTACTTAATTCTTTGCAACCTTGATATTCTTAAGCTCATCAAAGACTACATCGTTCAGAACTTTGATATACGTTCCCTTCATACCGGAGGAACGAGACTCAATAACGCCTGCACTCTCAAACTTGCGGAGCGCATTGACAATCACGGAACGAGTGATGCCGACACGGTCTGCAATCTTACTTGCAACAAGGATACCCTCATTTCCGTCAAGCTCCTCAAAGATGTGGGTGATTGCCTCAAGCTCCGAGAACGACAGCGTGCTGATCGCAGACTTCACGATCTGAATTTTTCTGGTCTCCTCCGCATTCTCCTCGTTGACCGAACGCATCATCTCCAGACCAACTACGGTTGTGCCATACTCGCTCAGAATAATGTCATCGATGTCATACTGCTCGTCACACTTGTAGATAAACAGAGTTCCAAGGCGCTCTCCCGCAATATCGATCGGGGTGATAATCGCCTGATATTTCTTGACATTCTCCTCTGCAAAGCCGAGGGTTGCAAGGTTTACATTCTCCTTTGTGGACAGAATGCTGAGCAGACGCTCATTGAGCATGCGATCTACGAAACCGCCTACCTGGTCCTCAATCAGCTCCTCAATCTCATCCACACCCGGGCAGAGCCCTACTCCGAGCACTTTTCCCTTCCGGCTGATGACCAGAATGTTGGATGACAAAATCTCGCTGAGCACTTTGCAGATGTCGTTAAATACGACTTTGTGTGAGTTATTATTATGCAATAACTTGTTGATTTTTCTAGTTTTATCCAGAAGCTGTACGCTCATTTCAAAAAACCTCCTCAATTATCTGTATTTCTGCCACGATACCGATTTGCTGATTAAATCTTAGCACGATACACAAATAATAACAAGAGTTTTTTGAAATTTTTTCATTATTTTTCTAATTTACTTATTTTTTATAATAGTTCAATGTAATCGTTCTTTGTGCAGATTGAAAAAACGCACAAAAACAGCCACCCCGCCGAATGTTTGCGATTCCTTTTGCGAAATTGCAATCCGATTTTTCAGCAGAGTGGCTGAATATCCAAAAAATTGCTTCCTACTATCTACTACTCACGCTACTACTCACGACTTCCTACATTACTACTTACTTTTCTTCGTGCGTCTCTTCTTCACGTTTCTTCTCAACAGTCATGCGATATCCGCACTGCTCATTCGAGCAAAGAAGGTTATTTCCCTTTTCTACCATGTAGCTTCCACACTCCGGACACTTCTTGTCGGAAGGCTTCTGCCAGGACATGAAATCGCACTCCGGATTATTCTCGCATCCATAGTAGCGACGTCCCTTCTTCGTCTTCTTGACCACGACCTCTCCGCCGCACTTCGGGCACTTGACACCAATCTTCTCAAGATACGGCTTCGTGTTCCGGCAATCCGGGAAGCCCGGGCAGGCGAGGAACTTGCCATGAGGACCATACTTGATGACCATGTTGCGTCCGCAGACGTCACAGATCACATCCGTCACCTCATCCGCAATCTTAACGGACTCGAGCGTCTTCTCCGCCGTCTTGACTGCCTCATCGAGATCCGGGTAGAAGTTTTCCACAATCGTCTTCCACTTTACAGTGTTGTCTGCAACCTTATCAAGCAAAAGCTCCATGTTTGCCGTGAACTGAAGATCCACAATACTTGGGAAACACTTCTTCATGATTCCGTTTACTGCCTCACCAAGCTCGGTCACATAGAGGTTCTTGTTCTCCTTTGTGACATAACGGCGTGCAAGAATCGTCGTGATCGTCGGTGCATAGGTGCTCGGACGACCGATTCCCTGCTCCTCCATCGCTTTTACAAGAGAGGCCTCGGTGTAGTGTGCCGGTGGCTGGGTGAAGTGCTGACTCGGCTCAAGCGCAGAGAGTGTGAGCACATCGCCCTTCTCGAGCTTTCCTGACAGCGTATTCGATGCCTCCGTGTCGTCCTCCTGCACATAGACCGTCATAAATCCATCAAAGGAGAGACGGGAAGCTGACATCGTAAACAGGTAATCCCCTGCTCCGATCTTTACAGATGTCGTCTCGTAAATCGCCGATTGCATACGGCTCGCCGTAAATCGTCTCCAGATCAGCTGATAGAGACGGAACTGATCTCTCGAGAGAGATTCCTTTGCCATCGCCGGAGTCAGCGTAATATCCGTCGGACGAATTGCCTCGTGTGCGTCCTGAATCTTTGCGCTCGACTTGCGCGCCTGCTCATTCTGGAGCACATACTTCTCTCCGTAATTGCTGTTAATATACTCGCGCGCCATCGCATCCGCCTCATCCGCAATACGGGTGGAATCGGTACGCAGGTAGGTGATCAGACCGATCGTTCCGCGTCCCTGCACATCCACGCCCTCATAAAGTTGCTGTGCCAAACGCATCGTCTTCTGTGTGGAGAAGTTGAGCACCTTGGAGGCTTCCTGCTGAAGCGTACTTGTTGTGAACGGGATCGGCGGTTTCTTTGTGCGCTCACCCTTTCGGATATCCTCCACAATAAAGCTCTTGCCCTGAAGATCTGCCACAATTCGCTCTGCCTCTTCTCTGCTATGGATTGCGAGCTTCTCCTGCTTCGTTCCGTGGAACTTCGCTGTCATGATCTTCTTGCTTCCGCCCTGCTGAAGTTTCGCCTCAAGATTCCAGTACTCCTCTGGAATAAATGCCGAGATCTCATCCTCGCGATCACAGATCATGCGAAGTGCAACAGACTGCACGCGTCCCGCACTCAGTCCGCGCTTCACCTTCGCCCAGAGCAGAGGGCTGATCGTGTATCCAACCATACGGTCAAGAATTCTTCTCGTCTGCTGAGCATCCACAAGTCCCATGTCAATCGCACGCGGATTCTTTAAGGATGTCTTGACTGCATTCTTCGTGATCTCATTGAAACTGATTCGATATACCTTCTTGTCTTTTGCCTCATCCAACTTGAGTGCCTTTGTCAAATGCCAGGAGATTGCCTCTCCCTCACGGTCCGGGTCGGTTGCCAGATAAATCTTATCCGCCTTCTTGACTTCCTTGCGCAGTTTCGCCAGAATATCTCCCTTTCCTCGAATCGTGATGTACTTCGGCTCATAGTCATGCTCCACATCAATACCGAGCGTACTCTTTGGCAGATCCCGCACATGTCCGTTTGAAGCATCCACCACATAATTTGATCCTAAAAATTTTTTGATTGTTTTTACCTTTGCAGGCGACTCTACGATAACCAAACTGTTTGCCATAGTTCCTATCCGTTCTCCCACATATCAGACTTTTTTCCATAATAATGATTTGCAGATCGAAACACATATCCGCCCAGCTCCAGTTCCAGCAAAATCCCCATACAATCGCTGATGCCAAGACCGGTCTGTGCCACAATCTGATCCAGATGTTTCGGTTTGAAATCTAGGCAACTATACACCAATTTTTCTTTCTTTGCAAGACCATTTACATTTTTTTCATGGATTATTAACTTTTTTTGGTACTTTACTCCGAGAAATTGCAGCACATCTTCCGGCGAAGTCACCAAATGTGCGCCCTGCTGGATCAGATGGTTACACCCCTCACTCAGGTGATCGGTGACTCTTCCCGGAAGTGCAAAAATCTCCCTTCCCTGTTCCATTCCAAGATCTGCTGTGATCAGAGATCCGCTCCTTGCACGCGCCTCCACAACGACAATCGCATCCGCCATCCCACTGATAATCCGATTTCTCATCGGGAAATTCATCGCTTTCGGCGGAGTGTCGGGACCAAACTCAGAGAGAATCCCACCTGTGCGCCCCATCTCCTCATAGATCCGAAAGTTCTCCGACGGATAGCAGATATTCACCCCACATCCAAGTACCCCAAATGTCGGCTTTCCCGCCCGGAGAGCTCCCCGGTGCGACGCTCCATCGATTCCGGAGGCGAGTCCACTGACAATCTGGACTCCATTCTCGGCAAGTGTCATCGAAAAACGCTCAGCAAGCTGTTCCCCGTATTCGGAACACCCTCGTGCTCCGACGACTGCTACGACCGGATGATTCTGGTCCGGCAATTTTCCTCTCACAAACAAGCCCATCGGATAGTCATAGATTTCCCGAAGTTTCTCTGGATATTCCTCGTCACACCAAATCACAAAGCGCATTCCTCGCTCGGAAAGTTCCTCAAATTCCGCTTTGCAGGTCTCGTAGTTTGCGCGGTGAGAAAGGATTGCCATCTGCTGGCGTTTTGAGAGAAATGGACATTCTCTTTCCAGAAATGCCTCAACTGTACTTTTTTCTTCTATATTATTAACACCTTCCTTGCTCGTGCACGCAAAGCTAAAACCACTCTCAAACATCATCTCATAAAATGCACCCAGACTTCTAAAATGTTCCTGAATCTTCCGGATCGACACGGCTCCCAAAATCACCAGTTTGCTCAGCCAGTAAAGAACCTCCCGCTCCTTCTCCGGATTCTCGTTTTTTTCTTTTCTATTTTTCTCTTTCCCCTTCTTTTCTTCTTCATTTTTCATTTTCTCTGCTTCATTTTTCTCTTTCTTGTCATTCTTTTTCTCGCATTCTTTTCCCATGGCTTATTTCCCTTCCCTGTTTTCTGTTATCTTTTTCTTGTATCCTTTAGTTTGTATCTTTTTCCTAATCCTGCTTCTTCTGTTTCGTCAAATTCAGAACCTATTTTTTCGCTGTGAATTGGCTCTTGTGCTCTTGTTTGGAAAAACTCTGGTTTGTAAGTTTCTCTCGTTCTCCCTGCCCTCCCCAGTAAATTTCCTCAATCTCCCGGTAACTCACTGCTTCTGCAAGATGGCTCTGCAAAATTTGCTCTGACTGTTCAAGATCTGCTATTGTCCTTGCCACCTTCAAAATTTTATGACAGCCTCTCGCACTTAAAGACAATCTCTTGTAAATCTTTTCCAAAAATTGTTCTTCCGTCGCTCCAAGTTCACAAAATCTCTCGATCTGTCTGCCTCCCATCTCACTGTTAAAATAGATTCCAGTGTCTGCAAAACGCGCTCTCTGAATTTTGCGTGCCATCTCAACCCGTTTTCGGATTGTCTCAGATGACTCATTTTTCTGTTTCGTCCGGATTTCCTCGAAAGCGACGGAAGAAGCCTCAACGCAGATATCAATTCGGTCTAAAAGCGGTCTGGAAATTCGGTCTGCATACCGTCTGACCTGCATTTTTGAACACCTGCACCGTTTACGATCAGGATAATAGCCACATGGACATGGATTCATCGCTGAAACAAGCATAAAATGTGCCGGGAATTCAAAACTCCCAGAAATTCTTGCAACGGTTACCCGATGCTCCTCAAGAGGCTGGCGTAGAATTTCAAGCGTCTGACGCTGAAACTCCGGAAGCTCATCGAGAAATAACACTCCACGGGATGCCAGGGAGATCTCTCCGGGTCTTGGACGACTTCCACCTCCTGCCAATGCCTGAGCTGTGATCGTGTGATGCGGGGCGCGAAACGGGCGAAGTCCCATCAGTGCCTGTCCCGGAGGCAAAAGTCCGCATATGCTGTAAATCTGTGAAATCTCCATCTGTTCCTCCCGCGAAAGTTTCGGCATGATTGTTGGAATTCTCGATGCCATCATGCTCTTTCCACTTCCTGGTGGTCCGATATAAAGCAGATTATGTCGACCGGCAACTGCCACCTCGGTCGCGCGTCGCATCAAGAGTTGTCCATTTACCTCCGAAAAATCTACGGAGTAGGAAATGGGAGGCTGGGATGTATTCTCATCTGCTTTCTCATACACAATAGAATCTGGATCACGGATAAGACTCACAAGTTCCGCAAGTGTCTGGACTTTAACAATTTCCATCACCTCACCGGCAAGTCCTTCCTGTACATTCTCTTCTGGCAGAAAACAGCGTCTTATTCCGGTCTTTCCCATCGCAAGCACCATTGAGAGCACTCCACGGACAGGTTTGAGGGAACCATCGAGTCCGAGCTCTCCAAGAAAACCCGATGATTCTAAGATTTCACTTTTTATAATTCCATGAGCAGAAAGCACCGCGATCGCTATTGAGAAATCATATCCGGTTCCCTCTTTTCGTAGATTCGCCGGAGAGAGATTGATCGTCACTTTTTTCGGTGGAAGTGTAAAACCGGAATTCTTTATTGCAGTGCGAACTCGCTGTTCTGCTTCTTTTACTTCAGAAGCAAGAAATCCTACCATATGGAATCCGGGTAAACCATCGCTCACATCTGCTTCCACCTGAATCACACAGCCATTTACACCGAGTAGACCTGCACTGAATGCGCGTTTAAACATAGGTATTCGACTCCTTTCGTTTTAAGATTTTGAGGTTTTAATATTTTGATATTTGATTCGATTATAGAAAAACAAACTGATTTCCCAGATTTGTTACCTTGAAATTCAAATGAGATGATAAAGAACTATTGCCATTTAAAAATATAAAAAACAAGAAACAAATAAGAATATTAATAAGTAGTATGAAATATAAACATTTGATTAATCAGATTAAAAAGAGCCTATAAGAAATAAAAATAGATTGTTATAAAGGTTGTCTTAACATCACTTTTCCTGATATGTTTACTATACCTTCTTCTTTCAAAAAATGCAAGAAAAAAGTAGCGATCCGGTAAGAAAAAAGAAATACTCTCAAATCGATTCTTTGTTATAATAAATTTAGAAAAATAATTGTATATTATCCAATAATAGTTTTTATTGAATGTTTTATTCGCGCATCTTAACGAATTTTATATTTCAGGGAGGGATTTTATGAAACATTATCTCATCGCCGTAGCAACGGCATCCACACTCATTCTCAGTGGTTGTAGCTCCACTGTACAACTTCCAGACACAGTAAAAGTAGAAAATATCGCCAGTGAACGCAACAGTATTTCTGTCTCCGGTCAGGAGGAAGTAAAAGTCACTCCGGATATCGCTGAGATTCGTTATTCTGTATATACAAGAGCTGAGACTCCGTCTGAATGTCAGCAAAAGAATACCACGGATGTTAACTCTACCCTTGAGGTGTTAAAAGGACTTGGCATCAATGAGAATTCCATCCAAACTTCTGCCTATGGTTTGAATCCTATCCGTGACTGGGAGTCTTCCAACGGAGATGTCGTTGGGTACGAGATGACAACCACATTGACTGTCTCAGATATTCCAATTGACCAGGCTGGTACAATTATTTCTCAGTCCGTCTCTGCTGGAATTAATGATATTGATTCCGTCAGCTATTCTGCAAGCAATTACGATGCCAGCTATCAGGAAGCTCTGAAGGGTGCAATGGCAAATACAAGAGCAAAAGCTGACGCGATCGCTGAAGCTGATGACAAATCGGTTGTCGGTATCATTCATGCAGAAGAAAATGGTTATAATCCGTCAACCCGTTATTCGGTTTATGAGTCCGCAGCTGCCGGTTCTTCCATGAAATCTTCCGCTTCCGTAGAAGATCTAAGTGTAATGCCTGGTCAAGTAAGCATTACTGCCTATGTTCAGGTCGAATATGAAGTAGAATGACAAAATGAGAAAAAATATCGCACCTGAATATACCGATCCAGATGCGATACGAATAGGTTATATTAATTTCAGTAGACACGTATTAATTTCCTGCAAGCATTGACTTAAATACCTGTTAGCCTAAAGCCACAGAGTGCGAGAAAGTGCAGGCAAACCCGTGTGAGACGTCGGTGCTTAGGCTGTGTATTTTACAGCCTTATGCACCGCTACGTTGCTCTGCATGTCGAGGAAGCGCCAGTGACGCTTCCGCTGACCGAATCCGGAGTGAGAACAAGTTTGCCTGACTTTACTCGCCGGAGGAGCAATGAATACGGAAGAATCACGAATAATAAATATAATTGCAAAACTCTGCTCCAAATCTCCCATTTTTTAATTTTTAAGTGAGCTAATGACTAACACACTTCTAATTGTTTCTATTTATCATTTTTCAAATTGAAAAGGGCATTTCACCCCTCATCCCAGCCACTTTCCAAACAGCACACTTCCAATAATCAACACAATCGCGCCTCCAAACCTCGATGAGAACTGTGCATATGCCATCAATCCCATTCTCTTCGATGCACCAAGAACTGCCAAATCACCGGCTCCACCACGGTTTGCCATGCAAAGTCCTGCCGTGATCGCCGCATCGATTGGGAAGAATCCGACAATCTGCCCTACAATCGCCGATCCGATTGTCGCTCCGAGCACAATTGCAATCGCAATCACCACATTCCTCACCGTCAAAAACTCCAGCATCTCCAGAAAATTCGTATCACTTCCGATTCCAACCATAATCACAAGAACCAGATTTCCTCCGAAGAATGCCTGGAGACGTTTCACTGCAACACAAATATTCTCCGGCACAATGCCGAGTGCTGCCGCAAGCACGACAAACACCACCATATAAGCGAGCGGATGGATCGCCACTCCAAAAATCTTCGGCACAATGACATTGGCAAAAAGTCTTCCCAGCGCACAAAATCCCAGTGTCAAAAAGAATGCTCCACCGAGATCTCGCGCTGACACACCAGACTTCTTTTCCTCCTTTACATATCCATTTCCACTTCGCAAAAGCGTCTTTCCATCCCCCGTCCACTCCGGAAGACGTTTTCCAAGATGATTCAGAAGTGCTCCCATAAAGATTGCAAAAACATTTGCGATTGTCAGGATCGTGAGCGCAAACGAATAATATCCGGATGCAGACTGTCCGGTTGCACTCTTATAAATTTGGCTCAGCGGCACAGCTCCCGCTCCATTTCCGCCTCCCATAATCGGAAGCACATAGCGCACCATCACATCCATCGGTGTCACCCCGTAGAGCATTCCCGCGAAAATTCCAAACAGAGATGCCCCGACAATTCCCCCAAAAATCGTCGGCAGATACCGTGCAAACGAGCGCAAAAGTAATCTCCGATCAAGCGACAAAATCGAGCCCGTCACCAGAAAAATAATGAAAAATGACAGAAAATTCACATCGAGCACAAGAAACTGCATGCTCTCTGCATACTCCTGCGGAATAATCTTGTACGTAAATAAAATTGCAGATACAAGAAATGCAAATACCAGACCACCACCCACATAGCTGTTCCAGATCGGAATCCTCTCCCCGACCTCATTACAAAGAAATCCTATCGCAAGCATCAGCGCCAGACACCCCGTCATATCCGTCGTCAATGCTCCCGTCCAAGCTGACACAATCACCACGAGCGCCAGCCCGGCAGCCAGCCACCACGGCATTCCAAATGTCACGAGTCGCGGTCTCTTCTTTTCCCCCATGCGAATCACTCTCCTCCTTTTTGTCATCTCATATATTTTATAATGGATGCAATTACGTTTTTTCTACTGACTATTATAAAAAAAAATCCGGAGACCGTAAAGTCTCCGGATTTCCAAATTGTCTATGTTCGTAATTTTGAACATAAATATCTGGCATTTATTTATCAGTCTTTGAACTCATACTGCTTGATCTCATGTACAACGTCCATGATCGTACCATCACGACCCTCAATGATGCCGACTACACGATCGCCAAACTGTACCGGGTCCGGCTCTCCTACGATTGCATATGCCTTATCACGCAGTTCCTCAATGGTGCAGAACGGAAGGTTTACACCCTTCATGCACTCGATCAGATCCTGACGTCTCGGGTTGATTGCAATACCGTAATCGGTGATAACAACGTCAACGGTCTCACCCGGGGTGGTTACAGTTGTAACGTTGGTACAGATTGCCGGGATTCTACCCTGAAGAAGCGGTGCGATTACAATGGTGCACTTTGCGCCGGCAGCCGTATCCGGATGTCCGCCCTGTGCTCCGGTGATCATACCGTCAGAACCAACAACTACGTTACAGTTGAAGTTTACATCGACCTCAAGGGAAGCCAGGATAACGAAATCCAGCTTGTTTACATATGCGCCCTTGTTGAACGGATCAGCGTACTCAGAAGCAGAGATCTCGATATGGTTCGGGTTGCTCTTGATGGACTCGATTGCGCCCATATCAAAATCCTGAGTATCCACGATCTTGTCGATCAGGCCCTTTGCAAGCAGGTCACACATCGGGGTGGTGATACCGCCAAGACCAAGTCCCATCTTGATTCCGCGCTCTTCCATGATCTTTCCAAGAGAGATCGTGGATGCGATGGATGCTCCGCCGACACCAGTCTGATAGGAGAATCCGTTCTTGAAGTACGGAGTGTTGATTACGAACTGGGTGCAGTAATCAGCCATCATGATCTTACGAACATCGGTGGTTGGCTTCGCAGCGCCGGTTGCGATCTTTGCCGGGTTACCGATCTCATCTACTACACATACATAGTCGACGTTGATCATGGAGATGCTTGCCGGGATGTTCGGGAACGGAACGAGGCAGTCGGTAATTGCGACAACCTTGTCTGCATACTGTGCGTCTACCATTGCGTAGGACAGAACGCCACAGTCGCTCTTTCCGCCGTTTGCACGCATGTTACCGTACTCATCACAGGTCGGAGCACCGATAAAAGCGATGTCGATGCGAACCTCACCGGATTCGATCGCACGAACACGACCACCGTGAGAACGCATGATTGCTAAATCCTGTAACTTACCAGTGGAAATTGCCTCACCGATCTTACCACGAACACCGGAAGACTGGATGCCAACGATGGTGCCATCCTCGATGTACGGAACGATCGGATCGTTTGCCTTACCAAGAGAGCTTGCGCAGATGGTGATGCCCTTGATTCCCATGTTGTGAATCTCTTCCATTACCATATTTACAACATAATCTCCCTCACGGAAGTGATGGTGGAAGGAAATAGTCATGCCATCCTTGATTCCGCACTTTACAAGAACGTCATGGATGTTCTCAACCAGCTTGCTTCTCTTCGGGTCCATCATCGTTCTTGCCTTCGGAGCTGCCTTGGTGTACTCATAGTTATCATATACATAAGCGCCCTTGAACGGCTCTTTGCCTGTTTTCTTCAGAATCTCTTCCGGGATTTCTCTACCTACTGCATTAATCATCTTACAGATCCCCCTCATATACGCCTGATGCTTTCGCTAATGCGATTGTTCTCTTTGCTCCATCGTAGAAGGCGATATCGATCATCTTGCCGTCTACGGTAAATACGCCGATACCCTTTGCTTTCTTGTCATCAATCTCCTTGACAACCTTCTCTGCAAAGATGATCTCTTTCTGAGTCGGGGTAAATACCTTATGTACTACTGCGATCTGACGCGGGTTGACAAGAGACTTTCCGTCAAAGCCCATCATCTTGATCATCTCACACTCTTTCTCAAATACATCCATCGCATCCAGGTTTGTGAATACGGTATCCCAGCACTGTACACCAGCTGCACGCGCTGCGATGATCATCTGCTGTCTTGCACCCTGAAGCTCTACACCAGTTCCGGTGATTACAGTCTGAAGATCCTTGGTGTAATCTCCGCCGGACAGTGCGATACCGATCAGACGCTCGGAAGACTTACATACCTCAAGGGCATTTAACACGCCCTTACAGGACTCAAGTGCTGCCATCAGCAGAGTGGAACCCTCCGGACGACCAAACTCACGCTCTGCTGCAAGTACATGCTCCTCAACGGTATGTACATCCTGAGCAGTCTCAGTCTTTGCGATACGGATCGTATCAGCTCCGCCTGCTACGCAGACACGGATATCTTCTTTCCAGTGCGGGGTGTCCAGTCCATTGATACGAACAACACGCTCTACTCCGCGATAATCAATCTCCTGAAGTGCATGATACAGGGAGTATCTTGCAGCATCTTTCTGGTTCTCTGCAACAGCATCCTCCAGATCCAGCATGATGGAATCCGGCTTATAGATGTAAGGATCTTTGATCAGACCCGGCTTCTGGCAGTTTAAGAACATCATGGAACGTCTCAGTCTTTTTTTATTCGGATGAATCATTTGATTACACCTCCCCACGGAAGATTCTCGGTAATATCATTGGAACGATACACAGCGCACTCCACGCGTGCCTTTAAGGTGCAGTCCAAAGCTCCCTTATCGACTACGTTTACCTTTGCATCCTTAACATCCAAACGATCTAAGGTCTCTAAAACGGTCTTGCGGATCTGCTTGCCAAACTGGTGAATTACACTGCTCTCAATGGAAAGTTCAATGCTTCCATTGCCCGGCTCTACGGTTACCTGGGCATCGCTGGACTCAAGAGTACCAGCTACTGCTGCTTTCTTAACTTCCATGTTTTCCTCCTTCATACTGCTGTGTTAGTGTATTGCTTACGAAATGACGTGAGCCTCGTTTTTCGGTTCTTGTCGCCAAATTCTCATTTTCGATCGCTCCGTCAAATTCACTAAAATTAGTGTATCACTTCCCATACATTTGTTCAAATACATATATTCTTATAATAATTATAAGATGTTTCCTATATTTCCCTCTAAAGTATATAGGTAGTCAGCTATTGCTTTTGATTGATTTTTTTTTGACAATGTGGTATCTTAGGGGAGGGAGATTTTTGTTTTTGCAATCTCAAAGCATAAAAGAAAAATAAAAACAAAACAGAGAGTGAAATTGGAAATCAGACTGCATATCGCACAGAAACAGACAGGAGGGTTTTATGAATATTAAACATGCACATTATATGCTGACCGTTCTGCAAGAGGGAAGCATCACTGCAGCGGCCAAGAAGCTTTATATTTCTCAGCCGTCTCTGAGCCAGATGATCAAACTCGTGGAGACGAATCTCGGAACTCCGATTTTCAACCGGAGCACCGACCCCATCACCCTGACTTACGCCGGACAGAAGTACATCGAAGCGGCAAAACAGATTCTCACAATCAACAACAATCTCCAGAAAGAGATCGATGAGATTAACCACGAGGATCACGGCACAATCCGCCTCGGCATCCCTGTTCAGCGCGCCATGCAGGTACTCCCGCTGATTGTTCCGCCATTCAAGCAGAAATATCCATTTGTCGACCTTGACATTCAGGAACACGGATCGGCAACCACAGAGTCTCTCGTCCTTGAGGGAAGCATTGACCTCGCCTGTCTGAATACCTATCCGAAACACGAGGAACTGGAATATATATTTGTAGAGCCCGAAGAACTGGTACTTCTTACCAGCAAGAATTCCTCGATTGCAAAGAGAATTCCTACCGGAACTCCGATTGACATCTCAGAAGCAAAGAATGAGACTTTTATCAATATCAAAACCGGACACAGTGTCCGCAATACCCAGGATCGCCTCTTTGTCCAGAAGGACATCCAGCCAAAGATCCTGTTTGAGACGATCAGCATCGAAGTCGCCAAGCGCACTGCGATTGCCTGTGACGCCGTGATGATCTGCCCGGAGAACTACATCGACATGTCTCCGGAACTTCTGCCACACTGCGTCACCTATCCGATCAAGGGAATTGAAAACAACCGCAACTTCTACATCTGCCACCGGAAAGACCGCTACCTCACAAAATACATGCGCGATTTTATCACGATGCTGACAGAGATCGAACAGTCTTTTACCCGATCACAGGAAAAATTGCTGAAAAACTGAAAAATTGATTCTAATATAAAAAACGGAGTCTTCCCTGACGGAGACTCCGTTTTTATCTGGTAACCGGTTGAACACTCAAACAGTCAATTTGTAAATCTGTCACTTCAGTTAATCTTCCTGACCATAACCTACCGCAACCAACACGAAACTCTTTTTACGGAAGGACACGGCGGATCGTCTTCGGTGTCCGGTAATTCCATGTTGAAATCTTGATTCCACTTCTGCGGCTTGCAGCATGAACGATCTGACCATTTCCGATGTACATGGCGACATGATTCACCGTTCCGCTCTTATTGGCATAAAAGATCAGATCTCCCGGTCTCATCTCGCTCGACTTGATCGCTGTACCTGTATTTGCCTGCTCTCTTGAGGTACGAGGAAGACTAACTCCTGCGACATTTCTCATCACATACTGCACAAATCCGGAGCAGTCCGCTCCCGTGTTCGGGTTCGTTCCCCCCCACACATATCTTCCACCTACAAACTTCAGCGCATAGTTGACCGTCTGAGTCCGCAGAGACGCCTGCTCATTCGACTTTTCCTCAAGCGGAGAGAATTTGATTGCCTCTGAGAGCGCATAGCGCACATCGACGTTATTGTCACGCGTCGAGATATAGGCGCGGTCATCCGATCCGCCCTCCTCGCTGTCTCCGCCGTCAAGTTCAATCTGCACCCAACCATCAAGCTGGGAGACAACGTTGTATCGCTCCTCCTTTGAGATCTGGGTCCAGATCTTGGAATCGGTCGACGGCTCTGAACGGACATTGAGCTTATCGGTGTTGACGATTGCCATCAGCGATGCCGACTCAAGCGCAAGGTCTTTTGCCTCCTGACCGACTGCGACATACTGCGGATCAGCTGAGATATATCCGGTGATCTGACCAGACTTGATCTTGTACCAACCGTCAAGTGTCTCAAGAATCTCTCCCGCTGCCCGGCTTGTCATCTTTCCAATCACATTTCCATTTCCCGGGTCCGTCGTCGGCTCAGAACGGATATTTAAGTAGTTATCTACCTTCGAGATCACGATGTTGTCGTACTGGTTGAGCACCATCTCCCTCATATCCATCTTTCGCGCTTCATTGAGTGCATACTTCACAACCACATAGTCGGCGGAGACATATCCCTCCTTGATCTGCACCCAGCCGTCCGTCTCACCGATCACCGGATAACGCTCATCCTTAAGTGCCTGCCCGACCACATTCTCATAGCTTGAGGAATCCGGAGTCGAGCGAATATTCAGGCTGTTCTCCTCCGTGTTGATGATCGCCATCTTTGTCACATACTCGACCGCCTTCTGCTTTGCCTCCTCGCCGGTCAGAATATACTGGCTGTGCACATATCCCTCAACCTCACCGGATGTGATGTGATACCACTCGCCCTCTGTTCCGATGATCTCACACGCACTGTTCTCCTGAAGTTTTCCGATAATATCCGCATCCTGCCCCGGATTTCTTCGCACATTCAAGTAGCCGGAAACCTGCACAAGACCGAGATTGGTGTAGGAGTCCACAACCTCCTGCTTTGCCTTCTGCTCCTCCTCTCTCGCCTTTGCCTCTTCCTCTGCCTTACGGGATTCCTCCTCGGCACGCGCCTTCTCATCTGCCTGCGCCATTCTTCCCGTCTGAGCAGTCTGCTCGGTCTTATCTGCGGACAGATACGAAGCCGTTGCCACGCCTCCGACAAGAAGAATCACTGCGCCTGCGGTCACAGCAAGTTTTCTCCATTTCTGCCGTTCCTGTCTTCTGCGCTTTTCCTCGCGCACCCGCTCTAAGATCCGGGTGTGTCTGCCACGATCCGCCTGATCTGCGCCCTCCACGCTTTCCACGTTCTGATTCTCACCACGATGTTGATCTAGATGTTCCACGATGTCAAACTCTGGTTCTCGCTCGTTTCCATTGTCACTGTCACGACGGCTATCGCCTTCCATCTGATCCTCGCGATCGCCACTTGTCTCATTCTGGTCTCTGAAACTGTCCTGATTTCTATCATCGACACTCATTTTCTCCTGAGCGCCAAGCTCCTGTTTCTCATCACGGATCTCTGTATCTTCATAATTCCTGTTATTTTCTTCTGACATTCCTCTTCTCCTCAAATGGATTTCGTTTTTTAGTATAGCATAATCCTGCTCTCTTTACGAGGTGAAGATTTTAAAAAAATGTGATTTTTTTGTTACGGAATATTACAGTATTACAATCATTGTTTCCAGTTTTCTGGCAGCTATTGGCAAGTATTTACCCAATCAAAAGTCCGAGAATCGCTGAGAGCAGAATCGTTTTCGGGATCGACCACTTTCGTTTCATTAAAAAATATCCCGCGATCACGGCAATCAACACGAGGTTCCAGGAGATCGAAAAGTTTCCCGTAAGTCCCGTCTCCGGCAAAAACGTCGAGATCGCAAGCGTCACTCCCGCTGCCACCAGCATCCCAAGACTCGCCGGACGAACGCCCCGCATTGCACTCTCCAGCCACGGGTTTCCCTTTAATCGGAAAATAAACTGCGCCGCGAGCAAAGAAAGCGTCAGCGACGGCATCATCACACCAAGACTTGCCACCATCGAGCCGAGAAGCCCTGCGGTTCGCAGTCCTACAAAGGTCGCACAGTTGATTCCGAGCGATCCCGGCGTCATCTCTGCGACTGCGACAATATCCATGACCTCTGACGGCGTCATCCAGCCATAGCGCAAAACCTCATCATTGATGACCGGAATCATCGTCATTCCGCCAAAACTGCAAAATCCAATTTTCATAAAAGAGAGAAACAATCTAAGATAAATCATCATCCACCTCTCCTCTCCAAATAAAAAGTCCAACTGCCAGAGCAGCTGCGACGATCAGCGCCTTGTTGAAATCCGTGAACACACAGATCAAAAAAGAGAGCAGCAGAATCACAAGCGCCGATTTCCCCTTCATTGCCGTATCTTTTAAGCGTAGGGAGGCACTGATGATGATCGGTACTACCACACTGCGAACTCCATTTAAAATCTTTGCTACATAATAATTGTCCCTCAAAGACGCATAAAAATACGTCACGACGGCAATCGCAATCAGTGCCGGAGCCGAGAGTGCAGCTGCCGCCGAAATTGCGCCCAGTGTCCCCGCCATCGCATATCCACAGAACACGGACATATTGATGATCATGATTCCCGGAAAAGATTTTGCAAGTGACATGTAATCGACGATCTGCTCCTCACTCATCCAACCCCTCCGGTCCACGAACTCATTCTGCATCTGCGCAATGATACTCCATCCACCTCCAAATGTGAAGGCACCGATCTTGAACATCGTGATCATAATAATCCCTATCTTCTTTAATTTGTCCATTCAGCCCATATCTCCTGTCTCAAAATTCTTTCACTTTCTGTTATCTTTTATCCATTCTTGCAGATCTTGCAGATAATTAGTTCAGAAAAACGCACCAGATCGGAACCGTAATTATCGAGAGAATCGTTGAGAGCACAACACATTTTGTCGCAAAGATCTCATCTTTTCCGTATTTCGATGCCATAACCGCGGTTACGCTTGCAGCGGGCATTCCGGACAAAGTCACCGAAACTCCGGTCACGAGGGCATCGACACCTCCCAGTCTGCATCCCGCAAAGACGAGAAACGGAATAAAGATCAGGCGCACAAAACAGTAATACAAAGTAGCCTTCTCCGGAAGAGTTTTGAGCGGGACATCAGCAAGAATCGTTCCGACAAGCATCATTGCAAGAAACGTGTTCGCACCTGCGACACTCTTGATCGTCTGTGTCAGAAACAGCGGAAGCTGGATCTGTGTAACCATTATAATAAAGCCGATCACAACCGTAACGATACACGGGTGTGTCGCCACTTTCTTCACGAGAGTCTTCTTGTCCGGTGCCTCCGTAAAGTAAGTCAGGCCGACCGACCACATGAAAACTCGTTGCGGGATCACATAGATCGAAGCATACAGGAGTCCAAGTCCCCCAAAGATTCCCTCTGCAATCGGATTGCCGAGAATTCCCGCATTTGAACAGATTGTCGCATACTGGAGAACCTTCCTGCGGTCATCCGAAAATCCCGGATACAGCACCATTCCAAGGAAATAGCTTCCCACCTGAATCAAAACCGCCACGATCGCAATCACCATACAGCTGATCAGAATCTGGTGGTTAAACTCCATCTGAAACGACTTGAGAATCGATGCCGGAAGCGTCACGTTGATGACTAAATCTGTCAGAAGTTCCTTGCCCCCTTTTTTAATCATCCCTCTCTTCTTTAAGACCAGACCGAGAACCATAATCAGGAATAACATTCCCTGCATCGCAAACAGTCCCGAAAAATCAAGATCCATGTTTCCCTTTCCTCCTCTTTCCACCTTTTTCTTTTTACTGTTCTCTTCTTACCCTTCTCTTTCTACATTCCTCTTTCACGCTCTTTTTCCGCGATCTCCCATTTTTCTTTTTTTCGCGGTTTCCGCCAATCCTCCCTGCTCCGGCGGTTCAGTCCTTTGTCACAATCTTTTCCATAGATACATAGACAATGACAAAAATTTACTTGTTTTTTATCATAATATGTTTTTTTCTGCCCGTCAAATACCCTTTATCAATGTCAGATATAACTCCCTCTCTATAAACTCTCTATTTTTCCTGTTTGTCCCTCCTCTTGTTTTCCTGCATTCTCTGAAAATTTAGGAAAACTTTCATACTTCCTAATAAAATTTAATAAAAAATCAATAGCATTTTTGCGTCCAATGTAGTAAACTCAGAAGCATCCGAAAGGAAATTTTTCAAAGACACTTTTCAAAAACTAGGAAACTCAAAAATTGAAAAACGTTGAAAAAGAGGAGAATTGTTATGAAGAAAAAATTATTATTTGTAGCTGTTGCTGTTATGGCGATCGGTATGACCGCATGTTCTAAGAAGCAGGATACACCGGAGACGACAACTGCCGTAGAGACCACCACGGAGGCTGAGACCACGGAAGCAGAAACCGAGGACATCGATGAGGATTCCATCAACGGTAAGATCACCAAGATCGATGGCGACATTCTGACTGTCAAGAACATTGATGATGACACAGAGAAGAATTATGATACCTCCAAGGCTGAGATCACCAAAGATTTCCCGTTCGCAGTTGGCGATCAGGTAGAGGTTATCTTCCCGGAGGGTTCTGAGGAAGATCCAGTTCCGGCACTCGCTGTTACCGTTACCGAGTCCGCAACTGAGGCTAACACTGATTCCGATCCGACCGTAGAGGGAAAGGTTGTTGATGCAGCCAACGCAACCCTGACACTTGAGGTTGACGGCGAGCAGTACAGCATGAACAAGGCAAACGCTTACGTCGTTGCAAAGGACGGCATCACTGTTGACAAGAATGCAAAGGTTACCTACCTTGGCGACCTCGATGACGAGCCGATGGCAGTCAAGATCGTCATGGAAGACTCCTACGATACCCCGGAGGCAGAGCTGAACGTCTTCACCGGAAAAGTTGCTCAGATCGGCGAGGATGGAAAGAGCATTGTTCTCGAGGCAGATGGCGGTGACTTCTTCACCTTCGTTTCTGACAGCTTGAGCTTTGACGATTACAAGGATGGCGATACCGTAAAGGTTACCTACCAGGGTTCGATCGGAGTAAAGGAGATCCCTGCTCTCGAGATTGAGAAATAAGATATTATATAAAAAAGGGGCTGTCGCATTAGCAAATATTTTTGCTGGGCGGTAGCCCTGCTTTATGTCAAAATGGGATCGAAATCGG
>JAJEPU010000036.1 GCA_020686985.1 Brotaphodocola catenula
CAATATGCAATTAAAATACAGTAACTATGTGGCTTTCAGCCACACTCACGGCTTTGCTGTGAATAATTCAGGTTAATTATTAATGTTACTTACATTTTTAATCTTATTTATTAACATTATATTTTTATAAACAATTTATCAAAAATCTGCTATACTATTTGTAGCATTTTTAATTTCATTGCATAGTAGGGTAAAAAATACAACCGCTAACAAAATAAACCAAAACAATACATTATATTTTTAAGAATGGGGAATCATTATGGAAATTGAGAGAAAATATAAGATTGAAACACTCCCCGAAGGATACGAAAAATTTCCTTCACGGATGATTGAACAGGCCTATCTCTGCACCGATCCTGTCGTTCGTGTTCGCCGTGATGGAGATGAATATTACATGACCTACAAATCCCATGGTCTTCTCTCACGCGAGGAATACAATCTGCCTTTGAATGAAACTGCCTACCTGCATCTTCTCGAAAAAGCAGACGGAATTATCCTCTGCAAACGCAGATACCGTATTCCTATCGAGGGAACTGCTCTTACAATTGAGCTTGATATTTTTGAGAGAGATTATCAGGGACTGATTCTTGCAGAAGTAGAATTTCAAACAGAAGAAGAAGCCCTCGCCTTCACTCCGCCTGCATGGTTTGGCAGAGATGTAACTTTCACTGGAGAATATCAGAACAGTAAATTGAGCAAGGGACTATAAAAAAGAATATGCCTTGGCACATCCCTGCGCCGAGTGCGCATCTTCGTTCCACTGCGGTCGGTGCATAACAAGCGCCACTGGCGCTTTGCACCCTTGCGGAGCATTTTTGTATGATAGGACGCAATTTCCTATCATATAAAAAATAAACTTCTTTATTTAATCTGGTGAACCTAGTCCAACAATGTGAGAACAAGTTTGCACGACTTATTCCATCGGAGGAGCTCCCTATATTTATAATTGGAAACTGAAAAACAGCACCTAGTGGTGCATCATCCCCATCACGCAAACGACTAAAAACAAAATCACAAGTCCCGCGATAATCATATCCAGTTGTTTTACAGTCAGCGGAATCCGATCATAAAGTCGTTCCTTCGGCGGGAGAGACGCGCGATACTCTTTTAAGCGCTGATTTTCTTCTCTGAGTCGCTGATTTTCCCGTTCCAACTCCGACATCTCCGTCATCTTTAGTTCCTGTTCTTTTTCTGCCATATCTTTCACCTTCCGTTTTATTTCGTTCTTTATCTTTCTCTATCTTTCATTATCAACATCATCAAACTCGCCAAAACCATATCTGAATAAGAATATAAACATAAAGCATTCCAGCCCTCTCAGACCGAAATGCTTTATGAAAAAAATCAATATACTTTTATGTAACACAAACGACGTATCGAAACCCTCTCGATTTCTCGCTTATTTCTTTGCAATGTACTTTCTGATATCCAGAGCGATTGCAACGACGATAACGATACCCTGTGCAATGTACTGGTAGTTTGTATCTACGCCCAGATACTGTAAGCAGGTCTTTAAGATCTCGAATACCAGAACGCCGATCAGAACGCCGGAGATCTTACCGATACCACCGTTTACAGATACACCACCGATTGTACATGCTGCGATTGCCTCAAGCTCCCAGCCGTAACCCATGTTTACGGAAGAACCACCGGACTTTGCACCTACAAGGAAACCACCCAGTGCATAGCAAGCTGCTGCGGTGATGTAGATGAGGATCTTTGTCTTCTTCGTGTTAACACCGGCAACCTCTGCTGCCTGCTCGTTACCACCGATTGCGTACATATATTTACCATGAGGCATCTTGTTGTAAACGAACCACATTGCAAGACCAACTGCCAGTGCGATGATGAACAGATACGGGATGACACCAAAGAGCTGTCCCTTTGCAACCTCAGTGTAAGCCGGACGATAACCACCGATCGGGGTTGCGTTCGTGTAAACAAGGCAGACACCATAAACGATCAACTGCATACCCAGAGTGCCGATGAATGCCGGAACCTGAAGGTAAGAAACGACAAGACCATTAATTGCACCAAATACACAGCAAACTGCTACGCAGATCAGAAGAACTGCCAGTACCCACCAGATTCCGAAGAACGGAAGGTTCGGGAAGAACTTACCACTGTAATCTGCCTTCTGAAGCAGAGTACCTGCGATACAGGCTGCCAGACCTACCATACGTCCAGCGGACAGATCAGTACCTTTTGTGATCAAACATCCGGAAACGCCACATGCGATGATGAATCGCGGTGCCACGTTTAAGCATACGTTTTTGATGTTACTCGGTGAGAAGAATGTCGGCTGCATGATGCCGGTGTAGAGTGCCAGCAATACCAGCACAACAATGATTCCGTTATTGATAAGGAAATCTTTCGCATTAAATTTTTTTGCTGTCATGATTGAACCCTCCTGACTGGATTATTTTTCGGCTGATTTTCCACGAAGATCAAACTGCGTTGCACACGCCATGATCTGCTCCTGAGTTGCCTCTTCGCCCTCAAGCTCTCCGGTGATGTGACCGTTACACATAACAATGATACGGTTCGACATACCGATTAGCTCAGGCATCTCGGACGAAATCATGATGATGGACTTGCCCTGTTTTACCAGATCGATCATGATCTGATAAATCTCATATTTTGCACCTACATCGATTCCTCGCGTAGGCTCGTCCATGATCAGGATATCCGGGTTGTTTGCCAGCCAGCGGGCGATGATTACCTTCTGCTGGTTACCACCTGAAAGCGACTGAATCAGGGTCTTACCACTCGGAGTTTTGATATTCAGCTTCTTGATGCTGTCCTGTACAACTGCATCGACTTTTTTCTGGTCAATCACGCCAGCGTTCGTATAGTGTTTATAAGAAGCAATCGCAGTGTTATCATTGATGCTCAAACATCCGAGAATACCGGTTCCTCGACGGTCCTCCGTGATCATTCCGATCGAATCATCGATCGCATCTTCCGGACGCTTGATCGTCACTTCCTTGCCGAGAACTTCGATCTTACCGCTTGCGACGTGGCGCATTCCGAAGATCGCCTCCATCATCTCGGTACGCTGTGCACCGACAAGTCCACCAAATCCAAGGATCTCACCGCGTTTCAGTTCAAACGAGCAATCCTGGAACGAGCGCTCATGAATACTGCACAGGTGCTCAACCTTCAGAACGGTCTCATTCGTTCGGTAATCCTCCTTCGGCGGGTAAACATTCGTCAGCTCACGACCTACCATCTGCTTTACGATCTCATCATCAGAAATATCTGCCATCTTCCACGAACCGACATACGTTCCATCTCGCATGATCGTGATGTCATCGGAGATCTGACGAAGCTCTGCCATCTTGTGACTGATGTAGATCATCGAAACACCTCTCGATTTCAGATCACGGATGATTCGGAACAGCGCCTCAACCTCATTATCCGTCAGCGAAGAGGTCGGCTCATCAAGAATTACGAGTTTTGCATTCTGGCTGACCGCCTTTGCGATCTCAACCGACTGCATCTGACCGATGGAGAGTGTTCCGAGTTTCATCTTCGGATCAAAATCCATCTTTACATTTCTCAGCCATTTCTCGGCTTCCTCATTCATCTTTTTGTGATTAATCATCCGAAGCGGACCCACGCCCTTCATCGGGTATCTTCCCAGATACATATTCTCTGCAATGGAACGATCCGGAATCGGCTGAAGCTCCTGATGCACCATCGCAAGACCTTTCTTGAGTGCCTCATCCGGGTTTGCAATGTTGACCTGCTCTCCATCAATAAATACCTTTCCCTCATCCATCTTGTAGATGCCGAAAAGACATTTCATCAGAGTTGATTTTCCTGCTCCGTTCTCTCCCATCAGAGCGTGAACGGTTCCGGGACGCACTTTCAAGCTGATTCCGTCCAGAGCCTTAACGCCAGGGAAGGACTTGCTCACTCCAACCATTTCCAGTCTGTACTGTTCTGCCATCCCGTTTAACTCCTTTCCTTCCTGCCATATTTCAGAAAAATCGGGTGTGTCCGTGGACACACCCGGTTCCTGTCTTTCAAAGAGGTTCTAATTTATTTCAGCTTGTCCAGAATCTCCTGAGCGTTGTCCTGGGTAACCTTGATGTAGTCAACCATGTTCACCGGATCAACATCCTCACCCTTCAAGTAGCCTACTGCACAATCAGCAGCCATCTTAGCCTGAGAGAAGTGATCGTTGAATACGGTACCGGTCTGCTTGCCATCGATAACGTTCTGAACAGCCTCGGTCAGAGCATCAACACCTACCAGATAAATATCCTCGTTTACGGTACGTCCAGCTGCCTCGATTGCCTGTAAAGCACCAAGTGCCATTGCATCGTTATTACAGAAGATAACCTCGATCTTATCGCCGTACTGGTTTAAAGCATCCTGTGCGATCTGCTGAGCCTTTGCCTGATCCCAGTCACCACGCTGTTTTAACAGCTCCTCAACCTCCATGCCCTCATCGGTCAGAGCCTTTACAGAGAACTCGGTTCTGTACTGAGCATCTACGTTCTCCGGGTCACCCTGAATCATGATGTAAGAAACCTTGCCATCTCCGTTGATATCGCCCTTATTCTCGGTCTCGTAGATTTCCTGACCCTGATAGGTACCGGACTGTCTAGCGTCACAACCTACATAAGTAGCCGGGATCTTCTCATCTTTCCATCTGGTCTCCTCAGCCTCATCCGGCTCACGGTTGATGAATACAACCGGGATTCCAGCCTCCTTACACATATCGGTGATCTCCGGTGCGGAAGAAGCCTGTACCAGGTTCAGGATCAGAACGTCGTACTTCTGGGTGATGAAGTTCTGAATCTGGTTGGTCTGCTCTGCCTGATCGCCCTTACCATCCTGGATAACAACGTTCTCAGCCTTGAATCCAAGATCCTCGGTCAGGTAACGCTGTAACTCGGTTCTGTACAGAGTCATGAAGTTATCATCGAATTTATAAATGCTGATGCCGACTTTCTTATCAGAAAGATCAACATCACCTGCAGCTTCCTTTACTGCCTCAGCGGTGCTTGCTGCCTCGGTTGCTGCTGCCTCAGTCTTTGCTGCCTCGGTCGGTGCTGCGGTAGTTGCACTGCTGGAAGTGGAACCTCCACATGCTGTCATGGACAGAATCATTGCAGATGCCATAGCCATTGCTGTTACTTTCTTCGTTAATCTCATAGTGTAAATCCTCCCTCTACATACATGAAATCATTGTCGAATTTTGTTTACTTTGTCCCATCGACACCTATATTATAGCCCTGCGCTTTGTATTTTTCTATAAGATTTTCTTTTCGATTTTATGGATTTTTTTCGATTTGTCATCTTTTTTACTATTTTTCGGTAAAAATTCTCTGTTTGCTCCAGTAATATTTACCATTTTCCAATTCCATATTCTCCGGAATCTCCTCGCCGAGTGCTTTTGCCGTCGCAATCTTCATGATCGCTCCTGCATACTCCTTCTTATCCGAAGAGACAGTGCCGAGCATTTTCCCTGCATGCACCGCATCAAGCCCCGCTGTCGTCGCATCGATTCCGACAACGGTGATCCCGTACACCCCAGCGCGGTCGATCGCGTCAATCGCTCCAAGCGCCATATCGTCATTGTTGCTGACCACAAGCTCAATCTCCCCCGGATATTGCTCAAGCCACTGCTCCATCAGTGCGGATGCCTGACTGCGCTCCCAGTTTGCAATTCCACCTATCACTTTCTCGATCGGAACACCCGCGTCCTTGAGCGTCTGAATCGACCACTCGGTCCGAATCAGCGAATCCTGATGACTGCTCTCGCCCTCGAGAAGCACATAGCGGACAACGCCGTCCCCGTTTCGGTCAATGCTCGCCGGATCTTTCTTGTACTGATCCGTGACGATCTGCCCCTCAAGCACAGCGCTTTCCTTTGCGTCTGCACCGACGTAGTAGAGCTGATCCCAGCGGTTCATATCCTCCTCCACCGGCTGACGGTTGAAAAAAATCGTCGGAACGCCCGCCGTCATCGCCTTGTCAATGATCGACGATGCCGAAGTCCGATCAACCGGATTAATCACAAGCACATCACAGCCAAGCGAAAGAAAACGCTCGACCTGATTATTCTGCGTGTTCTGATTTCCCTTTGCAGACTGGATGTCAAGCGTGACCTTGATTCCATTTTCCTGCTCATAGGACTTGGCACTCTCCTCAAGCTCGCTCCGCAGATTGTTGATAAACGTATCCTCTGCCCGATAAAGACTGACCCCGATCCTGATCGATTTCTTCTGCTCCGCCCTCTGATTTGACGGCGTGCACCCGGAAAGAAACAGCCCGGAAACAAGCACTCCAAAAACAAGCAGTCCAGAAACAAACTTCCCAGAAATACATGCTCCAGAAACGCTTCGTCTGGAAGTCCTTCTTCCAAGACCACTTTTTCCAAGACCACTTCTTTCCTCTCTTTTTGTCCATCCCATCATCTTGCATCTCCTCCCTTTTCTCCCCACCCAAAAACTCCTATCACTCTAGATGAATATTATGGAAAATCCACTACTCAATCGGATAGAGCATTTTTTCATACTTCGGATTTCGCAGATCCTCTTTCTCTATATAGTAATTTGGTAGAACAATCGGGTCCTGCACCGTCTGATTCTTCGCCACTGCAACTGCCTGCCGGACACTCAGATATCCGAGACTGAACTCATCCGTGACACAGACTCCGCGAATAATCCCCTTATCCAGCTCATTTAAGATTTTCACCGTTGTGCCCCTGCCGTAAAGCCCCTTCACATACGTCTGGTAAACACTGCTTCCTGCAAGAATATCCGCTGTCATCTCCAAACTCTTCGGATCAAGCGCAAGAATCACTGCCGTCCCGCTCTCCGGATAAACAAGTGACTCGATCGTGCTCCGAAAGTTCTCCCCTTCTCCCGGATCACTGATCCGAATCGCTGTCCGCCCCTCCTTCTCAAGCGCGGAAGAAATGCCATCGTAAAACCGTCTAACCTTTGAATTTTCTTTTTCTCCTCCAAATACATAGAACCTCACATCCGGCTCATTTTCCTCAATCGCCTTCCTGGCAAGTGTCTTTCCCATCTCATACGTGTCTGTCATCACCACCGCCGACACCTTATCCATCGGAAGTTCTGTCCCGATCACGACAATCGGCACGGAAATCTGCTTGTCTGCAAGTGCATTTTCCAGACTCGTCTCATCGACTGCCACAGAGATCAGCACTCTCGCCCCGTCCTGCTGCTCCCTCATCAGCAGATCAATCTGCTGATCCGTCTGATTTTCCTCATAGAGGGTGACGAAACGCACATCGGCGTGGAATTCGATTCCCGCCTGATCCATGCCTTTCTTAAAATTGACATAGTACTCGTCGCTCGTCGTGTCTGCGACAATCGAGATCGGGCAGATCTCCTGCCTTCGTTCCTTGATAATCAGATCCGTCGAAGAAAGCAGATACAGAACGACGAGAAACAGCACATACACCGCCACAAATAATTTTTCTCTCGCTTTCATCACACGTCCTTCTCCTTCCCCGCATCCACCGTATTTCTAATATTCCCTGTGTTTCCTATATTGCTTGTATTCCGTACATTTCCTGTATGTGCTGAATTCTCTGGTCTCTCCGCCTTCTGCTCTTTCTCTATCTTCTGCTCTTTCTCTTTTTTCTCCTTTTCTAAGATCTCTGAATACGGCACTGCCGGCAGATGAATCCGGATCGTTGTTCCCTCATCCGGCTCCGACTCAATCTCAAGTCCGTAAGTCTCTCCAAAATAAAGACGAATTCTCTCGTTCACATTTTTGACTCCGATTCCAGACCCCCGCTTTGAGGAGACATGAGGCGTTGTCGAAGTCAGAAGACTCTCTGCCTGCTCCTGCGTCATGCCAAGACCATTGTCCTGAATCGTAAAGCACAGCCCGCTCTCCTCCGTCTCCACGCGCACAAGAATTTCGCCGTCCCCATCCATGAATTCCATCCCGTGATAGATTGCATTCTCGACGAGGGGCTGGAGCATGAGCTTTAGACTCGCCATCTCAAGCGTCTCCGGATCTGCCTCAATCTCATAAGTGAACTTGTTCTTAAAACGCATCTGCTGAATCATCAGATAGTTTCGCACATGCTCAAGTTCATCCTTCACCGGAATGATGCTTCTGCCCTTGCTTAAACTGATGCGGAAAAACCGCGCAAGTGCCGTCACGACTTTGACTGCCTCCGCCTTCTGCTCATTCTCGATCATCCAGACGATGATGTCGAGTGTATTATAGAGGAAATGTGGGTTGATCTGGGATTGGAGCGTGTCAAACTCACTCTTTCGCTTTGACTCGTGTTCTGCCACAATATCGTCCATCAGCACCCGAATCTGCTTTGCCATGCTCCGGATCGATCTTCCGAGATGGCGAATCTCATACGAACCACCCTCATAGACCTTCGTGTCAAGTTCTCCCGCCTCAAGCGCATTTACCGACTTTTCAAGCTCCTGAATCGGTGTTGTGATCCGCGAGGAGATGAAGCTGTTGATGATAATCAAGACAAAGAGGAAAAATGCGAGAATAAAGATCAAAAACAGATTTGTTTTGATCATATTGAGCGTGATTCCGTGCTCCGGCGTCACCCCGACAATCCTCCATCCCGTATATCCGACGCTCTTAACCGTGATCTCCCGCTTTCCCCCGAGATACGTTTCCCGGTAAGCTCCATCCCGGTAGGCGGATGCCGACTCAAGGTTCTCCTGCACAATCCCCGACTCGATCAACTGCATCTGCGGATGGTAAATCAGCTCCCCTCCGCTTCCGATCATGTAGAGATACCCCTGGTTTCCGAGTGTGATGTTATCAAGCAGTTGTTGAAGACTGCCGTAGCCGACATCGAGAAGCAAAACACCCTGCTCCGTCGACGTTCCCCGCGTGATCTCGACTGCACGGGAGACTGTGATCACCCAGCGATACTGATTTTCACTGTTATCAAAAATGTACTGCACATGAGGAATTGTAAAGTGCACATTATCTGTCCGCTCAAGCGTCTCCTGAAACCAGTCCTCCTGCGTCACATCAAGGTCCGACTTTAATCTCGCAGCGGGAACTGCCTGCAACAGTTCCCCCTCCCGCGACAAAAGAGCAATATTTAAAACCGTATCCTTGTTGTTGTCATAGAGAATCGTCATCTCCCGATTCATCACATCGGACCTCACATCTGAGGTTACATCCGCATTCTTGACAACTCCGTAATAGAGTGAGTCCGACAATTTCATGATCGTGCGCAGATATGAGTCGACCGAGCGATTGACCATTGTGATCATTCCCTGGTTTTCCTCGAGAATCGTCGCCGTCATCTGACCGGACAGACGCCCGTAGAGCGAAATTCCGATCAGAATCATTGCCGAGAGCGCACTGACCGTAAAATACAGATAAATCGTATTTCGGATGCCGAGATCTCCCCATCGCCCGCTTCCTTCCCGTTTTTTCATAAATCCTCCCTCTTTAGCCTATCTACTGTGCCTGACGGAAGCGGGTCGGAGAGACTCCAAAACGCTTCTTGAACACATAGCTGAAATAATTCTGCTCCTGATAGCCGACTTTCTGAGCGATGATGTAAGTCTTGTCATCCGTCGTATTTAAAAGCTCGACCGCCTTGTCAAGGCGCAGTTGCGTCAGATATCCCACATACGTCTGACCTGTCTCCTTCTTAAACATCGTGGAAAAGTACGCGGGACTCAGGTGAAGCTGACGGCAGACCATCTCAACAGAGAGATCCGGATTCTGGTAATTCTCCTGAATGTACTGCTTCGCATCGAGAATCATGCGCTTTGCCGTGTTGTCTCTCTCCCGTCCCATCATCTCACTGATTCGACATGCCGTCCGGATCAGCCACTCCTCAAACTCTTCCCGATTCTGCATCGCGTCCGGAATCTCCTGATATTTCTCCGGAACCTGCAACACCTCGGACGCATTGAGGTCATACTGCTGAATCAGGCGCATCAGCACATTGATCACCGCCATCATGTAGATCTGCTGTTGGCGCACATGCACCTTTGCGTCTTCCATCCGCGCCGTGATCTGCTGCACCATCTCCTCGATCTTTTCTCTCCCGCCAAATTTGATTGCACCGATCAGTTCTGCCTCTTCTTTCGCATCAAACTGGAGTTTTCCGCGGTTGACCGGCTCCATATCGTTGATGTAGATCGTGCTTCCCGGTCCCACAATCGCCTTGTATCCGAGCGCATCAACTGCCGATTGATACGAAGCTCCAAGTTCTTCTAAGCTCTGACTGCTGTGTCCGATTCCGATCGTGACCGTGACTTCCAGAATTCTCCGACACTCCTTACAGATGTCACCAAGCTGATCAATCAGGGCTGTCTTTGTCTTGTCATCATCGATTGCGACGATCAGGGCCAGACCTTCGGAAGTTGCAAAGACTGCATTTCGGCAATAAGGTTTTAAGTTATCCTCAATCAGACGGCGCACCGAGATCGGAATCAGTTCCTGATGATGGGCGAGGGGACCGGCTTCCGGCTCAATCCCGATCACTGCCGTGACCCACTTGCGCGCGCCGATAAGATCGATCTCATACTCTTTGAGACGCTTCTCGGTGTCCTCCTTGCCATTCCCACTGATGAGTTCATTCAAAAACAGCTCTCTGAGAATCGGAAGGCTTTTCAGGTAACTGTCCCGCAAAAGATCGAGATTTCTTCTCTGTTCAATCTCCTTGTCCAGATTTTCACGGACGCGCGTCAGAATCTCCGTGAGTTCCTCCACGTTGACAGGCTTTAAAATGTACTCCGTCACATTCAGCTTGATCGCCTGCTGTGCATACTCGAAATCATCGTATCCGGAAAAAATCAGCACCTTCATCGACGGATATTTCTGCCTGATCTTTGCAATCAGTTCCAGCCCATCCATGTAGGGCATGCGGATGTCAGTCATGACCACATCCGGCTCAAGCTGTTCAATCTTCTCAAGTGCATCCTGCCCGTTCTCGGCATCCCCCACAACCTCAAATCCGAGCGTCTCCCAATTGATTTTTTTGATGATTCCCTTTCTGACTTCCTCCTCGTCATCCACAAGAATAATTCGATATAACCCCATTCTGTCTCTTCTCCCTTCTGCCATTTACCGATTTGCTTCTGTTTTGCGTTTTTTTCGTCTGTTTGCGTCTTTTTGTCATTTACGGATTCGTCTGTTCTGTTTCTTTGAATTGAATTTGTCTGTTTATTTGGCTCTGCTTACTTTTTTACTTCTTCTGCTTCTTTTGCCTCTTTCAGTGCCTGCAAAAGTTTTTTGTTCTCCGCTTCCGTCCGCACGCAGATGCGATAAGATCCCGCTCCCACTCCCCGGTAATTTGCACAATCGCGAATCAGAATCTTTCTCTCCATGCAAAACGAAAACAGCGTCTCCGGATTGTTCTTTTCCCCCTGTGACTCCCACGGAACTTCAAAAAACAGAAAATTCGCCTCCGACGGATAGATCCGATAACCAAGTGCCTGCATGCAATCGCTGATTCGTTCTCTCTCACTTCGAATCAGAGCATGCGCTTGCTTTACATACGCCTCTCCCTGATTGCTAAGACAGGCAAGTCCGGCTTTCTGCGCCGGAAGAGAGACATTCCACGGCTGACGACGCTCGCGAAGACGCACTTTCCAACTTGGATCTGCGACGAGCAGATATCCGAGTCGTAGTCCGGCAATCGCATAGGTCTTTGTGAATGCACGAAGAACGATCAGGTTCTTGTGCGAAGTCTCTCCCTGTCGAAGAAGCGGAATCATCGAAGTTCGATCCGGTTCATCAAGAAACTCCTGAAAACACTCATCGACGACGAGAAGAATGTTCTTTTTCTCACAGAGCTTTGCGAGTTCCTCAAGCTCTGATCGACTCACACTGATTCCGGTCGGGTTGTTCGGATTGCAAAAAAAGATCAGATCCAGATCCGATTTTTCTGCGACTGTCTGACAGAGCGCTCCCATGTCCGGTCGAAAATCCTGTTCGCGCGAAAGAAAAAAATGCTCCACCTGACACCCCACACTCCCAAGCGCAAACTCGTACTCCGAAAATGTCGGTGCGAGAACCATTGCCCGCTTCGGGCGCATACTATTTACGAGCTGATAAATCAGATCGCCCGCTCCGTTTCCACAGATCACTTGAGTCTCGCCCAGATCGTGAACTTCTGCGAGGCGGCGACAGAGTCTCCGACACTCCGGATCGGGATAACGATCCAGCGACAAAATGCTGTCTGCGACTGCCGTTTTGACAAAATCCGGTACTCCAAGTGGATTGATATTCACCGAATAATCGAGATATTCTCCACTCGTTTGCTCCTCATAATTTAAAATCCCGCCATGAAGCCTCTGATCCATAACATGCCTCCCACTCCCGCAATCAGGGCTAGAAACGACGCCGTCATCATCAGGCGATTGACCCGAATGATGTCCTGTGCTTCCGCATGGCGCGTCTCATCCCCGATAAACGGTTTCTTCACCAGTTTTCCAAAATACCACGCATCTCCGGCAAGCCGAAGCCCCAGCGCTCCCGCACATGCTGACTCTCCCTGTGCGGAGTTCGGGCTCTTATGGCAGTGACGGTCTCTTCGCCAGATCTTCCATGCGCTCTTTCCATCGTATCCCGGCAAAATCCACGCCCCCACAACAAAGCAGAGCGCACCAAAACGCGCCGGTATCCAGTTCACGACATCATCGAGATGCGCGGAAATCCTGCCAAAATAGAGATAGCGGTCATTCTTGTAGCCCACCATCGAGTCGAGCGTGTTGACTGCCTTATAAAAAAATCCCCCGAGAGGACCAAAGAAAAACATCCACATCATCGGCGCAATCACACCGTCCGAGGCATTCTCTGCGACCGTCTCGATCGCTGCCTTTGTGATGCCCTCCTCTGAGAGAGGTTTTGTGTCTCTGCCAACGATCATGGAGACCGCATATCTCGCTCCCTCGACATCTCTGTTTTGAAGTGCCCGACACACTTTCATACTCTCATCCCGAAGCGAGCGCCCTGCAAGAAGCTGTCCGCACATCACTGCCATGATGATTAATTTCAACTTGGGATGAATCCAGCATGCTACACAAAGAACCAGCCATGCGCAGAATACGCTGACTGCCGGAACAAGCACGGCAAGTACCCCACCTGCCACAAGCTCTCCGCCTTCTGTCTTCGGAAAAATCGCCCGAAGCTTTTTCTCCAAAAAGGAGATCAGCCAACCGATTGAGCGAACCGGATGCCACCAGTTCTGCGGATCTCCGATCAGAAGATCAAGCACGGCTCCCACGCAGAGCACTCCCGCATATTCCGGAATATTTTCCAGTATCTCCCGTAGTATCATCATGATTCTTTTCTTCCTCTTGTTTCTAAATTCATTTTGGATTTCTTTTAAATGTTATCGAATCCTCTGCGGGATTCCGCAGATCATGCGAAATACCTGATCGGCATGCGAAGCAAAGAGCTGACCTGCGACTCCCGCCTCGTCCCGATACTCGCGCTCAAATGCATCGATCGGGACAATCCCACATCCAACTTCATCGATCGTGACAATCTCCGGTGCAGATTCAAGAAGTTCTCTTGTGAATACTCGCGGATCGCCCCCCACTTTCATGACGCTTCGCACAAATGCATGAAGATTCAAGATCAGATCTGCTCCAATCGCCATTTTCGGCTCATCTGAATTGCCATCTGCAATGCGAAATCCATCTTCCTTGCTTTCACTCAAATCATTCAAGCACTGCTTCGCATACTCGGTCTGCCCCTGCCCGCGTCCTCCGACAATCAAAATCATCGTTTTGTTTCCTTTCTCTGCTCAAATATTCTTGCTCACGGCGCATTAAATCTTGTTTCATTTTGTTTAACCTTGCGTCCATTAATCCATTACCACACAAGCAAGCCGTATCCTGCAACCACCAGATACATCACAAGCTCCGCCGACTGCAAAAAATGTCCTGCAAGATCACCGGTCATTCCGCCAAACTCATTCACCGCCATATGATAATAATGCCGAAACACCAACAATTCCGCTCCCGCCATCAAAAGTGCCGGAATCCATCCCGCAAAATACACAAGAAATGCCATCGCAAGAATCCACCACAGAATCATCGTCTGCTTCACCGTGCGATCTCTTGCCCCCGTCGCAAATGTACTTGCAAGTCCATTTTTTCTTGCTTTTGGAAATCCCACAACCGACCATCCGCTCAGCGCCCTCGTCATCACATAGATAGCTCCGACTGCCGGAAATGCAACTATTTTGAGTTCCGACCACGCAGAAAGATAGAGAAGCAGATAAACTCCGTAGCCGATAACAGCAAATGCCCCAGTATTCGGGTCTTTTAAGATCTCAAGTTTTTTCTCTCGATCCGCAAACGAACTGTGTGCGTCCGTCGTGTCAAGAAATCCATCCATATGAATTCCTCCGGTAATCAACAATGGAATTGCCGTCCCGATACAGCAGACAGCGATTTCACCGAGTCTGACTTGCTGTGCAATCCACATAAAGACACACACAACCACTCCAATCACAATTCCGATTGCCGGAAAAAAACAGAGCGCATACTGCATTCCCGCTTCCGTCCACTCCGTTCGTGGCATTGGAATCCTTGAATACATCGAAAAGGCGATGATAAAGCTCTCCCGCCAGTTTCCTTTTTTCTGTCCTCTATGTTTCTCTTGATTCTCACTGGTTTTCTCTTCGGTGATCGTTTTTTCTGTTTCTTTTTCTCTTTCTTTTTCTGTTTCTTTTTCTTTTTCTTTCTCTTCCTGATTCTGACTCATTCCGATCCCCCTCCTTTATCGGATTCTTTTTTTGAGATTAACCGGAATTCCAAATACGACCTCTGTCACCTCATCGGAAATCTGCGCAAGTTTTCGATTGATCTCTGATAGCAGATCGATATAGCGAAGCGTATCCTCATCGTACTCGCATCCATCTGAAAAGATCTCATTTGTGACAATCACAAGATAATCCGTCTGCTCTGCGAGACTCTGCACTCCATCCAGAATTCGCTCACAGATTTCTGTCACACTTCCGCCTTTCTCAAACATCTCATTTGCGGTGAGATTTGACATACATTCAAGAAGAACGGAAGTGGAAGAATTTGATCGGTGATTCGATTTTTTTCGATAATCTCTCAGGCAAAGAGATTTCAAATCCGTCTCACACTCAATCGTCACAAATCCCTTTCCCTGGCGCATCTTTCGGTGTTTCTCGACCCGTCGCCGTCCTTCTTCGCCCCAGACTTTCATCGTCGCAATATAAAATCGCTCGGAAGCGCCAGACTGCATCACACAATTTTCTGCAAATGCCGATTTCCCACTCCCGCTCCCGCCGGTAATTAGATGAATCATCTCAAATTTTCTCCCTCTTTTACACACGCTCTCCCGTTCAAAAAGTTCAAAATCCAGTTTGGAGCAGACCGATAATAGAGATGTGGAAATCCTGCAATCATCCGGTCACTCACATGCATGCACGCCCATTTTCTCGAAGAGAGTGGTTTCTCTGCGAGAAGTGCCGTTCCCGGATCAGTGCTGTCCCAGTAATGGAACTCATGTCCGCGGATTGCAACCCTGTCATTCTCCCCGCGCTCTGTTTTCTCTTTGTTTTTTCCGTTTTCTGTCTCATCCAGATTTTTTGACTCCATCTGATCTGGCATCTGATCTGGCAACAAAGCAAGATTTGTTTGATTTGTTTTCAGTGTAATATATCCAAATCTTGAGAGTTTCTTTGTGCGGAATGCATCTGCATCGAGAAGACCAACCATCTTCCATTTTTTGCCATCTGGATCTTCGAGTGTGCGATGCAGATAGAGAAATCCTCCGCACTCTGCAAGAATCTTGATTTTCTTTGTCTGGTCTGTCCCTGCAATTCGGATGCTCTCAAGCATCGAGTGATTTTCCGAGAGCTCTCTCGCATACAGTTCCGGATAACCACCACCGAGAAGCAGAGCATCCAGATTTTCAGGAATTTTTTGATCATGGAGCGGGCTAAACGTCACAATCTCCCAGCCATTCTGTCTCAAAAATTCCAGATTCTCCTGATAATAAAAACAAAAGGCCTCATCCTGCGCAACTCCGATTCGACGGGTAGAAACCGTTGAAGACAATGGTGCAAGATCTTCAAGCGAAGCGCCTGTATGCTCTTCTTCTGAGTTTGTATTCTTGCAACTATTCTCTTTATAATCATAACCATTCTTTTCGTTCTTCTTATTCGTTTCCTTCTTCTCATGATCATTCAGATCTTGATCTTCTGCAATCCCTGCAAGCGCGAGAAGTTTCGGAATATCGAGGCATTGTTCGAGACGATCCGCAAGTGCCCCCATATGTACGCGAAGCTTCTTCTGCTCATTCGGAAGTGTGAGTCCCAAATGACGGCTCTCAAGCTGTGCTTCTGGGCACTCCGGCACTGCACCGATCAGTTTGACACCGAGTTCCTCAATCAGCGGTCTCAATCTCTCTGTCATCATCGGGGAAGTTCTGTTTAAAATCACTCCGACAATCCGGCTATCCTTCTGATACTCAAGGAATCCCTTGATCAGCGCCGAAACTGAGCGACTGCTCTTTTTTGCATCCACGACAAGAATTGCCGGCGTATCTGTGATTCTTGCAATCTCATAGCTTGAAGCCTGAAACGAGGTTCCCGCCACGCCGTCATAATATCCCATCACGCCCTCGATCAATGCAAGCTCGTGATCGGCACTGCGCTCCTCAAAGAGCTGTCTGACTCCATCCTCATCGAGAAAGAAGCTGTCGAGGTTGCTTCCGGGGATTCCGAGTACATAGCGGTGAAACATCGGATCAATGTAATCCGGGCCACATTTGAAGGACACACAGGAAAGTCCCATTTTTGAAAACAGGGCGAGAAGTCCCGATGTAATCACAGTCTTTCCGCTCCCACTCGCCGGAGCCGTCAGAAGAAGTCTCGGAATTCCCTCTCGTTTCTCTTCTCGTCGCTCTCTCCCGTCAAGCGTAATCACATAGACCGGATTCATTCCCTGCATCAGATGATAAGCGCCGAGCTGTTTTGCGCGAGATGCCTGAATACAGGTCACATCTGGAATTAACCCCCGTCGTGCGCAGTAGTCCGTGACCTGGCTGAGACTCTCAAGCGCAATCACATTGATGACGATGCGGACGGACGGATTTTTCTCAAATAAAAGATCAAGGATCTCGGAAATGTTTCCCCCGCTTCCCCCGATAAATACCCGATCAGGAACCGGATAGCCGGACAGACACTCCGGCGCTCTTCCCTCCACGACAACTGCCCGCTCCGCTGGAATTTCGACACGATTCAGATTTTCACGGATCAGCTCACAGCCCTCTTTTTTCTGCTCAAATGCATAGATCTGCCCCTGCGGTGCCATACAGATCGCCTCCACAGTCACTGAACCTGTCCCTGCTCCGATGTCGTAAATCACACTGTCAGGAGCAATCTCCAGCTTTGCAAGTGAGACAACTCTGACTTCCTCTTTTGTCATCGGGATTTTCCCGCGCACAAACCATTCGTCTCTCATCTATCTGTGTATTCCTTTCCTCTCTCAATCAGTGCAACGGTCAGTTCTTTGATCTGTTGGTGCTGAAGTTCTTCCGCCTGCCCTGAAATTAATCTCTCATCCGCATAGCCCATGCGAATTCCGGCAGTGACTTTTACGCTTGCATACCCAATCTCCACAAGTTTTTCGCAGACTTCATGGAGAAAACTTCCGCTTCCGCCGAGAAGCAAAAATACTTTTTCGTGGTTATCAAGCAGTTCCCGCAGGTCTTCCGCCTCATAGCTTCGCCCATGCACACTCGAAAGATACCAGTCCTCCCAACTTGTCTGCATGCGGGAGGCAAGCGCCGACGGAGACGAGATTCCGGCAAGCACATGGACATTCCACCCGCTCCCCGAAAACTGCTTTACCAGTGCACTGCTCCCGCTGTAAAATCCCGTATCCCCTGAGAGAATGACAGCGACTTTTGTGATCGCGGATCCATCAGAAATAAAATTCTCATGACTCGTAAGCCACTGTGCAATCGCAGTCGCCTGAAAAAGTGGAATTTTCTGAGCCTGCTTCGCATACTGTGCAATATCCTGCAACATCCTCAGCGCACCGAAAACCACATCACACTCATTTAAAGTCTGAACGGCTCTGACCGTCAAGTCGCCACCACCGCCCATTCCCATTCCGATTAAAAACATTTGTCGGGCTTGATCATTCTGAGCAATTTCCTCATTCTGTCCAGTTGGATTTTCCAGACTTCTCTCTTCGCTTTTTCCAGTCAATTTATTTTGTCCAATTAAATCGTTCCACCCAGTTAGTTTGCTCTGCTCAGTCGATCTTGTCACATCCGCCTGCTCTGTCAAAAGCTGTTTTGCCGTTGCTGTTTGCGCATCGCGTGAACAGTAACGTTTTGCCTCGGCAAGCGAGATGCCCTCCTCATTTTCCGGACGGTTGATCACAAGAAATTTGACTCCACACTGCTTGGATGCCTGCCATTTTTCCTGAAATCCGCCCCGCGCTCCCGACTCTTTCGTGACCATCCAGACTGCCTTTGTCTGATGCAAAAGTGCCTGATTCATCTCGACCGAAAACGGTCCCTGCATCGCAATCAAATGCGAACCATTGATTCCCATCTCCTCGCACTGAGCGAGAACCTTGCTGTCCGGAAGTACTCTCGCAAAAAGGCGCGGAAGCAGAGTTTCTTTTTCGGCAAACACATGAAGTTCCCGACTTCCTGTCGTGAGCAGAATATTTCCTGTCTGCTTCTCAAGAAAATCTGAGGCTTCCTGCGTCGATGCAACGCGGTACATCCCATCCTCAAGCGTCTCCTCCTCCCGAAGCACACGATAACACGGAAGATCGAGCTCCTCGCAGACCGCTCGAACCTGTGCTGTCACCACTTTCGCATACGGATGAGTCGCATCAAGCACAAACGGCGGATTCTCTTTTTTCAAAAGTTCTTTCATCCCATCCGCATCGAGAGCACCCTGATGAACCCCAACCCACTTACTTTCTGTCAAAAGGCTTTCTCCGTATTCAGAGACCACGCTGACAAGCACCGGCACCTGACTGCGCTGTGCAGTCTCCGCAAGTTCCCGTCCCTCCGAAGTTCCTCCGAATATCACAATTCTCCCCTTTTTTTTCATATATTTTTCCATATCATCATAATCCATATCCAAAACGATCTGACTTTCTCCTTTTTCTACTTACATACTGGCAGAATCGATAAATCTGCTCTGGCGACTGCGACCGTCACCCCATTGCATGCCGTCTTGTGAATCACAAGCTCCACCTTTTTCTGAGCATCATAATTGTCGTGATTACATTCTTTGTCTTTGCTGCTTTCCTGATTTTCCCGTATTTTCTTTTGAGATTCAGCCATTTCAGCAAACTGGCTTGCACCAAGAATCGCGGAGCGCTCACAGACATTTCCGACTCCTGTCACTTGACGCACAAACGCAGACTCCGTAAAATCTCCCTCGATACGCAAAAGTTCGTCTGACGAGTAGGTGACAAATGGGAGATTTTGCTCTCTTGCAAATGCGATCAGTCCCGCTTCCTCCCGCTTCAAATCAATGCTTGCGATCTGCCTGACACTGCGAAGATCTAGATTTTCTTTTTCCAGTGTCTCTATAACCGCTGTCCGAATCGCCTCAAGCGGAGTCCCTTTCCGGCATCCGATTCCAAGCGTCGCAAACTGCGGAATCAGACGAAGCGTGGAAATCAGACTCAAAGGAAGCGCACATGTTGGAATTAAGCGATCCGTCACCCAGACATTTTGCTCACACTCGATCTGGTTTTCATAGCCATTTGGGCATCCTCCTTCAACCGGAAAATCGCTGAAAAATCCAACTTTTTCTCCGTCCACAATTGCGCCTGCAATCTTCTTTGCAAGCTCCCGATCCGAGATCACGAGATTCCGTTCTTTCGCCCACTCATCAATCGCCGTCTTTCCCTGTACATCCGATGCCGTCGTGACAACCGATTGTGCGCCTATCATGTCTGCAATTCTCTCTGTCAGACGGTTCGCACCGCCGACATGACCGGACAAGAGGGAAATTACAAAATGTCCCTGCTCATCAACTGCAAGCACTGCGGGATCTGTCATCTTATCTTTTAGGTAAGGAGCAATCGCCCGAACTGCAATTCCCACTGCCCCGACATAGATCAGGGCATCTGCCTGTTCAAAGTGCTTTAACGTCCAGTCGCCCACCGAATCCGTTCGCTCCTGAATCCACGCATCTTCCGCTTCTGTCAAAAAACGCTTTGATATGTAACCTCTGCACACTTCACCATCATCCTGTAACCCACCAAGGATTTTTCGCAACTGCTCACTGCCCGCTCTCGTAAAACTGATTCCTGCAATTTTCATCGTTTTATTTCTTCTCTGTTTCGTTTCTTCTCTATATGTTCTATTTATTTTATATGTTTGCTGATCGATCTGCCGGTTCCCAACTTCTAAATGATTTTTCACAATCTTTCACGTCTTGACTTTTTACGCTCCGATTGTTCATTCCGACTACTCGCTCTGATTGTTCGCCATTCCATCTTTTTATGGTTTAACTTTGGGGCTTTTGGATTTTCCATTTCCGAAACATTGCATCCGCTCCACTGCTCTTGCCTGTGATTCCAAGTGCTGAAGAAAATGTGACGACCTCCGCGTGAAGGGTTCCGCCTGCCCATCTTTCCAGATGAATCTTCGCGGATTCAGCAGAATCCGTGAGAATCTGCTCTGCAAGTCCGACTCTCGCCTGATTCATATGTTCCAACGCTTCATCCGTCGTGTTGGAGCCGAGAATCCGATCCAGGAGATCCTGATTTTCTTGTTCTTCCTGTTTTTCCTGTTCTCCCAGTCTCAGAGCTGTCAAACGCGCCATCTCCTCCATTCGCCTGTCCCCGTACTTGGAATGAGTATCGGGAATTCCGGCTGAGACTTTGATCAGTTTTCCGATATGGCTCACAAAGAGAAGTTCTCTGACATTTTCTTCTCTCAGCATCTGCATTGAATCTGCGACGAAATTACTGCACAGGACGGCTTCGCCCATCGGGATTCCCATCGCCTCTCTCAAAAAGGTCTCTCCATAGTTTCCCGGTGCCATCAGAAGAACGTTCTCATTTGCAACCGTTTTCATATGAATATCGAGGCGGATCGTTGCAAGCAGAGCTTCTTCACTCATCGGCTTGACGATTCCAGTTGTTCCAAGAACAGAGATTCCTCCCTGAATCCCAAGTTTCGGATTGAAGGTTTTCTTTGCCAGCTCCACTCCGCTTGGAATCGCGATCTGAATCCCAAGACATCCGCGAAACCCTAATCGATCCCGTTCCGCGTCAACCGCAGAGAGAATCATCTTTCTTGGAACCGGATTGATCGCATAATGACCAACCGGACAGGAAAGCCCCGGCTTTGTCACGATTCCGATTCCGATTCCGCCATCGAGATAGACTTCCGGATATTCTTCCAGCCAATATCCACTTCCCGTCTGCCGTTTCGTTTCAAGCTCCGCTTCCGTAAGGATCGTCACGCATGCATAGACCCAGGATCCGTGTGTCACATCCGGGTCGTCGCCAGCATCCTTCTGGACGCGCAGATACCCCTGACAGGGCTCCTCACTCTCGTACTCCGGCTTCCAGACGGCACTCTGTCCCTCTGGAAGTATCACTTCCACCCGCTCTGGCAGAGTTCCTCTCAATAGAAAAACGGCCGCAGCCCTTGCCGCAGCCGTCGCACATGCCCCTGTGGTAAATCCGCTCCGCAGTCTCTTCTCTTCCATATCTTCCTCCGGTTTTTTCTTGGCTCTATTATAAAAAATATTAGTCCATTTTGCAAGAAAACTCGGAATTTTCCAGTTATTGTATTATATTACTTGAGATTTTTCATCAGAAATCCATACGATCTGAGCCATTTTTTGTATCTTCCTCTTTTCGGAGACTTTCTTCTCTGAGCTGTCTCTTTCGCTTTGTCATCAGTCCACCGATCCGCCCGCTCTCCTTTGAGGTCAGCGCTTTCCAACCACCGGAGAGAACTCGTTCTTTCAAGCCCAGTTCTTCCGCAATCTCAAATTTCAGCAATTCTTCCTGTGTCATATGCTCCGGATCAAATATATTTTTTTCCTGCTTCTTTTTCGACATAAAAACGGACACACTCCTTTCGCTTGGAGTATGCCCGCTTTTTTACAACTCTATTCGTGACTGTTCCGTCCTTTCACAGTCACAACCAAACATTTCTTGAAACTTTCTCTCATCAATTGGATTTCTTTTAATATCCACTTCCCGGATTCTCCGGAATAATCACCGCTGCCAGAATGTAAGCGAGAAGTCCGGTTCCAGAACATGCGACGATCGCCCAGATCAGGCGCACCAATGTCGCATCCACACCAAGATATTCTCCAATTCCTCCACATACTCCACAAATCATTCGATTCGTGGAAGAACGATATAATTTTCTATTCATAAATTCCTTCATCTCCGTTTCTTTCTGTTTTTCTTACAACATTCGGTGGATCGCAACGCTCATATTGCTGACTCCACCCATCATCGCACCACAGGTCATGACTCCAACTCCAACCAGACAGAAGACAGCTCCTATAATCAATGTCCATTTCATCCATTTGCTCAGTTTCATTGTCCCGCATATCTCCTTTCTCCGTGCAGAATTCTACTGATCCAGTTTACAATTCCTCTGATGCACCACGGCATAAAATGCAGATAAAGCAACCATGAAATCACAAAACCGATCAGTCCAAGACCCAGTGACAAAAGTCCGGCTCCAATCACCACTATTCCGGCTCCAATATGGATAAAACTGGTCCCGATTCCCCATACAAAGCAAATCACTGCGCCGACAAAGGCGGTGATGGTCAGAGCTCCGACTCCGATCAGAATTGCCACCACAGACAGAACGCTGGCAAGCACAATACTCATAAAAACACTTCCCGTTCCAATCGCAAGCGGTGAGAGAACTGCAAGAATCGCAATGATAATTCCAACCTTCAAAAACCGTTTTCTCCGCTCTTTCGGAGAGATCGAATCCGCCGAGTTACTTTCCTTTTCTTCATTGAGATCTGAAAAATCATGAAATCTCGAGTTCTCATAGGCATCCGCACCGCCGGATATCTTCTTTTCATCCTGATGCTCCGTCCACTCCACATCGATCGCGTCCGGCAGATCTTTGTGTTCCGTCATCTGGGTGTTCGGGTCGCGGAAACGCTCATCCTCGTATCCACTCTCTGTAAAGCTCCCTCCATCTTCAAGATTCCCATTCAGATCACTCCGAATAATCGCTGCCACACGCTCCGGGCTTCCAAATTCTTTCAAGGCTTCTTCCTCGCCCTCATCTCCGGCTTCCTCGAGATAATCGCGATAGTAGGCGACTGCCTCCTCCCTCTCCTCATCGGGAATGTCCTGAAGCAGATATTCAAGCTGTCTCATAAATTCTTTCCGTGTCATGTCTTCTCCTCCAATATCCTGCATATCTTTTGCATATAGCTATTCCATTCCCCGCGATACAGATTCAACTGAGCTCTTCCGCTCTCCGTGATCCGATAATATCTTCGATTTCTACCATCAATCGCGCGATCATACGTCTCCAGACAGTCGTCCTTTAGCAGACGGCGAAGTACCGGATACAGAGTCGATTCCGAAATTTCAAGCACCTCCCGAACATCCTGCGTGATCTTGTACCCGTAAGTTCCCTGCTGTTCGCGGGAAACCACCGCCAGAACGATTGCATCGAGAAGTGCAGCGCCGGTGTTAAATACCATCTCTGTCTCAACCTCCTCCATTCTTCTCATCGTACTCTGCCTTATCTTATTTTCAAATCAATATTATATAATGTATAATATTGTTTGTGTTTATACTATACGTCATATAGTATATGATGTCAAGATATATTTCAAACTTCCATATAATCCAAGCAACTTTAAACGGTTCCGTACTCGAATTCTTCACTGTACATCATAAATTAAAATGGTCGGTAAATGAGGGCGACTTATTTGGTATGCCCAAAAACAGGATGTATCAGAACCACATAAAAAGGCACCGGATCTTGCGGTCCGATGCCCTATGCCATTCATCCTGAAACGTGTTTATTTTTAGTTCTGATCTGCTGCGTCAGTATCATCCTGATGATCTGCCTGAAGAGCCTTGATGCTCAGGCTGATCTTTCTGTCCTCGCCGTTGAAATCAACAACCTTTGCCTCGATCTCCTGACCAATCTTCAGAACGTCAGACGGCTTGTCAACATGATCTCTGGAGATCTGGGATACATGAAGCAGTGCATCTACGCCCGGCTCCAGCTCAACGAATGCGCCGAAATCGGTCATACGAGCAACACGACCCTCTACTACGTTGCCGATTGCATACTTCTCAGTTGCGTTTACCCACGGATTCTGCTCCGGGAACTTTAAGCTCAGAGCGATCTTCTCACCACTGATATCCTTGATCAGAGCGGTTACCTTATCGCCAGAGTGGAATACCTTCTTCGGGTTCTCTACACGGCCCCAGGACATCTCGGAGATGTGCAGAAGACCATCAGCACCACCTAAATCGATGAATGCACCGAAATCGGTAACGTTCTTTACAGTACCCTCAACGGTATCGCCAACATGGATACGCTCGAACAGCTCTTTCTGCATCTCAGCCTTCTTAGCAACCATCAGCTGCTTTCTGTCGCCGATGATACGTCTTCTCTTCGGATTGAACTCAGTGATAACGAACTCAATCTCCTGACCAGCGTACTTGCTCAGATCCTTCTCATAGGTATCGGATACCAGGCTTGCCGGGATGAAGACTCTAGCCTCATCAACAACAACACTCAGACCACCGTCAAGAACCTGTGCTACCTTTGCAGTCAGAACCTCATGGTTCTCAAAAGCCTCTTCCAGTCTCTTGTTGCCCTTATCAGCAGCAAGTCTCTTGTAGGACAGAGCAACCTGACCCTCACCATCGTTTACCTTAACAACCTTTGCTTCCATCTCGTCGCCAACCTGAACCAGGGTGCGCAGATCCACATTTGCCTCGTTGGTATACTCGCTTCTCGGGATGATACCATCGGACTTATAGCCTATATTTAAGACAATCTCATCTTCTTTTACGTCAATCACTTTACCGGTGACGATTTCTCCTGTCCGGATTGTCTTTAAAGACTCCTCCAACATTTGCTCAAAACTTAATTCTGGCATTAGTATGAACCTCCTCAATTCCTCAATTATTTGATTTGGGGTCGAAGCCCCTGCTGTAATACCTACGCTGCTCACAGAATTCACACATTCAGGATTGAAATCGCCGAGTGACTGGATAAAGTAAGTGTTCTTACATTCCTTTTGGCATATTTCGTACAATTTCTGTGTATTGGAACTATTCCTGCCTCCTATGACAATCATAGCGTCAACCTCAGAAGCAATACGCCTAGCCTCCACTTGTCTTTCCTGTGTTGCATTGCAAATCGTATTTAAAACAAGTATATCATAACCCTTTTTTGTCAATTTTTCAACTAAATCTTGAAATTTATTGTAATTAAATGTCGTCTGGGCTACAACACACAGTTTTTCGCCCGTTTTTAAGGGCAGATTTTCAAGTTCCTCCGCATTTTCTGCGACCAGAGTGTCCTCGGCACCCCATCCACGGATGCCCTCGACCTCCGGATGAGTCGGATTTCCGATAATCAGAACACGGCGTCCCTCGGCATTCTGCTTCTGGACGATCAGATGGATCTTTTTCACAAACGGGCAGGTCGCATCCACGATCGTGACGTTTCTCTCGTTCAGGATGTCGTAGATCCGTTTTCCGACTCCGTGCGAGCGGATCACAACCACACCATCCTCAAGTCTGCGAAGCTCCTCCTCCGAGTCGATGACCTTTACGCCGTGTTTTGCGAGATCCTCGACGACCATCTCATTGTGAATGATCGGGCCAAACGTATAGACCTGCTTATCCGCCGTCTCAATCTGCTCGTATACCCGGTCCACCGCGCGCTTGACTCCGAAACAGAAGCCAGCCGTTTTTGCCACTGTCAGATTCATTTTTCAAGCGCTCCTTCCGGCAGTTTCAGTCCCTTCTTTTCTGCTTCTGCGAAAATTGCACCTACCACCTCGGCAATCGTCATCTCCGAGCTGTCGATCAGGACAGCATCCTCCGCCCTCTTTAACGGAGCGATCGGGCGGTTCGCGTCCTGCTCATCACGCTTGATGATATCCTGCTCAATTTTCTCGAGATTACATGTCTCTCCCTTCTCGGTCAGCTCCTTGTAACGGCGTTTTGCGCGCACTGCCGAGCTTGCGCTCAGGAAAATCTTCACATCCGCATTCGGAAGAATGCAGGTTCCGATGTCTCTGCCGTCCATAATTACATCCGTGGAGCCTGCAAGCTCACGCTGGAGCTTTAAGAGATGCTCGCGCACTGCCGGAACCGCGCTGACTAAAGAAGCAGTATTTCCAACCTCCTCCGTGCGGATCAAACCGGACACATCCTCACCGTTTAAAAGGACGCGCTGAGAGTCCTCCTCATAGCGGATCGTGATTGTAACATCCCTGACTGCGCTCGCCACTGCCTCCTTGTCCGTCGCCGGAACTCCGTTTCTGAGCATATACAGCGCAATTGCACGGTACATCGCTCCGGTATCAACATAGACAAATCCCAGCTTTCCCGCGGTCAGACGCGCGATCGTGCTCTTTCCCGCACCTGCCGGTCCGTCAATCGCAATGTTAAATGCCTTTGTATGTTCCATTTTCTTCTATCTTCCTTTCCCTCTTTGTTTTTCTCTGTATGTCTTCTCCTGTCGGTTCTTGATTCTTTACCGCCAGTTTTTCCTCGCTCTCCTTTGCAGAATCCTCTCTACCGAATCTTCTTTATGGAATCTCCTCTACGGAATTTTCTCTATGAGATTTCCTCTGCAATATCTTCTCTATTCAATCGAGATGCCTGCGAGATGTCCGGTCGACCAGGCAATCTGCAAGTTGAATCCACCTGTGACGGCATCGAGATCTAAGACCTCCCCGACAAAATAAAGTCCACCAACCAGCTTAGACTCCATCGTCGACGGATTGATCTCCTTGACACTGACACCGCCCTGCGTGATGATCGCCTCCTTGAAATCGCGCAGTCCGGTCAGCGTCAGGCGGAAATTTTTCATCGCCTCAACAATCTGCTCGCGCTCCACGCGCGTGATCTCATTGACCTGTTTCTCCGGAGAGATCCCGCTGCGTTCCACAATCACCGGAACGAGCTTGCCCGGCAAAAGGTGCACAAGCGCATTCTTGAACTGCTTGTTCTTGATCTCATCAAAGTCGCGCAGGATTCTCGCATCGAGCTGTTCTCTCGAGAGCGCAGGCTTCAAGTCGATTGAGAGCGTAAGTGGCATTTTCTTCAGTGTCTTTGCGACGTAACTGCTCGCGGAGAGAAGCACCGGACCGCTGACTCCAAAATGCGTAAACAGCATCTCGCCGAATTCCTCATAGATGGATTTTTCCCCTTTTTGAATTGAGACATTCACATTTTTGAGAGAAAGTCCCTGAAGCTGTTTGACAGTCTGCTGTTCTTTCACGACAAACGGCACAAGCGCCGGTGAAAGCTCCGTCACCTTATGACCCACCTTCTTTGCAAACTCATATCCGTCTCCGGTCGATCCCGTCGTCTGGTACGACATTCCACCGGTTGCCACGATCACCGCATCTGCCGGAATCGTCTTTTTCTCTTTTCTCAGACGAATTCCACTCACACGGTCGTCTTTTGTCTCAATCCCCTCAACCTCTGAGTAGAGGTGAACGTCCACACCCACCTCGCGCAGGCGAGAGCTGAACGCCCGGATCACATCGGAGGACTTATCCGAAACCGGAAAAACGCGCTCTCCTCTCTCCGTCTTGAGCGGACAGCCCCACTGTTCCACCTTGTCCATGACATCATAATTCGTCAATCCATAAAAACTGCTGTAAAGAAACTTTGGATTCGTGACAACGTGGTCAAACAGTTCCTCCGTCGCACAGGCATTCGTGACGTTACAGCGTCCCTTTCCTGTGATAAACAGCTTTTTTCCCAGTTTTTCATTTTTCTCGTACAGGCTCACCTCATGCCCGGCCTCTGCCGAAGCAATCGCTGCCATCATTCCGGCCGCACCGCCTCCGATTACTGCCACACGGCTCATCGTTTTTCCTCCATCTTTTCTGTCTTCCTGCTTTTTGTATTTTGTTTGGTGTTTTGATACTATTTCTTTTATCTATCGCCTTTATCTATTTCTTTTATCTGTTTCTTTAACATCTGTTACTTTTTTGCGTTTCTGCTCTGAGTCTTTTCCTGAATCTTTTTCTCAAGTGCCTCCACAACGGTTTCAAGCACTTTCACGCGCGCATAGTACTTACAGTTTCCCTCGACGACAATCCACGGCGCATACGTTGTCGACGTGCGCACAAGCATCTCATTGACTGCAAGCTCATACTGATCCCACTTTTCGCGGTTTCTCCAGTCCTCATCGGTGATCTTCCACTGTTTCTCCGGATTCTCCATCCGCTCACGAAAACGGCGTTCCTGCTCATCCTTATCGATATGAAGCCAGAATTTGAGCACAACTGCGCCAGAGCTGACAAGGTGCGCCTCCATCTCGTTGATCTCCTGATAAGCTCTGCGCCATTCTTCCTCCGTACAAAATCCCTCAATCCGCTCCACCATGACTCTGCCGTACCAGGTTCGGTCAAAGACCGCGATATGTCCCTCCTTCGGCATCCTGTTCCATAAACGCCACAGATAATGATGACGCTTTTCCGTATCACTTGGAGCAGAGGTCGGGCACACCTGATACCCGCGCGGGTCAAGGTGGCTTGTGAGACGGCGAATCGCACCGCCCTTTCCTCCGGCATCCCAGCCCTCAAATCCCAAAACAACCGGAATTCTCAGCCGGTAAATCTCACTGTGCAAAATCTCCAGGCGCTTTTGAAGCTGATCGATCTTTTGTTTGTAAGTGTCGCGATCCATCGTCCTTGTCAGATCCACGCCTGAGAGGATGCCATTCTCATAGCCCCAGTCCGTCTTCGGCTCGATCGAAGTCAGCTCACCTGTAGTCGAAGTCAGCTCGGTCTTGGTCTTACCTGCATCTTGACCCACATTTTTCTCTGCGGTTTGATCTGCATTCTGACCTGCATTTTTGTCTGCCTCTGCCTTCGTCTGGTTCGCGCGGTACGTCGCAAGCGCCTGCTCAAGTTTTTCCGTCACACAGCGAATGATCTTGAGTGTCGCATAATTCTTGTCTGTCGCCTCGATGATATTCCACGGCGCATACCCGGTATCCGTCTTCTCGATCATCTCCTCATTGATTCTCAGATACTGATCGTACTCGCGGTTTCTGCGCCAGTCTCCCTCCGTCACGCGCCATGCAGTCTCTGAGGAATCCTCCAATCGCTTAAACCGGTGTTTCTGTTCCTTCTGCGAGATCAGAAGAAAGAGTTTGATAATCACCGTTCCATCATCGGTCAGCTGTTTTTCAAAGGAACAAATGTCGCGGTATGCCTCCGGCAGTTCGCTTTTTTTCGTAATGCCGTCAAAACGATCGATCTGAACCCGGCGATACCAGCTTCGGTCAAAAACTGCGATTCGCCCCTTCTCCGGTGTTCTCGTCCAGAAACGCCACAGAAACGGACGCATCGCCTCCTCCTCCGTCGGGCGGCTGCTCGCATACACATCAAACCCTCTCGGGTCGAGCGCCTGAATCAGACGGTTGATCTGCACACCCTTTCCCGCCGAACCGAGACCCTCAAACAAGATAATGACTGGGATTCCCGCTGTCTTGAGACTGCGCTGAAGCGCCCCGAGACGTTCCTGATACTCCTCATGCTCCCTGCGATAAACTGCTTTGTCCACACTTTTGCACAGATCAATCTTTTCTAACATTGCGCTTCTCCCTTCTGATCGAATCTCCCGATCCCGCCAATCCTGCATCCTGTCTACCAGATCTATCTATTACTCATCTATCTATTTTTTTAGTTATTCCTCTTATTCCTCCCCATCCGAGTCTTCTACGACGTCAAGTTTCAACGCCATACGCACATGCCAGCGGTAGGAAACAAGCTCCGGGAAACGATCAAAATAGCGAATCCGTTTTTCCCAGAGATCCGTCTGGGGAACCTCCCTCGCCGGTCCGCCCTCGGCTTCCACGGACTGCTCTTGCCTCTGCCAGTCCGTGAGCACATACATCCAGAAGCTGTCCTCAAAATTCGGTGGTGGTGGCAGTTCCTCCGTGAAATCTCCCGGTGCTTCCCCAATTCGAAGTCCCTGATTTGGATCTTCCGAAATGCCATCGGCAGTCTCCGCCTCAAATCCATCCCGATACCGCGCCGGATCTTCCTGTTCCAGAATCTGACCGTATAGACGGACAATCATCTTTGCCGTCTCCGTCTGATCGCGAAATCTTCCGTTTTCCGTCATCGCGTCATTAAAGTCAATGCCAATCTCCCACTTTGCCGGTTTCGCCTCTGCACCATCCTCCGTGTGTTGCTCCTTTTTTTCTCCTTCATCCTCAGACGGCATCCGCTGAAGATAACAGGTCTCACCGCCGACTCCATCCGTGTAAAGTGTCAGACAGCCGATGTGCTCGACGGCATCTTCAGGAAGCAGTCTCGACGTAAATGCACAGAGCAGACGACCTCTCGGGTCTGAGACTCCCGGTGCAAGCAAAGTCCCGCTGACCGTTCGCTGTTCCAGGATCGAGCGCCCCGGCTCCCACGAGGAAACCTCAAGATCAAATCCATCCTGCCCCGGTGTCAAAAGAAAACTCCTCCGAAAAAGTGCATCTGTCCATTCAAACGAAGTTCCCGACGGTCCGCTTCCGGCATCCCTCGGCTCTCCGTACCAGGCGCTGAGTCTCTCCTTCATATCCTCAAAATCGACTCCGGCGCGGTCTGCCTCAATCGAGAGACTGTCCAGTTTTCCATCCAAAAAATAACAGCTCGTGACAATCGTCTGGTCTACACCGAACCACTTCATCGGGAACTGATAATTCTGAATCCGAACTCCGGTCTTTGTCGTATTCTCTGCACTCAACACACCATCCATTCCGAGAAGCTCCGCAAATCGCTCCGGGTCTACCCCAAACGGAATCCCCTGATCCTTTGCCTGCACATATGCAAGATCATGGAAATTGTTATAATAGTGCGCCTTCGCCGTCATCGACGGAGTATCCAGGCTCATAATCTTCGATACCGCCTGACAGATGACATCGACGATCTGTGCCACATCCTCAATGTTCACAGTCTCTGCGCGATCATAGGGCGTTCCCTCCCCGAAACTGCTCTGCCGTCTCGTGACCGTCACCGCCGGTATCCGCCCGCGAAGAAACGACGAGGCATCCCCACCGGCACAGCGCTCATACGACCAGCTTGTATCCGTGATCTCCCTCGACGCCTCAAGCAACAGATCGCCGAGCATCGTTTCATTCCGGTCAACGGTTCCGAGAATAATATTTCCTCCTGTCATTGCGCCGAGCCGATCGAGATCGATCACACCAATCACACGATTTCTCTCCTCCTCAGTCATTGTGCTGACATAATGGCGGGATCCAAGATTCTGCTCCTCATGTCCGGAAAAGCTCACAAAGCGCAGTTCTGTGTCGGATGGAAGCCTTGCAAGAAGCCTTGCCGTCTCCAACATTGTCACCACTCCGGCTGTGTCATCCACCGCTCCGGGACTTCCGATCTCCGTATCGTGATGTGCACACAAAATCAGAATATCCGCATCCGGTGAGGACACAGAGCGCACGGCGGTCACATTGGTGCCGGAGATGACCGTTCCATCCTCCTGTCTATATTGAAACGGCTGAAATGCCGTCTCATAGCCGTAATCTCCAAGGAGCTGACGAATGTAGGCGGATGCACTGCTCTCCCCACGACTTCCCGAGGGGCGCGGAGAACGCGTCAGTCTCGCGAGTTCTTCCTGAAGGTAAAAAGTATTGACTTCTTCCAGAACAGGAATATCTCCCGGCATCTGGTACTCCGGGTTTGTATCTACTCTGGGCAGGACTCGTGTGGAAGGACCGGCACACCCTGCAAGCAGTAGCGCCACAGCCCCCGCTGTCATCCTGATAGAAACATTTCTGCCCAACTGTCTCATAATCATTCCGATTTCCTTATTTTTATTTTCCTAACCTGAAAAAGAATCCATTCTGGAATTCTCCTTCAAAATAAAATAAGAGTGCCCTTAGAGCGATTGCTTCCAACGGTTTCCTCTCTTTCCTTATAATTGGCATTGTAGCATACGACCGTGTTTTTTTCAAGGATCACCAAAGACGACACCCGTACGCGCCAGAACACCAAAATTATGAATATCGGCGCGGTTGCTTCGGCAACCATCTTCCCCTGCGCCGAGTGCGCATCCTCGCGGAGCGTTTTTGTATGATAGGACGCAATTTCCTATCATACAAAAAAAGAGTTCGGCAGAATGTCCTTTGATCCCGAACATTCTGTCGAACTCCCTGATTTATCTCGTCAATCGATTTTCATAAAAATCCAAGCTCACAAACTGCTAATCTTCTTTATCAAAGCTGATCTTCATGATCCTCTGTCTGCGATGATCCGCGTATCCTTCTTAGATCTCTGCGAGAATGAAGATGTCGTAGATTGCCTTGATTGCAGTCTCAAAGTCTGCGTTCTTGACACCGATGATGATGTTGAGCTCACTTGAACCCTGATCAATCATCTTGACATTGACACGGGCATGTGCAAGGGCGGAGAAGATTCTTCCTGCGGTACCGCGGGTTGCCTTCATACCGCGTCCTACGACTGCGATCAGCGCTAAATCTGCCTCAAGCTCAACGCTGTCCGGCTCAACTGCACGGTGAATACCTGCGATCACTGACTGCTCATACTCCTCAAACTCAGACTGGTGTACCATGATCGTCATCGTATCGATTCCGGACGGCATATGCTCGAAGGAGATGCCATACTTCTCAAATACCTGAAGCACCTTCCTCCCAAAACCAACTTCTGCATTCATCATCGCCTTCTCGATGTTGATTGCACAGAATCCCTTCTTTCCTGCGATTCCGGTGATCGTATAGTGCGGTTTGCGACAGGTGCTCTCCACGATCAGAGTACCCTTGTCCTCCGGCTTGTTCGTGTTGCGGATGTTGATCGGAATTCCCTCACGGCGAACCGGGAAGATTGCATCCTCATGGAGAACGCCTGCACCCATGTAGGAGAGTTCTCGAAGCTCTTTGTAAGTGATCGTCTCAATGACAGCCGGGTCCTCAACGATTCTCGGGTCTGCTACGAGGAAACCAGATACATCGGTCCAGTTCTCATAGAGGTCTGCATGGATCGCGCGTGCCACGATCGAACCAGTCACATCAGAACCGCCACGGGAGAAGGTCTTGATCGTACCGTCATGCTTTGATCCGTAGAATCCCGGGATAACAGCACGCTCAACATGCTCCAGGCGCTCAGACAGCTCCTTGTTCGTCAATTCAGACTCAAAGTTGCCGTTCTCATCAAAGAAAATCACCTCTGCGGAATCGATGAACTCATATCCGAGGTAATTTGCCATCACGATACCGTTTAAGTACTCTCCGCGGGAAGCAGCATAGTCACGACCGATGCCCTTCACAAAGTTCTGCTCGATCGTGTCGAACTCGTGATCCAGATTCAGGTTCAGATCCAGACCATCGATGATCTCCTGATAGCGCTCCTTGATGCGCTCCAGGATCTTCTTGTATGCTCCGCCGGTGGATGCTGCCTCATAGCATGTATACAGCATATCGGTTACTTTCTCATCCTTGCTGTTTCTCTTGCCCGGTGCAGACGGAACGACATAACGGCGGGTCTTATCTGCCCGAATGATGTCTCCCACTTTTTTGAACTGACGCGCACTCGCCAGAGAGCTTCCGCCAAACTTCACTACTTTTTTCATGATCGCCTTATCTCCTCGTAAATTATTTTTTACCATTCTCTCAAAGTCATGCCCTGATGCTGGTCGATAAAAGAAGTCATTTATGCAAAATAATACTTGAATTCTTCTGATCTGTCAAGTACTTTTCCTTGTATGAGAGTCAAATGTCCGCTTATCAAGGACATATATTACTCTCACCACTCAGAATAAAGAGGGACATCCACTCTGAGTTCTAATCTTCTCCCAACAGATACTTCTCAATCGTCTCCACACAGCCGTCGTGATCACAATCTGAATAATTCATTGTTGTATCATACCGGAAAATGGACGTTATCGTTTGACTTTCCAATTTGAAGTCGAAAAAGATCTTTCTGAACATTCAAAAGAATCTCATCGAATCTGTGCAATTGACTTTGGTGTCGATAATCTCATGGCAGTTACGAATAAT
>JAJEPU010000037.1 GCA_020686985.1 Brotaphodocola catenula
GCACTCGGCGCAGGGGAAGATGGTTGCCGAAGCAACCGCGCCTCGGCGCGAGAATGTGCCAGGGCACATTCTTTTTTATGTAATACAAGTCAAAATCAGGGGTAATTAGAAGGTGGCGATGACTGTCTCGCCGGCGGTTGCCTGCATTCCGGACTCAAAGGTGACATCCGGAAGCTCCGGGTTGTCGAGAGCGATCAGAATCACATCGGAGCAGAGTTCGCGGGATTCGATCAGAGACTTGTCAAACTCGATGAGTTTTTCCCCAGCCTTCACCTTTTGCCCTGTCTTTATATAAGAAGTAAAGCCTTTGCCGTTTAAGGAGATGGTGTCGATTCCGATGTGAATCAGCACATCGAATCCCTCTGCGATTCGAAGTCCGACGGCGTGGTTTGTGCCTTCCATCGTGATTGTAATCTTGCCGTCTGCCGGGGCGACAACGGTGACCTTCTGTTTGTCCGTCGGATGGATTGCGATGCCATTTCCGAGCATACAGGATGAGAAAACATCGTCTTTGACCTTTGTGACCGGAATCACCTCACCGGAAACCATTGCCTTGAGTTCTTGTGGCTGTTTCTTTCTCTTCAGAAAATCAAACATACAAATAACTTCCTTTCAAAAAATAGATCTGAGCCGTTTTCAAACACACTCTAGCACAGATCAGGCGGGCTTGCAAGCGCAAAATAGGTTACCGTTTGTGCACGCATGAACGGTAACGAGAGTTTCTGTGCTTGTGACAAAAGGAAAAGTGTAGTATGATAGGAGGATGAAAGGTTAGCGTTTGTGAAACGCATGAACGGTAACGATGAAAGGAAAATGGAGGAGGCGTGTCTATGCTGGCATGGATTCTGACGATAGGTGCAGGGATCTGCCTGATCTATTATATTGGAGTAGTGCTATATGCAGGGATTGGAACGGCGTTCAGTGCAGTGTGGCTGTTTTTTGCGGGATTTCTGGCGCTGACTGCAACCGGAGTCCGACTCTATCAGAGAACTCCGGATCGAACCCTTCTCTGGATACCGGTGTCGATGGTGACGCTGTGCGCGACGGGAATCCTGATTTTGCTGGTGATGCAGATCCTGATTTTCAGTCGGGTTCCGGCGGTTGCAGAACCGGGACTTGACTATGTGATTGTTCTCGGGACAGCGGTGAAGCCGGAGGGAATCAGCAAGACATTAAAACTGCGTCTCGACAAGGCGGGGGAGTATGCGCTCCAGAATCCGGAGAGTATTCTGATTTTGTCCGGTGGTCAGGGAGAGGATGAACCGCAGTCGGAGGCATCGGCGATGGAGGATTACCTCGTCAGTCTCGGGATTCCGAAACGTCAGCTGATTCAGGAGAACCGCTCAACGAGCACCGTGGAGAATATTGTATACAGTCAGGAGCTCATCAATCAGGATCGACAGATGAGGGGGGAGGCATTTCAGCGAAGACTTCAGACCCGACCGATCCGGATTGGAATTCTTACGAGCAATTTTCATCTGTTTCGCGCGCGCATGATTGCACAAAAGCGGGGACTTACGGATGCCTGGGGAATTGCGGCACCGTCTGATCGGGTTTTGCTGGTACATTACTCGATTCGGGATGGGATTGCGATATTAAAAGAGCGTTTGATGGGAAACATATAAATAAGAGAGATTCACCAAACAGTAAGAAATCAAATTTTATATAGAAAAGGAGATTCAAACAGATGAGTCAACTGGAAGCGATCAAGAGCCTGGAAGCCTATCAGGTTGTCGATTACAAAATCATAAAGGAGATGCAGTCAGAGGGAATCGTGCTGGAACACAAGAAGACGAAGGCACGCCTTTTCCTGATGGCAAATGACGATGAGAACAAAGTGTTCTGCATCGGATTCCGCACACCGCCGGACAATGACTGCGGTCTTCCGCACATCCTCGAGCACAGTGTGCTCTGCGGTTCAGAGAAATTCCCGTTAAAAGATCCGTTTGTTGAGCTGGTAAAGGGATCGCTAAACACGTTCCTGAATGCGATGACCTACCCGGACAAGACAGTTTACCCGATTGCAAGCTGTAACGAAAAGGATTTCCAGAACCTGATGGATGTCTACATGGATGCGGTTCTTCATCCGAATATCTACAAGGAGGAGAAGATTTTCCGCCAGGAGGGCTGGCACTATGAGCTGGAGTCCGAGACTGCTCCGCTGATCTACAACGGTGTCGTTTACAATGAGATGAAGGGCGCATATTCCTCACCGGAGAGCCTTCTTGACAGCATGACACAGAAGACGCTGTTCCCGGACAACTGCTACGGCAAGGATTCCGGCGGAGATCCGGCGTACATTCCGGATCTGACCTACGAGAAATTCCTTGATTTCCATCGCACTTATTACCATCCGTCAAACAGCTATATCTACCTCTATGGAGATATGGACATGGTGGAGAAGCTGAAATGGCTCGATGAGGAGTATCTGTGCCATTACGAGGAGAAGCAGGTGAACTCCTACATTCCTCAGCAGAAACCGTTTGCAGAGCCGGTTCAGAGAGAGATTCACTACTCAATCGCAGACGGAGAGCCGGAGACTGATGCGACCTATCTGTCTGTCAACACGGTTGTAGGAACAGACCTCGACCCGCATCTCTATGTGGCATTTCAAATTCTTGAGTACACCCTGCTTGATGCACCGGGCGCACCGCTCAAGCAGGCGCTGATCGATGCCGGAATCGGAAAAGATATTCTCGGCGGATATGAGAGCGGAATCTTACAGCCGTATTTCACCGTGATCGCGAAGGACGCAAATGCGGATCAGAAGGGCGAATTTCTCGCCGTTGTGAAGGGAACGCTCAGAAAACTTGCCGATCAGGGCATCAACCGCAAGAGCCTGCTTGCCGGAATGAACTACTATGAGTTCAAGTACCGCGAGGCAGACTACGGCTCCGCACCGAAGGGACTGATGTATGGACTTCAGTGCCTCGACAGCTGGCTCTACGATGGAGATCCGATGATGCATCTTCAGTATCAGGAGACGTTCGATTATCTCAAGGGAGCAGTAAAAGAGGGATATTTTGAGCAGCTGATCTGCGATTATCTCTTAGACAATCCGTTTGAGGCAGTCATTGTGCTGAGCCCGGAGAAGAACCTGACTGCGAGAGAGGACGAGAAGACCGCAAAGAAACTTGCGGAGTACAAGGCTTCCCTGAGTGCTGAGCAGATTGCAGAGATGGTTAAGGCGACGAAGGATCTCAAGGAGTATCAGGACACGCCGTCGACCCCGGAGATTCTCGCAAAGATCCCGTTGTTAAAGAGAGAGGACATCGACAAGAAAGCAGAGAAGCTCTACTATGAGGTTAAGGAAGAGAACGGAATCAAGGTTCTTCACCACAACTTTTTCACATCAGGAATCGGTTATCTGAAACTGCTGTTCAACACCGATGCTGTTCCGCAGGAGGATCTTCCGTATGTAGGTCTGCTCAAGTCGGTTCTTGGCAGTGTGAGCACTGAAAAGTACGATTACTCCGATCTGACGAGCGAGATTCACTTAAACAGTGGCGGTGTGGACTTCGGTGTGACCTCCTATGTGGACTTAAATGATCCGGATAAATTCACCGGTGTGTTTGTCGGAAGCGTTCGCGTGCTGTATGACCGCCTCAACTTTGGGTTTGGCATTCTCGAGGAGATTTTAAACCACTCCGTATTTACCGATGAGAAACGTCTCGGTGAGGTCATTCAGGAGATCCGCTCTCGTGCAAAGATGAAGCTTGAGAGTGCCGGTCATTCAACCGCTGTCTCAAGAGCAACCTCCTATTTCTCTGCAACGGCTTACTACAATGAGATGACAGCAGGTGTTTCCTACTATCATTTTGTCGAGCAGATCGCAAAGAACTACGAGACCGAGAAGACGGCTCTCGTCGCGAAACTTGAAGAAGTCTGCAAGAAGCTCTTTACGCGCGAGAACCTGCTGATCAGCTACACCGCCGATGACGAGGGATATGCAAAACTTCCGGAGACGATGAAACTTCTGACCGAGAAACTGCCGGAGGGAAGCGGAGAGCATTTTGCATTCACGCATCCGGTTGAGAATGTCAATGAGGGACTCAAGACTGCTGCTCAGGTTGACTATGTCGCACGCTGTGGAAGTTTCCGCAAGTCGGGACTCGCTTACACCGGTGCACTCAAGATCCTTCAGGTGATTTTGAGCTACGATTACCTGTGGCTGAATATCCGCGTCAAGGGCGGTGCTTACGGATGTATGAGCGGATTCGGACGTTCCGGTGAGGGCTACCTTGTTTCCTACCGCGATCCGAACCTCAAGGAGACAAATGAGATCTATGAGGGCATTCCGGAGTATTTGAGACAGTTCAACCCGGATGATCGCGATATGACGAAGTATGTGATCGGAACAATCAGCAACATGGATACCCCGCTGACTCCGTCAGTCAAGGGAAGCCGTGGACTTTCCGCATACCTGTCTGGTGTAACCGAGGAGATGATGCAGAAGGAGCGCGATGAGGTGCTGACTGCGACGAAGGAGGATATTCGCGCACTTGCAGACATCGTTCAGGCTGTGCTTGATACCGGAAGTTTCTGCGTAGTCGGAAATGAGGAGAAGATCGAGGCAAACCGCGAGATGTTCGGAAGTGTGGAGAGCCTTTCGAGAGCATAAAATGTTCTTGTTATGCATTTGAGATAGTATAGATTCGTAGATGATAGATAAAAAATAGAAAAGCGAAGAGAAAAAGGAAAAAGAACGTATGGCAGAGATGAAACTTGCGGATCTTGGCGGTCCGCAGAAAGAGAAGAAATCAGGATTTGTGACACTGATTGGTCGTCCGAATGTCGGAAAATCCACACTGATGAATCATCTGGTGGGTCAGAAGATCGCGATCACATCAAACAAACCGCAGACGACGAGAAACCGCATCCAGACCGTTTACACGGATGAGAGAGGACAGATCATCTTCCTCGACACCCCGGGCATCCACAAGGCGAAAAACAAGCTCGGCGAGTACATGGTCAACGTTGCAGAGCACACGCTCAAGGAAGTCGATGTCGTTCTGTGGCTTGTGGAGCCGACGACGTTCATCGGAGCAGGTGAGCGCCACATTGCAGAACAGCTCGGAAAGGTCAAGACCCCGGTGATTCTTGTCATCAACAAGATGGATACCGTGAAGGAAAAGCAGGAGCTTGCAAAGTACATTGATGCGTACAAGGACATCTGCCCGTTTGCAGAGATCGTTCCAGTATCCGCATTGCGCAAGCAGAACACGGATCTTCTGACGGAGCTGATCTTCAAGTATCTTCCGTATGGACCGCAGTACTACGATGAGGATACCGTGACCGATCAGCCGATGCGCCAGATCGCGGCTGAGCTGATCCGTGAGAAGGCACTGCGCCTGCTCGACGAGGAGATCCCGCACGGAATCGCCGTCACAATCGAGAAGATGACCGAGCGTCCGAATGGAATCATTGACATTGAGGCGACGATCGTCTGCGAGAGAGATTCCCACAAGGGTATCATCATCGGAAAGGGTGGATCGATGCTCAAGAAGATTGGAAGCAGTGCGCGCCAGGAGATTGAGCGCATGATGGAGACGAAGATCAACCTCCAGCTCTGGGTGAAAGTCCGCAAGGAGTGGAGAGACAGCGAACTTCTGATGAAGAATTATGGATATACGCCGGAGAAGTAAGCGGGAGATTCATAAATGATCCAAATGATCGGAATGGTCGAGGTTACAGAGGAGAACGAGAAGAAAAGAGGAGAAGCGTGAGAGAGACGATTGAGCTGACCGGGATGGTCTTGAAGGCGACACCGGTCGGGGACTATGATCGGAGACTCGTGATTTTGACGAGGGAGCGGGGCAGAATTACTGCATTTGCACGCGGAGCAAAACGCCCGGGAAACCTTTTAATGGCCGTTTGCCGTCCGTTTGTATTTGGAATCTTTCGCGTTTACGAGGGACGGGATGCCTACAATCTTCACAGTGCAGAAGTCCGCAATTATTTTACGGAGCTGGCGGAAGATGTGGAGGCGACGTGTTACGGGTCATATTTTCTGGAATTTGCGGAGTATTACAGCCGGGAAAACCTTGACGGAGGAGAGCTTCTCCTCCTTCTTTATCAGTCTCTGCGGGCACTCTTAAAGCCGGCACTTCCGAACTCTCTCGTTCAGTTGATCTTTGAGCTTCGGGCGATGAAGGCAGGAGGAGAGTATACGGAATTTCCTCCAAAGGAAGTCAGCGAGTCGGCGACCTATGCATGGCAGTATATTTTGGAGACTCCGTTTGAGTCGCTTTACACCTTTGTGTTAAAACCGGAGGTTGAGAAGGAACTGAAATCCTGCGTGGAGCTTAACAAGCGAAGATTTCTTGACCGTTCCTTTCATTCGCTCGAAATTCTTGAGATGATGAAGTGAGAAGCTGCAGTCACTGTTCACAGGCAGACACTTTTGAAACTGAAAATGCCGTATGATGCCGTGACAGTGTAAAACGGTATTGAATTATTCTCTGTTTACAGGTATAATCCAAGATAATTGTATCAGCAGAGTGTGAAACTGTGCAACGGTATGTGCAATGGGATTTCTCTGCGGTCAATGATTCCCGTGGATAGGACATGAAAATGAGTTTCCGCGGAATATTCAGGAGGAAGATGGATGAAAAAAGGAAGGGCTGTCCTGACCGTACTTCTGTGTTCTGCTACGCTTCTGGCAGTGGGATGCGGAAAGAAAGATGCGGACTACACATGGAACGCCAAGGAAAGCAGTATCTACGTCAGCAATGAGCTTGAGGTGGAGAGTGCACTGGTCTATACGTCAGAACAGTTTAATGAACTTTATACGCAGGAAGGCTTGGAAGAATTTGCAAAAGAGGCGGTAATCCGCTATAATGAAGAACAGGGTGCTTCGGCTCAGGCGGAAAACACCGAGGGAAGCGAGAAACTTCCGACCGCTCTTGTATCGACGAAACTTGAGAGCAGAACGGGAACCCTGATTTTTGATTACAAGAGTGCAGAGGACTTTGTCAAATTTGCAAAAGAGACAGAGGATGACACGAATACGGTGACTGACTTGAAAGTGGGAACGGTTTCGGATAGTCTTCCGGACGGGATGACATTCACAACCCTGTCAGGAAAGACGGCGGAGTCTTCGGAGCTGACAAAGAATGCAGAGACGAAGATGATCGTTGTCACCGGATCTGCAACGATCTGTACACAGGGAAAGATTTCCTTTATCAGCGATGGAGTGACTGTGACAGATTCTCACACGGCAGTGACACCGGAAGGTACGAGCTGTATCTTATTCCAGTAGTCTGAATCAGAGAGATTCAAGGGGATTTGATTTCCTTGAAGTTTTTGATGGATTTGGGCGATGGATCGAGAAAGATATAGAAATAGTAGTATAGAAGAAAGAGGTTATTGGACAATGGAAAAGACAATGGAAAAGATTGTAGCACTGGCGAAGAACCGTGGATTTGTATATCCGGGATCTGAGATCTACGGCGGACTGGCAAATACCTGGGATTACGGCAATCTTGGCGTTGAGCTGAAGAACAACGTAAAGCGTGCTTGGTGGCAGAAATTCGTTCAGGAGAGCCCGTACAACGTAGGCGTTGACTGTGCAATTCTGATGAATTCCCAGACCTGGGTAGCTTCCGGTCATCTCGGTGGATTCTCTGATCCGCTGATGGATTGTAAGGCTTGTAAGGAGCGTTTCCGCGCTGATAAGCTGATTGAGGATTACATGGCAGAGAACGGCATCACTCCGGAGGGTTCTGTCGATGGATGGAGCCAGGAAGAGATGAAGCAGTACATCGATGAGCACAACATCTGCTGTCCGAGCTGTGGAAAGCATGATTTCACCGACATCCGTCAGTTCAACCTGATGTTCAAGACCTTCCAGGGCGTAACCGAGGATGCAAAGAACACCGTATACCTTCGTCCGGAGACCGCACAGGGTATTTTCGTAAACTTCAAGAACGTACAGCGTACTTCCAGAAAGAAAGTTCCGTTTGGTATCGGTCAGATCGGTAAGTCCTTCCGTAACGAGATCACCCCGGGTAACTTTACTTTCCGTACCCGTGAGTTCGAGCAGATGGAGCTGGAGTTCTTCTGCAAGCCGGGCACTGATCTCGACTGGTTCGCTTACTGGAAGGAGCACTGCATTCAGTGGCTCAAGAGCCTCGGTATCAAGGATGATGAGATGCGTGCGAGAGACCATTCCGCAGAGGAGCTGTGCTTTTACAGCAAGGCAACAACGGATCTGGAGTTCCTCTTCCCGTTCGGTTGGGGCGAGCTGTGGGGAATCGCAGATCGTACCGATTACGATCTGACCCAGCATCAGAATGTATCTGGACAGGATATGACCTACTTTGATGATGAGAGCAAGGAGAAGTACATCCCGTATGTCATCGAGCCGTCTCTGGGTGCTGACCGTGTAACACTGGCATTCCTGTGCTCCGCATACGATGAGGAGGAGATCGGTGAGGGCGATGTTCGTACCGTTCTGCACTTCCATCCGGCAATCGCACCGGTGAAGATCGGTATTCTTCCGCTGTCTAAGAAGCTCAACGAGGGCGCTGAGAAGATCTACGCTGAGATGAGCAAGTACTACAACTGTGAGTTTGATGACCGCGGTAACATTGGAAAGCGTTACAGAAGACAGGATGAAATCGGAACTCCGTTCTGTATCACCTACGACTTCGAGTCTGAGAACGATCAGGCAGTAACGATTCGTGACCGTGATACGATGGAGCAGGTTCGCGTGCCGATCGCAGAGCTGAAGAATTACTTCGAGGATAAGTTCCGCTTCTAAAATTATTTCAATATAATAAGTATCGTAATTGTCAAAAATAGCTGTTGCAGAGCAGGGAGGCTCCCAATGGGGACGCCTTGCTTTGTAACAGCATTTTTTTGAGGAAAGTGTGAGAAGAGAGATGGATAGAAAACAAGAAAACCAAAAGGCACAGAGCACACAGACAATCCATTGCGGGAAGGCTGTGCAGGAGACAGCTATTCTGACAGGAGCAGTCGCAATCATTGCGGGTGCTGTTTACTTTTTTCTGATGCCGAGCCACACTTCGATCAGCAGTATTTCCGGTCTTGGAATTGTACTGTCGAATTTCGTTCCGCTTCCGCTGTCAGCGATCACGATGATCCTCAATGTGGCACTTCTGATTGTCGGCTTTTTTACCTGCGGGAGGGAGTTTGGGGCGAAGACAGTGTATACAAGTATCATTTTGCCTTTGTTTCTCGCACTCTTTGAGAAGGTATTCCCGAATTTTACATCCTTGACGGACAGTCAGGAACTTGATGTGGTCTGCTATGTGCTTGTGGTCAGTGTCGGATTGAGCATTCTGTTCAATCGCAATGCGTCCTCCGGCGGGATTGACATTGTTGTTAAGATTATGAACAAGTATCTGCACATGGATCTTGGAAAGGCAATGTCGCTCTCCGGCATGTGTATCGCGCTCTCCGCGGGTCTCGTCTACGACAAGAAAACCGTTGTTCTCAGTGTGCTTGGAACGTATTTCAATGGAATCGTCCTCGACCATTTCATCTTCAATCACAATGTCAAACGGCGTGTCTGCATCATCACAAAGAAAGAAGAGGAACTGCGCCGTTTTATCCTCAATGATCTGCACAGCGGGGCGACGATCTATGAATCGATCGGTGCTTACAACATGGAGAAGCGAAATGAGATCATCACGATTGTCGACCGAACGGAGTATCAGAAACTGATGAACTACATGAACCGCAAAGATCCACATGCGTTCATCACGGTCTACAATGTCTCTGACATTCGCTATCAGCCGAAAAAATGAGGGTTGTGATAAGTGATGCACAAGTTATGTTATTGGATCAGCTCGCGGACCTGTTCGACAACACGGCGGATGATTTCATTCATTGAGATCTCCTCACAGCCGACAACATGGTGGTTACAGCGGTTGACCGGCATCAAAAGCTGGGTCGCGTGACTGCGACTGACCGCTTCTGCCATCTTGGAGGTCACTTCCCCGAAGAGGGAATCTGCGATCACAATGCCGATTGGTCCGATGATGATGTCGGAGTCGCGGGAGGCGACAATCACCGGATTCTCGCCGGTTGCGCCGTAGTCGGCACCGGCGCGGATCATTGCGGAGGTTGCAATGCTGTTTGTGCCGATTGCGAGCAGTTCCTGATTCGGAAATTCTTTCTTTAACTGTTCAATCAGGGTTTTTCCCATGCGTCCACCCTGACCATCTATAATCGTAATTTTTTTCATAAGTAGTCCTGTCCTTTCCAATATAAAACACCAGATCAAATAAAACAAAAGTGAAACAGAAAGTAAAGTGAAATAAAAAACAGAGTAAAAGTAAGATAAAAAATAAAATAAATGAGACAGAAAAAAGAGGACCGGCTGTGCCGGTCCCCCTGAAGCATTCCTGCTAATCAGTGTACCATAAAACCCAGAAATGTGAAATATAAAACTCAGACGAGTCGAAATCCGAAAAGGAAAACAGAGACGTTTTAGTGGAACAGTGCCATTGCAACCGGAAGACCGACAACGACTGCCATGATGATCTCGATCAGGGCGATCATCGTCGTGTACTTGTAGATCTGACCGGAGGCAAGCCATTCCTTGTTGCCGTGGATCATTGCCGCAAACGGAGATGCCGACGGGGTGATCGATGCGGTTGCCAGAACGAAGATGATGATCAGTGCCGTGATCGGGGAGGAGTTGATTCCATTTGCCAGACAGAAGGATGCGATGACCGGCTGAATCAGCATACCGATTACAAGGCTGTTGCACAGGTTCGTCAGAACCAGAGTGATTGCAAGCAGGGCGATATAGAATACCGTCAGGGACATACCGCTGAAAATCGGGTTCAGCACGGAACTCAGGAACTTTGCAATACCGGTGGACTCGTTTGTCAGAACACCGCCGAGCAGGGTAGCTGCGGTACACAGGAAGAAGGTTCCCCATGCAAAGTTGCCTGCGACCTTGCCAAACGGCATGATCGTCTGATGTTCTTTCGGGTCAAGGCTAACACAGCAAAGAATTGCGGTGTAACCGATTGCGAGACCGTAGCTGTTTGCACTCAGGAACTTCATAATTCCGAGATTCGGAATGACACTCGGGAGAAGCATGCAGGCAATGTAGATCACGAAGGTAACTGCCATGAACTTCTGGTTCGGGGTCAGAGGCGGAAGCGGATTCTTTTTCAGCTTTTCTACATCGAGGTTCTTCAGCTTGCTTACGTCCGGGCGAAGAATAAACTTACAGAAAAGCACGATGACGATGATTGAGGAGAGACCCCAGATCACAGCCAGAGCCATGTAGGAAGCATTATTTAACACGATCTTGCTTCCCATGTTTTCGGTGATCGTGGAGTAGTTGCTGATCAGGGCAAGTCCATTTCCACTGTATGGCGGAACCGGGAAGCCGATCAGAGTACCGATTACGATCAGGATCAGCATCAGGGTCGGGTAAGCCTCGCCCTTCTTGATTCCGATCTCATCAAAGATATCATAGACAACCGGCCAGAACAGAAAGATCGGTGCAAACGGACCGACGAAGGCAGCCATCAGCATCGAACCGATCATCAGCATTGCGGTAAATACCCACGGGCGACCGTTGTTGATCGGGAGTGTCAGGAAGAAACGACCGATATACATGGTCAGTCGATTGTAAACGAGACAGTTCATGACGATCATCAGGAAGAACATCTGGATAATAACCGGGCTTCCGAATGCAGTCTGGAGAACCTGATTCATCGGACCGTATCCGGAGATGCCGACCATGAAGATGCAGGCAAGGCTGGACCACACAGGTTCGACCGTTGTCCACAGGTACAGAGTACCTAAAAAGATACCGATGATTTTCATGCCCAGCGGTGTCACTTCCGGAAGTGAGATGGGCAGGAGCGGAAACAGAAACATGATTGCCATACCGATGATTGCGTGTATGGCCTTTGGCGTAACCAGTGCTTTCTTCTCAGTCATTTGTAAAACCTCCATTGTCTGTCGTTTCACGAAATTTTTGAAACTGATAATATTTTAACATAGTCAACCGGAAGAGAATATAACGCACGTTATGTTTTGCGATAATGTTTTGTTAAAAATGTTGTAAAAGGCAGATGGTAAATGAAAAAGAAAGGGAAAACTGGACAAAAAGAAAAAATAGAAAATATAACGAGGGCTTCTTGCATTTTTTATGAAATCCCTATAAAATAGGAAAAAAGCCAAGAAAAGGCAAGATAAAATAAAGAAAAAGAAAGTGAGGAATTTAAAATGGCAAAAGTGTATGCAATGATCGCAGACGGATCTGAGGAAGTAGAGTGCTTGGCAGTTGTCGATGTTCTGAGAAGAAGTGGGATTGAGACCGTGCTTGTCTCAATTGAGAAGGATCGCAGAGTTGTTTCCTCCCACCAGATTCCGATTGAGGCAGATATGACGATCGCAGAGACTGATTTTTCAGATGCAGATGTGATCTTCCTTCCGGGGGGTCTTCCGGGTTCTGAGCGTCTCTCCGCATGTGAGCCGTTGATCAAGGCACTTGAGAGACAGCGAGATGCAGGCAAGAGAATTTCTGCAATCTGTGCAGCACCGGGCGTTGTTCTCGGTCGTCACGGTTTCCTTGAGGGAAAGACAGCTACCTGCTTCCCGGGATTTGAGAAAGATTTCAAGGGCGCTACCTACACGAACCAGCAGGGCGTTGTGACCGATGGCATTTACACAACCGGAAAGGGACTCGGCGTTGCACTTGATCTCGGACTTGAGATTGTAAAACAGCTTGTGGGCGAGGAAGTGGCAGAGGATACCCGCAAGAAGATTCAGTACTGCTAAACATAATAAACAATAATAAATAATTATAAGCAAAAATAAGCAGTGTGCAGACAGGGAAATTTTGTTAATTTGACATCATAGATATTCGCATATACGAATTTATTACGGATATGTGAAAATGACTGAAAACAAAAACAGAAACGATTAAATTTACCTAAGTTTGCACAAAATTTATCGATTTTTTGACAAAAAAACCTTTACGGAATCGAAAAATGTGCTATACTAATAGCAGACCGCATACGGCTTTTTCATGTATTTGGGGAATACAACCAGTAGCGGGGTGAAAATTCGTAGAGTCAATTCTACATGCATATTTGAGGAGGAAAAACAGATGGCAAAGAAGTGGGTTTACTTATTTACCGAGGGCAATGCCACTATGAGAAACCTGCTGGGCGGCAAGGGCGCTAACCTTGCTGAGATGACCAATATTGGTCTTCCGGTACCGCAGGGCTTCACGATTACCACGGAGGCATGTACTCAGTATTATGAGGATGGCCGTGAGATCAATCCGGAGATTCAGGAGCAGATCAACGAGTACATCGGAAAGATGGAGGAGATTACCGGCAAGAAGTTCGGTGATCTGGAGAACCCGCTGTTAGTATCCGTTCGTTCCGGCGCAAGAGCATCCATGCCGGGTATGATGGATACCATTCTGAACCTTGGACTGAATGAGGACGTTGTAAATGTTATCGCTGAGAAATCCGGCAATGCTCGTTGGGCATGGGATTGTTACAGAAGATTCATTCAGATGTACTCCGACGTTGTTATGGAAGTCGGCAAAAAGTACTTTGAGGCTCTGATCGATCAGATGAAAGAGAAGAAGGGCGTTACTCAGGACGTTGAGCTGAACGCAGATGATCTGAAAGAGCTGGCTAACGCATTTAAGGCTGAGTATAAGAATAAGATCGGCGCAGATTTCCCGGATGATCCGAAGGAGCAGTTGATGGGAGCTATCAAGGCTGTATTCCGTTCCTGGGACAACCCGCGTGCGAACGTATATCGTCGTGACAATGATATCCCGTATTCCTGGGGAACCGCTGTTAACGTACAGTCCATGGCATTTGGTAACATGGGTGATGACTGTGGTACTGGTGTTGCATTTACCCGTGACCCGGCAACCGGTGCAAAGGGTCTGTTCGGTGAGTTCCTGACCAATGCACAGGGCGAGGACGTAGTAGCAGGTGTTCGTACCCCGATGCACATCGACGAGATGGCAGAGAAATTCCCGCAGGCATTTGAGGACTTCAAGAATGTTTGCAAGACTCTGGAAGATCATTACAGAGATATGCAGGATATGGAGTTTACCGTTGAGCACGGCAAACTGTACATGCTTCAGACCCGTAACGGTAAGAGAACCGCTCAGGCAGCTTTAAAGATTGCCTGTGATCTGGTAGACGAGGGCATGAGAACTCCGGAAGAGGCAGTTGCCATGATCGACCCGCGTAACCTGGATTCCTTACTGCATCCGACCTTTGATCCGGCTGCTCTGAAGGCTGCAACCCCGATTGCTAAGGCTCTGGGCGCTGCTCCTGGTGCTGCTTGTGGTAAGATCGTGTTCACCGCTGCTGATGCAGAGGAGTGGGCTGCAAGAGGTGAGAAAGTTGTTCTGGTTCGTCTGGAGACCTCTCCGGAGGATATCACTGGAATGAAGGCTTCTCAGGGTATCCTGACTGTTCGTGGTGGTATGACCTCCCATGCAGCAGTAGTTGCTCGTGGTATGGGCGCTTGCTGTGTATCTGGTTGTGGCGACATCGTTATGGATGAGGAGAACAAGAAGTTCACCCTGCATGGCAAGGAGTACCATGAGGGAGATGTGATTTCCTTCGATGGTTCTACCGGTTGCGTATACGACGGTGCAATCCCGACTGTTGAGGCTAAGATCGCAGGCGAGTTTGGACGTATCATGGATTGGGCTGACCAGTACAGAACCTTAAAGGTACGCACCAATGCAGATACCCCGGCAGACGCTAAGAAGGCTCGTGAGCTGGGCGCTGAGGGTATTGGTCTTTGCCGTACTGAGCATATGTTCTTCGAGGCAGACAGAATCGAGGCATTCCGTGAGATGATCTGCTCCGATACCGTAGAGGAAAGAAAAGAGGCACTGGACAAGATCCTGCCGTTACAGCAGGGCGACTTTGAACAGCTGTACGAGGCTATGGAGGGTGACCCGGTTACCATCCGTTTCCTGGATCCGCCGCTGCATGAGTTTGTTCCGACTGAGGAGGCTGACATTGAGAAGCTGGCTAAGGCTAAGAACAAGACTGTTGAGGAGATCAAGGCTATCTGCAATTCCCTGCATGAGTTCAACCCGATGATGGGTCATCGTGGATGCCGTCTGGCAGTCACCTACCCGGAGATCGCTGTTATGCAGACCACCGCAGTTATCCGCGCAGCTATCAATGTGAAGAAGGCTCATCCGGATTGGAACATCAAGCCGGAGATCATGATTCCGTTGATCGGCGACATCAAGGAGTTAAAGTACTGCAAGAAGACTGTTGTTGAGACCGCTGACGCTGAGATCGCAGCAGCTGGCATCGATATGGAGTACGAGGTTGGTACGATGATCGAGATCCCGAGAGCAGCTCTGACCGCAGACCAGATCGCTACTGAGGCTGCATTCTTCTGCTTCGGAACCAACGATCTGACCCAGATGACCTTTGGCTTCTCCCGTGATGATGCTGGTAAGTTCCTTGGTGCATACTATGACGCTAAGATCTACGAGAACGATCCGTTCGCAAAACTGGATCAGGTTGGCGTAGGCAAGCTGATGGAGATGGCTATCAAGTTAGGTAAGCCGGTTAATCCGAACCTGCACATCGGTATCTGTGGTGAGCACGGTGGAGATCCGTCTTCCGTAGAGTTCTGCCACAAGATCGGTCTGGATTATGTATCCTGCTCACCGTTCCGTGTGCCGATCGCAAGACTGGCAGCAGCACAGGCAGCTATCAACAATAAATAATAATTGTTTCAATCGAATCGTTCGTAAAGAATGAGGCCATATGAGCAAGAAAATTTACCTGATGAAATTCTCTTGCTCATTTAAGAGGGGCGGGATTCGCAAGAATCCTGCTCCTTTTTATTTGCAAAATACAAGAAAAGGTGAAATGTCACCTGACAGGCGACCAATTCAGTTCAGAATTTGTAAGTAATCAAAAAGATTTTATGTTTAAAATATGATAGTTGTGACTTGATATAAATTTTCTCTATATCAAACAGCCTGAAATAGGTATTAGCGGATGATAACGTGCTCGTGCTATACTGTGGTCAGAAAAACAGCAAATAAAATAAAAATAATTTGCAAAGACAAAAGAAAGACCGTAACAGGATAAGGAGAGGAATTAGACCATGAGTAAAGCACAGGCACCATATCGTTATGACATTGTTGGAAGCTTTCTGCGCAAGCAGGAGCTCAAGAAAGCGAGAGAGGAGTATGCTTCTGGAGCACTGTCGGCAGAGGGACTTGAGGCAGTGGAGGATAGTTGTATCCGTTCTCTGGTTGAGAGCGAGAAGACAGTTGGCCTGAAGGCAGTGACCGATGGTGAGTACAGACGGACATTCTGGCATCTCGATTTTCTCTGGGGTCTTCAGGGTGTGAAGAAAGTGGCAGTTGAGCATTTCTCGATTGCGTTTCAGGGACATCAGCCAAAGAGCCAGACGTTGAAGATCGTCGATAGGATTGATTTTCCGGAGGCTCATCCGTTTTTAAGACATTTTCGGTTTTTGCAGTCAATCGCAGGAGATGTGACGGTTAAGCAGTGTATTCCGTCTCCGTCGATGCTTCATCTGATCTGCTGTGTTCGTGAGGAAAATTATCAGCCGATCGAGAGATACAAGGATGAGGAAGTTCTGCTTAACGACATTGCACTGGCTTATCAGAAAGCAATCCGTGCATTTTACAACGCAGGCTGTCGCTATTTACAGCTGGACGATACCTCATGGGGGGAGTTCTGTTCCACAGAGAAGCGTAAGGCTTATGCGGAACGCGGAATCGATGTGGACGAGGTTGCAAAGAAGTATGTAAAGATGATCAATAAAGCTCTGGAAGCAAAACCGGATGATATGGTGATTACGATGCATATCTGTCGTGGAAATTTCCGCTCAACCTGGTTTACCTCCGGCGGATATGAGCCGGTAGCAGAGACGCTGTTTGGCGGATGTAACGTAGATGGATTTTTCTTAGAGTATGACAGTGAGCGTGCAGGAAGTTTTGAGCCACTGCGTTTTATCAAGAATCAGAAGGTAGTACTGGGTCTGATCACATCAAAGAGTCCGGAGCTGGAAGATAAGGATGCAATTATTGCAAGAATCCACGAGGCAGAGAAGTATGTGCCGTTGGATCAGCTCTCCCTCAGTCCGCAGTGTGGTTTTGCATCTACCGAGGAGGGAAACATCCTCACTGAGGAGGAGCAGTGGGCGAAGCTGGCACTCGTCAAGGAGATTGCAGAGGAAGTCTGGGGATAAAAATTTCACAATAAGATTTAAGATTTATAAGAACTGCCGGTAGAATTTTGCCGGCAGTTCTTGTCGTTTTTGATATATTCCGGATGTGCTGATAAGCATGACATAATAGCACAATGATATTTTCGCTGATTTATTATGAGATCGTCTTTCTCACCGCATTATCATAGAACCTAAAGTGATCAGGGCGGTGGCGGGACTGGGTATACTCAAACATCACACCGTCGCCATTGTAAGTCTGACTGCTGATGACGGCCATGCAGTTGTAATCAGCAACATTCATGTTCAAATATTTCTCGTCGATCTCTGTCATCTTTTCCACCGTCATGATTCGCTTGCTGTTTACAATGTTCATGTGCAGGGTCTGTTCCAAATAGCGATAAATGGAGTCCTCCGCGATTTCTTTTGTGAGACCGGAAACAGCCCTTTTCAGAAAATAGTTGTGGTTTAAAATCAGAGGGACATCGTCGAGATAGTGGATTCGTTGGATGTAGTAGACTTCTGCGCCGACCGGAAATCCGGTCATTCGGGATTGTCTCTCATTGATTTCAATTTCCGTGAACAGAATTACTTTTGTGGAGGCGCGGCTACCGTTTCGCTCGGCAGATTCCTTGAAACTTTCAATCTCTCCGATTGTGAATGCGGTCTGATCGACTGGCTGGTAAATGTTTCGCACGCCTTTTCCCTGCATCGTCTGTACATAGCCGTCGCTCACAAGCACACTGACTGCCCGTCGCAGAGTATTTCGGGAACAGTTGTAATTTTGAATCAGCGTGTTTTCAGAAGGTAAAAGCTCCTGATACGCGAAGACACCGTCCTCAATTTTCTGTTTCAAGTCTTTGTAAATTGTCTCATAAATCGTTTTTGGCATTTCTAGTCGTCGTCTCCTCCAGTCAAGTTTTAGGTGATTCTTTTCTATTCTTTAGTTCGATTTTTCTTTGTCTTTTTAATCGTTTCTTTGATCGATACCCTAATGATACCCTAATTATAGAAATCTGCCAGGGAAAAGTCAAATGCTTGTTCAAACAAATTTCAAAAGCACCATTGACATGTTTAAACAAGTATGGTATAACAAAATCAAGAAACATGTTTAAACAAGTTCACAAAAAAGAAAGGTAACGACGATGGGGGCAACAGATGTGGAAAATGTAATCCGCACGGGGGAATTTTTCTAAGAGAGACTCAGAGAGATTCATAAAAACGTGAACGAAGTAGAACAAACAGGAATGAAAACGGAGGGAGAAGAATGGGGAAGTATGCAGATGACGCGCGAGAGCTTCTGCGTCTCGTGGGAGGAAGAGAGAACATCGGTGCAGTATCGCACTGTATGACAAGAATGCGATTTGCTCTGGTCAATCCGGAGAAAGCCGATATTTCAGCGATTGAGGCGATGAAAGTCGTCAAGGGCAGTTTTACGCAGGCAGGTCAGTTTCAGGTTATCATCGGAAACACGGTCACGGATTTCTACAATGATTTTATCAAGGAAGCGGGCATTGAGGGCGTGTCGAAGGATGCTGTCAAGGAGATGGCGAAGAACAACCAGAACGTGCTTCAGCGTGTGATTGCGTCTCTGGCGGAGATTTTTGCACCGCTGATTCCGGCAATCATCACCGGCGGTCTGATTCTGGGATTTCGCAACTGTATCGACAGTCTGTATCTGTTTGAGAATGGAACAAAAACGCTGTGCGGCATCAGCCAGTTCTGGAGCGGAATCGACAGCTTTCTGTGGCTGATCGGTGAGGCGGTCTTCCATATGTTGCCCGTCGGCATCTGTTGGTCGGTGACAAGGAAAATGGGAACGACTCAGATGCTCGGAATTGTTCTCGGATTGACTCTTGTTTCCGGTCAGCTTCTGAATGCATATTCCGTTGCAGGAACCGCTGTTGCAGATATTCCGAAATGGAATTTTGGTGCATTTCAGATCAACATGATCGGTTATCAGGGTCAGGTACTTCCGGCGATTCTGGCAGCCTTCACATTGGTTTATCTGGAGCGGTTTTTTAGGAAGATCACTCCGCAGGTAATTTCTATGATTGTCGTTCCGTTTTGCAGTCTGCTTCTCTCTGTGATGGCAGCGCATTTTGTACTTGGACCGATCGGCTGGAAGATCGGTGGCGGAATCTCTGCGATTGTCTTTGCAGGAATCAGTGGAACATTTAAGGTAGTATTCGGAGCAATTTTCGGTGTGGTTTATGCACCGCTTGTCATCACCGGACTTCATCATATGTCCAATGCAATTGATTTACAGCTGATTTCAGACTACGGCGGAACAATGCTGTGGCCGATGATTGCCCTGTCCAACATTGCTCAGGGTTCAGCTGTTCTTGGAATGATCTGGCTTCAGAGAAAGAATTCTCAGGCTCAGGAAGTAAATATTCCGGCATGCATTTCCTGCTACCTCGGTGTGACGGAGCCGGCAATCTTCGGTGTTAACTTAAAGAAAGGATTTCCGTTTGTCTGTGGAATGATCGGTTCCGGTATTGCAGGCGTGATCTGCGTGTCGACAGGTACAACCGCAAATGCAATCGGTGTCGGTGGAATCCCGGGAATCCTCTCGATTCAGCCTCAGTACATGCTCACATTTGCATTCTGCATGGCAGTTGCAGTTGTAGTTCCGTTTCTTCTGACCACGATTGTTGGAAAGAAAAAGCTGAGTGCAGAAGAGATGAGTGACACAGCAGAAAAAGAGAGTATGACAGCACTGGTAGCAGAAGCTGAGACAGGAAATGTCGCAGAAAATAAGAAAGAAGTAAAAGTAGAAAATAAGACGAACGTAGAAGCTGAGACAAAAAATGAGACAGCAACAGACAGCGATCTGACTGCATTCTTATCCGGAAAAGCAATTACGCTTGCAGAGGTGAATGATGGCGTCTTTTCCGCCGGAGTTCTTGGAGATGGAATGGCGATCATTCCGGAAAATGAGACCCTGTATGCACCGGCAGATGCAGAGATTGCAATGCTGATGGCAGATTCCCGTCATGCCTGTGGACTCAAACTGGAAAATGGAATGGAGATCATTCTTCACGTTGGAATTGATACCGTGGACATGAACGGAGATGGTTTCGAGTATCTCGTTGAGCAGGGACAGAAAGTCAAATCAGGTATCCCGTTGCTTCATTTTGACAGAGAGAAGATCAAAAGAGCAGGACACAGAGATGTGACGGTCTGTGTCGTGACTGGTATGGGAAATGCACAGAAGATCGATTTTCACACAGGAATGGATGTAACGGCGAAAGAGACAAAGATTGCAAGTGTTTGCTGAGGTGTGAATTTTTAAATGTGCCCGGTAAAAGATAATCAGTGAAATATGCCCGCTAAACGATAACCAGTGAAATATGATCGATAAAATATGATCAGTAAGAAAAATAGTGCAGGAGGAAATGGGCGATGACGGATTTTAGCAATAAAGTAGTTTACCAGATTTATCCGAAGTCATTTCGGGATACGAATGGAGATGGAATCGGAGATATTCCGGGTGTAATAGAAAAGTTGGATTACTTGCAGGATCTCGGTGTGGATTATCTGTGGCTGACTCCGTTTTTTGTCTCCCCGCAGAGAGACAATGGCTATGACGTTGCAGATTATCGAAAGATCAATCCGATGTTTGGAACAATGGAGGATGTGGAAAATCTGATTTCTGAGAGTAAAAAGCGCGGAATCGGTCTGATGCTCGACATGGTTTTCAATCACACTTCGACGGAGCATGAGTGGTTTCAGAAAGCGCTCGCCGGGGATGAGAAATACCAGAACTACTATATTTTCAGGGAGGGGACTGCGGATCAGTGTCCGACAAACTGGCAGTCAAAGTTTGGCGGGACTGCGTGGGAGTATGTGCCGGAACTCGGAAAATGGTATCTGCATTTGTTTGATGTGACGCAGGCAGATCTAAACTGGGACAATCCAGAGGTTCGAGAGGAACTGAAAGAGATTCTGCGATTCTGGAAAGAAAAGGGAATCCGCGCGTTCCGATTTGATGTCATCAATCTGATCTCCAAGCTGGAAAAGATGGAGGACGATTTCGAGGGAGATGGAAGACGGTTTTACAGTGATGGTCCTCACATCCATGAGTATCTCAAGGAGATGGTCAGAGACACCGGAATCGAAGATTTCGTGACTGTCGGAGAGATGTCCTCGACCTCGGTGGAGCATTGCATCCGGTATTCTTCCCCGAAGGAGAAGGAGCTATCGATGTGCTTCAGTTTCCATCACCTGAAGGTGGATTACAAGAATGGGGACAAATGGGCGCTGATGGAGCCGGATTACAGAGCGTTAAAATCGCTCTTTGAGGAGTGGCAGATGAAGATGCAGGCCGGGGACGGCTGGAATGCACTCTTTTGGTGCAACCATGATCAACCTCGCATTGTGAGCAGAATGGGTGATGAGACGACGTACTGGAAGGAATCTGCAAAGATGCTTGCAGGCATGATTCATCTGATGCGCGGTACTCCATACATTTATCAGGGTGAAGAGATCGGCATGCTGAATGCGCACTATCCGTCGATCGATCAGTATCGCGATGTGGAGAGCTTAAACTACTACCAGATTCTGCTTAGACAGGGAAAGAGCGAGAAGGAGGCACTTGAGATTCTCTCAGCGAGATCCCGCGACAACAGCAGAACGCCGATGCAGTGGAATGATGAAAAGTACTGTGGATTCTCTATAGCAGAGCCATGGCTTCCGGTGTCCGATGCATTCAAAAAAGAGATCACCGTTTCGGCACAGGAGGACGATGAGGACTCGATTCTGGCATTCTACAAGAAACTTATTTCTCTGCGCAAGGAGTATCCGGTGATCGCAAAGGGCGAGATTGAATTTCTGAAAACGGGGTCAGACAAGACGTTGGCATACCGCCGGAGCCTTGGATCGGATCAGATGACGATTTTCTGTAATCTTGGCAGAGAAAAACAGACCATTCTATTTGATGAGACATGTAGAAATGGTCGGGTTCTGCTTGAAAATTATAAAGATCAGAAAGAACAGAATCTTGCAGAACAGGAATCCTACATGCTCAGACCGTATGAAATTCTTTTGATCGAGAGTAAGGCGGATGGAAATCCTGGAAAATAAAGAGAGCAGGAAGATTGATCTGACAGGCATTTATTATCACCGCCTTAAGTGGGTCGATGATTTTAAACAGGTGGATGATCAGATTCTCAAGTTTGAGCCGACGACGAGTGGTCCCGGCTCGAATTTTCACGGCAATATTTTGTTTCGAATTATAATGAGAAAAAACTTGCAAATCTTTTTGAAATTTTGTATAATACCATACAAATAGGGAGCTCAAATGGATGGGCTGAGAGTAGACTTAATTAGTCTTGACCTGGAACCTGATTTGGATAATGCCAACGTAGGGAAATACATGTCACGAAGAATGGACTTGTGTGCCGTTGCTCTCTGTTTTGTGTGAACTGGGGGCACCACTTTTCACAGAGGATAAAGGCGCCGGATGACACTAAGATTGTGTCGTCCGGCGCCTTTTTGCGTTGTTTCGTACGGTGTTAAAAGAGAAAAGAGGAGAGTGCGCAGATGGTAAAAATCAATGGAGAAGAGAAGGCGATTGCCGAAAAAAATCTGCTCGAATACTTAAAAGAAGCAGGATTTGAGCCGGAGCGAGTTGTTGTGGAGCGCAATTTTGAGATCATTCCGAAAGATCAATTAGGAAATGTGACGATTCAGGATGAAGATGAGATTGAAGTTTTGAGATTTGTCAGAGGAGGCTGATCGGGGAGAAAAGAGAAGAAAGAGAGAGAAGAGAAGTGAGAAAAGGAGAAGAAATTAAAAAGAGAATGCAGGAGTCTATTTCCAAAGAGGAGCTGGATCGTGCATTTGATGCGAGATTCCCGAAAGAAATGCAGGTAAAACTTCACAATGCGAAAGTTGCGATTGCCGGTCTTGGCGGTCTCGGTTCTAATATTGCGGTTATGCTTACGAGAAGTGGAGTCGGGAAACTTTTTCTCGTGGATTTTGATGTGGTGGATGTTACGAATCTGAACCGCCAGATGTATTTGATTCCGCAGTTGGGAAAGCCGAAAGCGGAGGCATTGCCGGAGATCCTGTATCAGATTAATCCCTATGCAACATATGAATCTGTCTGTATAAAAGTTACACCTGAGAATGTGAAGGAGCTGTTTGCGGAGTATCCGATTGTGTGTGAGGCATTTGACCGCCCAGATCAGAAAGCAATGCTGGTTCAGGAGCTTCTGACTCAGTGTCCAGAAACGATTGTTGTGTCGGGAAATGGAATGGCAGGATATGAAGATGCGAATGAGATCCGGACAAGACAGATGATGAGACGGTTGTATGTGTGCGGAGACCAGAGCACGGATGTTGGAGCGGGGATTGGGTTGATTGCTCCGAGAGTGAGTGTCTGCGCAGGGCATGAGGCAAATAAAGTGCTGCAGTTGATTATGCAGGGAGCATGCGAGTGAGAAAAGTAAAGAAAGCGTGAAGCGAGAGTGAAACAGAGCGCGATCTCAGAGCCAGATGACAGATCGATAAAAATAAGGACAGAAAGATAAAAGATGCAGAGCAAGAAAAAACATACCAAAGCATACAGAGCAGGATAAAAACGGGAAACAGAGAACAGAACAGGAACAGAACAGGAACAAAACAGGAACAAAACAGGAACAAAAAAGGAACAAAAAGGGATAAAAAAAGAAAAGGAGAGAGAAAACGATGGAAGATAAGTTTGTGTTGGGTGGAAAAGAGTTTAAGAGCCGTTTTATTTTGGGATCAGGAAAATATAATCTGAATTTGATTAAATCTGCGGTGGAACAGGGAGGAGCAGAGATCATCACGCTTGCGCTTCGCCGTGCCAATACGCAGGAGAGTGAGAATATTCTTGATTTCATTCCGGAGGGAGTAACCTTGCTTCCAAATACATCCGGAGCGAGAAATGCGGAGGAGGCTGTCCGAATTGCGCGCCTGAGCAGGGCGATGGGATGTGGAAATTTTGTGAAAGTTGAAATCATGCGCGATGCAAAATATTTATTCCCGGACAACTACGAGACGATCAAGGCGACGGAGATTCTGGCGAAAGAGGGATTTGTCGTTCTTCCGTACATGAATCCGGATTTGAATGTCGCGAGAGATCTTCAGAATGCCGGAGCCGGAGCCGTTATGCCGTTGGCAGCTCCGATCGGAAGTAACAAGGGACTCGCGACAAAAGCGATGATTCAGGTATTGATCGATGAGATTGATCTGCCGATTATCGTTGATGCAGGAATTGGCAAACCGTCTCAGGCGTGTGAGGCGATGGAGATGGGTGCAAGTGCAATTATGGCAAATACCGCAATTGCGACAGCGGGGGATGTCCCGGCGATGGCAGAAGCCTTCAAGCTGGCGATTGAGGCAGGAAGAAAGGCTTATCTGACTGGAATGGGACGCGTGCTTGCAAGAGGAGGAAGTGCTTCCGATCCGTTGACGGGATTTTTGCGCTAGGATGAAGTCGCAGAAAAAGAGAAAACGGAAAAGAGAAAACGGAAAAAGAGGAAGCAGAGAAAGAGGAATCAGCAAATGAACGAAGAAAATCAGGTATATTTTGTAGACAGTGACAAGCTCCCGCCAGCTGCTCTTGAGAGGAAGCACCGGCTGGAGCAGGATCCGTCGTTCCGCACGAACCATATGGAATATATGGAGGGAATGCAGATCATTGAGTCTGACATCAAGGATAAAGTGCTCAAGGCGATGGATGAATTTGATTATAATGCGTACACAGCCAGCGATGTGGAGCGGGCACTCTCCCATGAGTCGTGCACGATTGAGGATTTCAAAGCACTTTTGTCTCCGGCAGGCGCACCGTATCTCGAGCAGATGGCGAGAAAGGCAGAGGAGATCACGAAGAATCATTTCGGAAATACAGTCTATATTTTTACCCCGCTCTATATCGCAAACTATTGCCAAAACTACTGTATTTACTGCGGGTTTAACTGCTATAACAACATTCGACGCAAAAAACTGACCTTTGAGGAGATCGAGCACGAGATGCAGGTGATCGCCAAGACCGGAATGGAAGAGATTCTGATACTGACCGGTGAGAGCCGGGCATATTCGGATGTAAAATACATCGGGGAAGCTGTGAAGATTGCGAGAAAGTATTTTAAAAACATCGGCATTGAGATTTATCCGGTCAATGTGGACGAGTACAAATATCTCCATGAGTGCGGAGTGGACTATGTGACCGTCTTCCAGGAGACTTACAACACAGATAAGTATGAGACACTTCACCTGATGGGGCATAAACGCGTCTGGCCATACCGTTTTGACTCGCAGGAGCGTGCTCTGATCGGAGGCATGAGGGGAGCGGGATTTTCGGCGCTCTTAGGACTCGATGATTTCCGGAAAGATGCGTTGGCGACCGCGCTCCACGTCTACTATATCAACCGCAAATACCCGCATGCAGAGCTTTCCTTGAGCTGTCCGCGCCTGCGCCCGATCGTGAACAATGAAAAGATCAATCCGCGCGACGTCGGTGAAAAAGAACTCTGTCAGGTTCTGTGCGCATACCGCATCTTTCTGCCGTTTGCCGGAATCACGGTCTCGAGTCGTGAGAGTGTTTCGTTCCGAAACGGGATCACAAAAATCTGTGCGACAAAGGTTTCGGCAGGTGTCTCCACCGGAATCGGCGACCATGAGGAGAAGTACGAGGGCAAGGAGGATGCGGATGTCGGAGATGAGCAGTTTGAGATCAACGATGACCGCTCCTTTCAGACGATGTATGAGGATATGGAGCAGGGCGGATTACAGCCGGTCCTCAACGATTATATTTATGTGTAAATAAAAAATATCACTGCGCTTCTCCATTCTACGTTCAAGTGATGCTCGCGGAGACTTGAACTCCATAAATCAAAAACTTTTATAAATCAAAAACCTCCAACTAACTTCCTGCTGTTGAGATAGAGACTTGACAGGCAAGTTGGCTGGAGGTTTTTCTTATGTATTTAATTTATTTAATCGTTAATCCTTCGCTAAGTTCTGGCTTCAATAGCTTTTTCCAAATTATTTTCCCAGTTTCCAGATATCCTTGTTGTACTCGGCGATTGTGCGGTCGCTGGAGAAGAAGCCTGCCATTGCGATATTTACAAGGCATCTGCGTCTCCACTCCGTTGGATTCAGCGCATAGTTGGCGAGTGCCTGACCCTTGCGGACAACGTAAGCATTGAAGTCCGGCAGAGTCTGGAACCAGTCTTTGCTGATCAGCTCGTGCTGGAGACGATTTAAGTTCTCCTCGTGACCGGCAGAGAGCATCTCCTTGGAGGTCAAAAAGTCGATTGCACGGCGCAGGTTCGGATCGCCCTCATACCACTCGGAAGCCTTATAGTCGCCAAGTTCGTAGCGGTGGATGACCTGATTGGAGGTCTGACCGAAGATGTAGATGTTGTCGTTTCCGACTCTCTGGCTGATCTCGACATTAGCTCCGTCCATCGTGCCGAGGGTCAGAGCGCCGTTCAGCATGAACTTCATGTTTCCGGTTCCGGAAGCCTCCTTGGAAGCAAGGCTGATCTGTTCGGAAAGGTCACATGCCGGAATCAGTTTCTCGGCAGCGGTTACGTTGTAGTTCTCCACAAAGACAACCTGAAGCCACGGAGAAACCGCCGGATCGTTTGCGATGACCTCAGACAGTGCAAGCAGGGCATGAATGATATCCTTTGCGATGATGTAGGCCGGTGCTGCCTTTGCGCCAAAAATGCTTACAAGCGGAACAGGCGGGAGATGACCTGCCTTGATCTCACAGTACTGGTGAATCAGGTAGAGGAGATTCAACTGCTGGCGCTTGTACTCGTGCAGACGCTTGGACTGGATGTCAAACATGGCTTCCGGATTTACGGTCACGCCCTGAGTGCGAAGGAGCCAGTCAGCAAGAGCCTTCTTTGCGGTGGATTTGATCTCGGTGAGCTTATTCAGTACATTCTCATCGTCCGCATAGGTCAGCAGTTTCTCAAGCTCATCGGCATTCTTGCGGAAACCGGAACCGATCAGGCTCTCAAGTTCCTCTGCAAGAGCGGGGTTACACTCTAAGAGCCAACGGCGGAACGTGATGCCGTTCGTCTTGTTGTTGAATTTCTCCGGATAGAGCTCATAGAATCCGTGAAGCTCAGACTCCTCAAGGATCTCGGTGTGCAGGGCAGCAACGCCGTTTGTGGAGTGGGTGAAATGGATATCCATATGAGCCATATGAACGCGGTCATCCTTATCAATGATCGCAAGACTCTTGTCTTTCGTGCGCTTGCCAGCGAGCTCGTCGAGCTTTTCGATGATCGGCATCAGCTGAGGAACAACCTTGTCGAGGTAAGCGCGTGGCCATTTCTCAAGTGCCTCTGCAAGAATCGTGTGGTTCGTGTAAGCGCAGGTCGCAGTCACGATCTCAACCGCCTCCTCAAACTTGATTCCGTGCTCTCCGAGGAGACGAATCAGTTCCGGGATCACCATGCTCGGATGCGTATCGTTGATCTGGATTGCCGCATAGTCAGCGAGGTCGTGGTAATTGCATCCGCGTGCAACGCACTCTGCGAGAACGAGCTGAGCACCTGCGCTGACCATCATGTACTGCTGGTAAACTCGCAGGAGGCGTCCTGCCTCGTCGGAATCATCCGGATAGAGGAAGAGCGTCAGGTTCTTTGCAATCGCGGTCTTGTCAAAGGAAATGCCCTCCTCGACGATGCTCTCGTCAATCGTGTCAAGGTCAAACAGGTTCAGTGTGTTCGTGCGTCCCTCGTAACCGGTGACAGCCAGCTTGTAAAGGCGGGCAGTGTAGGATTTTCCGGCAAGTTTTACCGGATAGGTGATGTCAGTCTTCTCAGCCCAGGAGTGCTCGGTCAGCCACGGGTCCGGCAGTTCATTCTGTAAATTATCCTTAAACTGCTGATGGAAGAGGCCGAAGTGGTAACGCAGACCGATTCCATCGCCCGGCAGGTTCAGGGTTGCGAGAGAGTCGAGGAAACATGCTGCGAGACGACCAAGACCGCCGTTTCCAAGAGACGGCTCCGGCTCAACTTCCTCGATTTCACTCAAGGATTTTCCGGCATCTGCGAGGGCAGTGCGAACCTCATCATAGAGACCGAGGTTGATCAGGTTGTTGGACAGCAGTTTTCCAATCAGGAACTCTGCACTGATGTAGTAGAGCTTGCGTCCGGTTACCGGAGTTGCCTTCTTTGCGCTGTTCTCACGGATCAGATCGAGCAGGGCAAGATAGATCTCCTGATTTGTGCAGTCGGCAAGTGATTTTCCTGTAAGTTTCTGTAACGTTTCTGTCATATTCATAAAAAGAACCTCCATTCAGGGTTTCCATTAGATTTTAAATTGTTTGCATGTTTCTGATTTCTGTTTTGGCATAAAATTTGGTGTAAGAAGAATTCTCTTGTTTCTTACAGCATTGATTATATCGCACAAAACAAGCATAATTCTTGCTTGAAATGGCTAAAAAATGGTACAATACGATCATAATAGGAAGATATCAGCAGAGCTGACCAAAATCACGCGCCAGGTCTTTGCGAGTGTCGACTTGAGAAACAATGATAAACACAAGGAGATACAGTCGAAGGTGAGAAAACGTGGGAAAATGCAAACACACATATAATAAATACGCATATCAGAAAAACAGTGGGGAGGAAGAATCATATGACGCTTATGACAAAGGAAATGGAACACCAGCAAAATTTACAGGAAATCAAACAGCACGGTGCGGTGTGGTTTCCATTCAATATTTATCCGTGCACCATTCCGAAGGATTTTCCACAGGTCGCCCTACACTGGCAGGAGAGCATGGAGATTGTCTTTGTGAAGAAGGGGCAGGGCGTGGTGCAGGCGGGATCGGAAGCCTACCATGCACAGGCTGGTGATATTTATATATTTGCGCCGGGGGTTCTGCATGCATTGCGACAGGAAAAAAATGAGACGATGGAGTACGAAAATATCATTTTTGATCTGGAACTGCTCGGCGGTGCAGGGGATGTGTGCGCGGAGCGCTATCTGATGCCCCTCCAGAGCGGGCGATTTCCGCTTCCGGTCTTTTTGAAGGAGGGAATGGACGGATATGAGCAGGCAAAGGGTTGTCTCTGTGAGGCGGAGGAGGCGAACCGCACAAAAGAGATGGGATATGAGCTCCTGATCAAGGGGGCACTGTTTCGTTTCCTTGGAATCCTTGTGCTTCATGGCGGGCAGATTGCGATTGCGGACACGCCGGATACCAGACGCTTGAAGCAGGTGCTTCAGCTGGTTGCAGAGCGTTTTGGCGGAGCGTTGCACATCGAGGAGGTCGCAGAGCTTTGTGGTTACAGCAAGAGCCATTTTATGAGATGGTTTCGGAAAATGACGGGGCAGAGTTTTGTCACTTATCTAAACGAACAACGCCTGAGTGCCTCCGCATCCATGCTCCGTTCGGAAGATTGCACGCAGACGATTCTCGCAATTGCCGGAAAATGCGGGTTTGAAAATCTGTCCTACTTTAACCGGATGTTTAAGCGCAGATATGGGATGACACCGAGAGAGTACCGTGGAAAAATTTTAAATACGAAGAATGTGTAAAAGTTATTTATTGTACACCGGATGTTTAAGCGAGGAAAGAAATGTTCTAAATGTTCTAAACGCTAAACAGTAATGTGTAGAATCGGTGAAAATGTCGCTTAGAAGGTGACCTATTAAAATTTTGAATGTGATACAATATTTTTCAGTGAAGAGAAAACAGAAACAGGGAGTTTACGATAGATGGATGTACTGGATGAGTGGATATGCGGATTGACGGAATATTTGACGGAAAACAATCAGCCGATTGATACAGGAAATTTTAAGAATAAATGGCTGAATCTTTTTCAGAAAAAGGTGAAAAGACCGCAACTGGAAGAGTTCATAAAAGTGGAAAGATCTGATTCGCCGGAGATTACAAAGCGTGCAGATTACACGAGAAAAGATGTGAAAAATCTTGAGGATCTGATTCAGGAACTCGGGGAAACCTTTCATGAGATGCTGTTTCGCAAGATCGACGAGAGTGGAATGTCGGACGCGGAGGTTTATAAGAAGGCAAATCTCGATCGAAAGCATTTTTCAAAAATTAGAAATAATCCGGCATATCATCCGCGGAAGGGGACGATTCTTGCGCTTGCAATCGCACTGGAACTGGATTTGGAAGAAACGGTGGAATTTCTTGGAAAAGCGGAATATGCGCTTTCACCGGGAAATAAAGGCGATCTGATTGTCCGATATTTTATTGATCAGGGAGTGTATGACATTAATGTGATTAATTATGCGTTGGATTACTTTGAACAGCCGATGCTTGGAAGTTAAAGGAAGATCGAAGAGAGGGGGATCGAATGATGAAAGAGAGAGTAAGGTGGTAGCTGGCAGAAAGATGACAAGAAACGGTGACAGAGCAGAAAAATGGGAACAGAAAATGATGATGGCTGATGTGATGTGAGAGGAGAAAAGTAGCGATGAAGGAGACGTATATCACAGATCGGGAATTTCAGAATTTGATGGAGGATCTGACCCAGAAACTCGAAAATGGAGAAATTGGTCAAGCAAAAGAAGATTTGCAGAAAGCCTTGGAGGACGTAAGGGAGAGAAAGTCGTATATTGATCGGACATACCTGTCGCAGTTGAAAGACCAGAAGCGTCGTACCAGGATTTCAGAGATCACAACGATGCTGAACAATATGAACAACGAGCAGGTCGAAAATGTCTATGTCTATGCGGTGAATGAGTATGATGAGCCGAATCATGAGGCGGTTGCGCTGGACGCAATTATTCGCCTGAGCAGAGAGCGCGGAAAGAACGAATAGAATCAGAGCATATGTTTTAAAAATTGAGACGGAATTGTGGTGCAGAGAAGGATGATACGAAAGAATAACAGAATCAGGATGGTGCTGGAACGCATAAAAAAGCAAACTACGGTCAGAGAAAATAGAAATTTGCTTGAAGAAGAGCAAAAAAGCACTGTACAGAAAAATGGACTGCGGGAAGAAGCAGAATTTCATGACGGAGGAGAAAAATATGCCCTGCTTGTGTCGGTTGGAAATTATCAGAAACAGAATCTGGTAGATCTGGTAACGTGGAAATCGGATCTGGATCTGATTCAACGTGGACTGACACAGGGATTAAAGCTCAAAGAGGAGAATCTTCGTGCGCTGGGATCGGAAGGATGTGTGTCCGTGCGGGAGCTGGCGCTTGCGATCCAGAATTTTGCAAAGATGCTCAAGAAAGAGGATACGTTTTTCTTTTATTTTTCCGGTCATGGGCGCAACGGAGAGCTGACATTCAGCGATATGGGGCTTGCGCTTCCAAGTATTCTGGCTTTTATCGGAGAGCTTCCGTGCAAAAATAAGATTGTGATTCTGGATTGCTGTTATTCCGGTGATTTTCAGACAGAAGGTACACGAGGAATGTCATTGGAGGACAGCGCGGAATCCTTTGCGGGGCATGGAATGGCGATTCTGGCATCCTCCTCCGCGAATGAGGTGTCGCGACTCGATGAGAGTGGACGCTACAGTCTTTATACAGGAATTGTAAATATGGCAATGCTCTCAAGACGAAATGTTCGGCAGGGGTGTGTTTCTCTTCATGCAATTCAACAGAATATTCAGGAACTTATGGAGATCTGGAACAGCCGTTATCCGGAGCACAGACAGCAACCGATCTTTCGCAGCAATATCGGCGGAACGATTTATTTTGAAGTAGAACCGTGGCATCCACAGAAACCGCAGGAAATAAATGGGATACATAGAGAAAATGAATTTTATACGATCTGTTCCACAAAACCATTGGATACGGCAAAACTCAAGCGACTCAGCGTTTTTGTGATTGCAAAAAGAACTTCAGACGGTTCAAGTGACTCACAAGATTTAAAAGACTCAAGCAAGATTTCTCAGTTGACCAAGAGGATTGTGGAGGAAATCTGTGGGACGGGGCACTATGATGCGATCTGGTGCTATTTTGGTTACGATGAGAGCGACATCATCCATCATCTTTACTATGCACACAGCGTCTGGGCAAGAAATGATGAGTTACAGAAAATGTATTTTCGGGCTTCCAAAGATTCTTTCGTGCAGGACGGAATTTGTGTGGTGGAGAATACCTCCTACCGAATGCTTCGCAGAATGAGGGAAGAGAACCAGGCGGGTTCAGCGCAGAGTGCGGAGCGTGATTCGGAACATTCTGGAAACTTAGGAGAGAAAGCACCGGGAAAATTATCAGGGGCAAACTTATCGGAAGAAGAATATGTGCTGGAAACGAAAAAGATTCTCGTAGAAGTCGTTTCTCTCGCAGAAAAATTCCTGGTCAGTTTTCAGGAAGTCGCAAACCATACGATTTCCGCAGAAGAAGTGAAAGTCCATTACCAGGAGTGGAGCCGTCGAGTGAAGACTCTTTATCTTCGACTTTCAGATGGAGCAATCCCACCGGATCACTTGTATGCGTGGACGGAGCAGGTTGTGGACGTGGCAGGCTGTGTGACCGATCTGGCAATTCTTCTGGAAGAACAAAATCGGAGTAACAAGAATGGGTTTGATGAGAGAGGAAGCTGGCTGATGAATCATGCAGTGAAGCAGTATTATGAGGGGCTGGAGAAGTTGAAGGAGGTGGAGAAAAAGTTATGATTGATTTTTAGATAAAGAGTAAACGGAATATTTTTATTGAAAAGAGAATGGAAATTTAGATAACGTATGGATGAGTTACGAAAAAAATATTTGGAGGTAAATGAGATGTTTTGTCCAAAATGTGGTTCAAGTGTGGAAGAGGGAGCAAAGATTTGTCCGAAGTGCGGATTAGATTTCTCTACTATAAAGCAGGAACAGAGTGCAAGTGTAGTGATATCTACTGCTACCACCGAGAATCGTTCTGATTCAAGAGACGGAAAGAATGTAGAAGTATCAGAAGAAAAATTAGATAAAGTATCTGGAAAATGGATTGTAAGATGTACTTATTTTGGATTGGCAGTAGCGGTCTTTATTATGTTTTTTGTGGCAGCGGGAAATATTGCTTCCGGTGGAACCGAGATTATGAAGATTCAATCGGTTGGTGGAAAAACGCTTGAGGAAGCCTATTATTATGAATTGGGGGCAGTTTATGCAGGATATGCAATGATTGCTCGTGCATTTGGTGTATTTTGTGCTTCTGTTTTAGTTTGGCTTGGTATGAAAAATTAAGCGAAAAAATTTATTTATAATAACTAAATGATAAGTGGATGAGTGGATAAATCAGGGGGGATTTTTGATGAAAATATGCCCGAAGTGTAAGAGGACATATCAGGATGAGTATCAGTTTTGCACGGTGTGTGGCTGTAATCTTGAAAATAAAAAAACGCATAAGTGGCATAATAAAAGAAATATGCTTATTGGAATGATAGTGGTGAGCATTGCAATAGTTTGTACAGGTTTTACGATTTCAGAACAGAAAAAAATAAGCGATACGAGGAAAATGGTTGAAAATCGTAAAAATGAGAAAGCATTAGAAGAGTATAGAAATACGCCGACGAAATCAGATTTAAAGGTAAATAATGATTGGACAACGGAAAAAAGTGGTAGCTATATTTATATTAAGGGAAGTGTAACAAATGTAAGTCGCTCTAAGACGATTCGTTATTTTGAAGTTGAAGCAAAGTTTTGTGACAATTCTGGAAATGTTATAGATTCCGATTGGACAAATGACAGCGAAGAGCTTGAGCCGGGAGAAACTCGAAAATTTGAAATTATGCATAAATATAGCAAGGATGAAAAAGATATTCGCTTATCTGTGAAAGAAGTAAAATAAAAAAGAAAGCAGGGGGGATAAAAATGTTTTGTGGAAAGTGCGGAGCAAATATACCGGATGGATATGAATTCTGTATGAAGTGTGGTACAAAAATTGACATGAATCAGGATAACACAGAGATCGAACATGCTATAAATGATAATGATAAAGAAATAAGAAAGAAAAAGATACATAAACCTGAATTATTCACGGCAACGCCGTGAACGTGGCTGAAAGCCACATAGTTATTGTATTTTAATTGCATATTGTTTTT
>JAJEPU010000038.1 GCA_020686985.1 Brotaphodocola catenula
AGGAATTTGCGTACGTCGAGTATAACTATGTTCGCCCTCACAGCTACAATGGCTATGCAACGCCTCATGAAGCGCGAATCAACGCATAACTGCCCAGATCTTTTTTAGCCACAAGAGTTACAAAAACGCTTGACCACAACATCTATAGGCTAATAAAATGTTATCTTCACTAATAATTAATTCATACAGCTTATAAAAGTTATTACCATTTTTACTTTGAGCGTATAATTTATCTGTGATTTTACTCATGTCATAATACGCTTCTTCCGCTCTAAGTCTTGTTTCTAAAGCCAAGTTGTCAACCTCCTTCTCAAAAGGATAGTTTCTCTTAGTCTTACTCGAACCAACTTATAATTAACCCAAAATAATTATTCAATTGTAATTGACTAAAGGCTATCCCTCAGCTGTGTTTCCATAGCTTCATTGGTACTGTGCCTTCGCTCTCATTGGAATTAAAATGAGTTATAGTCAAATTCTTTTCCTCATTAACCGAACATCTCATTGATTATATGATTTTCATTTCGGTTTCCAACTTTCCACGTTCCAATTTCTCTATCCATCATATATGAACTTAGGATTCCTCTATGAACCTTCCACATATCTTAGTCCTGTAAACTAACAAGGTCTTTCATAACCACGATTCTTACTAAACCCCATGCAGATAGTACAAAAGTACTAAATATCTTTCGATATTTTCGGCATTTAGATTCTTTACTTCGAGGATTCGTCAGCCAAGCATTACTTGTACATACTATCCATATTCACCTTTTTCGGATGCCCGGCCTATCGTAAACCATATATTACTTCCAAATTTTCAAGCAGGCGGACTCTAGTCACTTTTATACCAACTTATACTCATATGTTTTCTTACTTAGGTCTCTTCAGCCGTCTTCAACGAGCTTCATACAATAATATATAATCACTATTATCGCATGTCGTAGTATTAGCAATAGTCCTTCAGGGCGTTACTCCATCATTTGACTATTCAAGAAATTAGTTCTTTTTCTTTAAACAAAGAAACGGTTAATCTTTTCAATTAACAACGTGTCGCACCATGGTTGCCGTCCGCGAACAGTGTGGTATATGGTCTGTCCTCCAGCCAGTCTAGGAGCTGCTTCTCCCGTTTGCTTTCCTTATCCTCCGCCCAAACCAGTCCGAAATCGCCGCAGATGATCATGTAATCATCGCGCGTCAGCTCTTTCTGTTCCGGGAAATTCTCCGTATTAAAGCGGTCCGGTTCCGCGTGAATATCCCCTGTCACGTAAATTCTTCCCATTTTTCTTTTCTCCTTTTTTTACATGATTCCGTTCTGATTCTACAAGGAGCTTACTGACATCATACCATTCCGTCATATTCCTGTACAGTCCCGCTCTCGGCAGCCTGATCTGCACCGTCATGTTCTCCCGGAAGCTTCTTTTCCGACAGGACGTATTCGCCGTATCCGATCCGTTCCAGATAATCGTTTCTTACCAGCCATCGCATCAGGTCCTGCACCTGTTTCAGCGGCAGGATGTCAGCCGAGTCCCTGGGGTTCCAGAATCCCTTCCGTCGGCAGATTTCTTTTGCGGATAAATAAATCAGCGCTTCTTTTCTTTGTAGCGGTTTCGGTTTTGCCAGCCGGTGCGTAAAAAGCTTTGATTCCGTGGGTCTGGACAGTTCCTGCATGATGCATCCGGAATCCCGGAAAAATCTCTCGCCGTTTTCGCCTTCAATGCAATATCTGACGTTTTTCATGCCCGTAATGCGGTAATACCCTCCGGTGCAGGTGTTAAGGGCCTCTTCCAGTTCCATTCTTCGAATTGCCTTGTGGCACAGATTGCATCGTCTCCCGCGGAGAAAATCATTCGGAATCATCTCCGTAACGGTTTCGCATACCCGGTGTCTGACCAGGATCCGGCTTCTCAAATCCGTGAAGCCGCTCACCGGCTCGTATTCGTCTCCTGCCAGTTCCCGCATCCGTTCCCGGAAATCTTCCGGGGAATTTCTTGGGGCACGCCGTCTTCCGCACGCCATGCAGGTCGGCCTCTTCTCAAAACGGCTCAGTTCCCACTGAAAGGTCTGACCGCAAACTTTGTGTTTCAACCGGACGATGTGCTCCTTTTTCCCTCCGATATACCGGATCAGTGTAAAATCGGGGGATGCAGCGCGGACACGTTCCGCCGCATCCGCAAAACTCACTTTTGTTTCGCAGTCGCATTTCTTCTGCATCCAGAGTGTCTCCATAAGGCGGGTTTTCCGCAATTTCCCGCAGGTTTTATGGATAATCTCAGCCCGTTCTCCCATGTCCTCCTCATTGACATCCTGCGCCAGCTCATAATTTCCGTCTCCGAGAAAAGAAAGCCTTTGGTTGATCCGTTGTTGCAATGACAGCTTTGCTTCACAAAACGGACAGCCGCAGCCCAGACCGTGCGCATACGGATGGATATAGAAATTCTTTCCGCAGGTCCCGCACTTCAGACACACCAGCCTGCCGAACCCGGACATCAGCCGGAACCGCCCGCTGATTACGTCCGCAAACGATTCCTCCAGTTCCCCAAGACAGCGCTGCGCCTTTTCTTCCAGAACGGAATATTTACCGAACAGGAATGTCGTGAACGCCATCAGCTCTTCCATTCCGTTCCATGGTTCCATCAGTATTTTCAGTACCCTTTTTTCACATTCGCCTTTCAGGTACGGAAGAAATCCGGCCGTCTCCACCGCTTCCTTTATTTTCTTCCGGATCCCCAGTTCTTCCATGCGTTCTGAAAACAGCGCCTGCAGTCCGCGAAGATCCAGAAACAGCGGCCGTTCATACATTTCATATGCGAAACGGCTGATCTTCCATTCCGTTTCCGGATCTCCGGCCGGTTCTTTCTCCGACAGGATGATTCCGTCCTCATCCGGGTCCAGCACTTTCTCTTTCCTGCATGTCAGGATCTGCAGAGGAACCCGGTGGACGACACACACACGCACACCAGGCAGATGGTGCCAGGTGCGCAGATAGGAAAAACCGTACCGTTCACGATCCTGCCGTCTGCATTCGGGGCATGACAGGAACTCCGGAATCATGTTTCCGCGGTTTCCAGTCCCGGTCAGGGCAGTGTCTTTTTCCCTCAGGATGAACTGCGTCCACCGCGCCTGGTTCCCGTATGCAAGGAACGGAAAAACCGCATACAGCGGCGTCATCTTCCTCAGCATTTCATCCGCTGACGGAAAGAAACGGACCTGCCCGTATTCCTTACAGGTCCGGTCCATATCCCGGATAAAATCAACCCGTGCAGTCCAAGATACCCCTTCCAACGGCTGCAGTACGGTCCTTTCGGCCAGAAACCGTGTCCCGAATTCTTTGAGTGACGTGTATCCGTTCTCCAGTGACAGCCTGGAAAGCCAGCCGTAAAGCAGCTCATCTTCCATCGGCTTCATGCATACGGGCATGATCATGACGAGGCTCCTTTCCGTTCTCGATGCAGCCCATCAGCGCGGTTTCGATTTTTTTCATCTTTCCGTCATCCACGGCTGCCTGCTTTGTTCCAACCGTCCGTCGTTTTCCTTTTCCGACCTTTTTTAAGACGGCAAGAACCCTCTGAACACGTTCTCCCTTGGCGGCCTTTTTGAAGCCGTCCTCCTGCTCCGCTTTGGCAAATGCCTTCCGGATCTGAAGTTCCGAATACTCCGGATAACAGTCGGCAACGGATCCGATGACCTGGGATAGGACCGTGTCCCGGTCGTAACCGCTTTCGATGTTTTCCTTCGCCTCCCTGCGGATCGCTTCCGCCGCCCGTCTTTCCTCATCCGCCAGGGCCGACTGCTGGATATCCGCCAGCATGTTTTCCCGAAGCTCCAGGAACTTCTGCTCATTCTCAACCAGGGATTCCTTCAACAGCCCCCGCATTTCCCGGATGTGTTTTTCAGCAATCTTATGTACATAGGCTTCGTCAAGCACCGGCTGCATCCGGCTGCTCAAAGCCTCGAACTGCAGCATCATCCATAAGGTGGTCAGAAGATCGATGCTTCCGCAGCTTTCCGCATACATGGCATCCGCGACTTCCTCTGTCAGATCCGCCGCTTTATCCAGCCACTGGTATTTCCAGATCCGGCGGATGATTTCGCCCATATAGGCCCGGTCTTTGCAATAAGAGTCCGCCCGGATAATCGAGCTTGCCATGCGCCTCTGGATCCGCAGCATGCTGCCCCATAACCTGCACGCCTCCGGGGTTCCGATGGCCACGATTGCCACACCCGTCTGTGCCGTGATCGTCAGAAAATTCTCAAAGCTCTTCGCGCTGCTCTGTGAAAAATCAAGGAACTGGATCTCGTCGATTGCAATCACCCCGATATGATATATCTCAATCCATCCGCAGACAATGGAAACAATCTTTCCCAGGTTTGCCTTACCCGAAACCGCATTCAGGTGATCCGTCCCGGTATCCAGCAGCCGGTCGATCTGTTTGGCAAATGAAAGGAACAGGGCCGTCAGGTTTGAATTTGCAAAGGCGGTCAGACGGATGATCGGGATCTGCGTGTAAAATCCGTCCGGAAAGGTGTGGCGGATGACCCGCGGATACTTCGCGCACGTCAGGTCAAATGCCGTTGATTTTCCCACCCCGGAAGTTCCGACGATGGAGAATCCGAGCACATTGGCGGAAATATCGTTCGTGCATGAAATAATATTGGTCGGTGTCTCTTCGCCAGCCACCCTGGTCGGTCTGGCAATCGCCGTTATCCCGTTCCGTCTGCTGACGTAGGATGAAATCAGGGCCGTGGACAGATGGTATTCGATGAGAGAGTGGAACGGGAACGGATACCGGATCCGTTTCAGGCCGATCAGCTGGCGCTTTCTTTCATACGGCGGTGCCGTCTTCACCTTTGCCGGATCATATCCGGGAATCGGGATGCTGTTCTGGCTGAACAGTTCACTGACATCGGCCGCCCGCGGCAGGGCACAGATATCCGGATTGCCCAGATTGCCGTTCCGCTTCCAGTAACGCGCCTCCACACAGTCCTCCGCCGTCAGATCCACGTCGTCATACAGATTGTCGCTCTCTTCCGTCTCCACGTAATCAAGAGGCATGTCCTTAAGAAATCTCATGATTTTCCTTCCTTTCCGAATTTTATAAGCCCCAATATTTTTCCATTCCGCTGAAATCGTCCGGAAGAACCTCAAGTATCGTTTCGGACGATTTCACCGTCTTGGCTGTCTTCTTTTCCGTAATGTTTTCTTTTTGATCCCATGTATGTTCCGGTATCCTGCCGGTATCCGGCAGTCCGGTCACAACGTCGGCTTTCCCTGCCGTAAGACGATCTGCAAGCGTATTGGAAATCTGACCGTTCTCCTGTTCCTGCTTTCTGGCATTCCGGATGTCCTTTTTCCGGTTCTTTCCGGCATTCTGCAGCTTTTTCGCCGTCCTGATGACATCCGCCATGTCGCGCTGAACACTGACCTGCTGCTCCAGATCGTGTGCTTCCAGACCCTTGCCTGTCTCCTTTTTCCGTTTCCAGAGTCCGTCATATTCCTTCCAGCTCATGTTTTTAAAGGATTTCTGCTCCTCCCGGATTTCGTTCAGGGGGATGACGTGCAGCACGCCGTCTTCCATCAGGTACACGTGATTGATGCTTCGCGGATCGTAGCGGACTCCCGGCAGTGCTTCCCTTTTTTTTCCCGTTTTCCACATTTTCTCCAGAAGCCACGGTTCTCCGTTTTCATAGAACAGGCCGCGGTATGTAACGCCGCGTCGGGAGATCTGGAACTTCCGGTCCGTTTTCAGAAGTGCGAAAAATGCGGTCTTTTTCGTGCTTTCCGTCAGCCAACGCGGTGTCATCAGGTATTCACAGCCGTACTGCCAGATGGAGGCCGGGATTGGCGGAACATCTGCCTGAATCATTTCCTTTGTCAGCGGATATCCATCCCGCTTGTGCTGATTGAAATAAATGACAAACCGGTATGCCATGCGCCGGATGTCGTCCAGATCGGTGCAGGCGGTCTCGTAATGCCGGGAATCATGTTTCTTCATGATGACTCCCGTTCCGGCAGCCGCTCCTCTCACAAGTTCCTGGAACTGGTGGAATGACTGTTCGACGAGGCCTTTCATGGAACCCGTGGCCGGAGGCGCCAGAACGATGTTCATTCCGATTTCCCGGCCTACCCGTCTCATGTCCTCCGACGTGTACTCGGCACCGTGGTCCGTTCTAAGTTCCTGCGGAATGAATCCCATCGGGCAGACTTCAACCGGTGCGGTCAGACCGTACCGTTCGTACTGTTCCCTTCCGTCAAAAAACAGCGACATCAAAAGGTTGGTGATTCCGACAAACGAGTTGTTCGCGTAATCGACCCAGCAGCCCACGATGCAGCAGGAATAAACATCGATGGCGAGATACATGACCGCACGCCCGACCACCTGCCTGCTGTCCTGCGTGGACACGTTGATCATGTCGATTTCCACCTCATCGACCTCCACGATATGGCCGGGACCGGCACAGCCGCTCTGGCTGTTTCCCAGAAGAAGCCTTGCGTTGTTTCGCCGCTCCTTCGCGCTCATCTTTAACGGCATGATGCCGTTTTCGCCACCCTGCTTTTTGCAGTAGGTCCAGAAACGTTTGTAGGTGGGGATTTCTTCCAATGGGAGCATCTTCTGGACCAGGGCACCGTCAACATATTCCTGCGTCATGTAGTGCTTTCCGACGAGATAGCGGTATGCAGATTTAAGTGACACTCCGGCCTCTTTTCCTTTCAGAAAATACTGATAACCGTCCTGAAATATCTCTTCCAGGCGTTCGTCATTGGCAACCGTTTTATCACCATGCCCCCGGACGGAATCTCCTGTTTTATAGTCATTCACTCTGTTTTTCTCGCCTTTTCTTCCATCAACCAGGGAATACCGATTACGTCCTGACTGAAGGTAAAGCCGAATCAGCTTATAAACGGTTGTTTTTCGGCAGCCCAGCTCCTGCATGAGCGCTTTTACTTCCGGTTTTGTTTCTTTCGAGGAAATTCTCTCCCATGCCGGATACATACTCTGGAGCATGCGTTCCATTGCCTTTGCTTTACGCGCTATCTCTTCTTCTTCATCCAACGTAAGCTTCTTAACCCGGTAATCATCATTCCATTCAACCTTTTCAAATTCGCCCAGATTCATCCGGTATTTTAAAAGCTCCGTGGAAAAACGTACAATGTTTAACCTGCTTACATCCAGCTGTACGAATATTACCGTATTTTCCGTCAGTACAAGAATTCGATAGTATTCCTTATCCGCATGTATTACATTACCCGCCTGTAACTGCGATTGTTCTTTATTTTCCATCCCGGTACCTCCTGTAAGTTTCTCTGATTTTCTCTTCGTTACCTTTTACCAGACCTGCAAACCGTATGCTTTCCCTATCCATGGGAATCGATACCGCCTTATGAGCGACCAGGTATTTCAGCATGGCTTCCTCGCTCTGCACATGTGCCGGATCGTAATAAGCCATGCAGTGCTCAATGTTAACCGCGAGTGTTTTATTCAGGTTCTCCCGTAAAACAATCCGAAAATCAATGCCATACCGCGTCCAGTATTCCATCTCAATACATTGCCGCACCAAAAGAGTTTGGTATTTCGGCGAATCCGGATTAAACTCTTCCGCGCCCGATTTAATGCTGTATGCAATCCTGCTGTCATTACGAAATGTAATGAGGAAATCCGTGGACAGGACATTGCGCAGAACGCGGAATCCATGTTCCTCACAGATGTTCCGTACCGTCTCGGAAGAAAGCATCATCTGTTCCTGAATCAGTTTCACGTCATCCCGGTAACGCATAATCCAGAAAAATTCCTTTTCACCCATTGATAACGTATCCACGGTCCTTTCCGCAATCGGATCGTATACTGCCGTTGATGTTCCGATACTGCCGATTTCATTTGCTTTAATGAATCCGACGTACCGGTCACCGGTTCCGAGGCATCTGCCCTCCTGTATTTTTTTGGCGTCGCTTTTCTGTTTCAATTTCTCACCTCCTCGGTCCAATTATGGACCATTCCGATCCATTCTCTTTTATCTGCAAGGCTCATGGAATATAAACCTATCTTTTCTTTTTGAAAAAGTTCCTTATATCGACTGTGCATTTTTGAATTTTGACGAACTGAACAATCAAAATGACTGTCTTTTGATGTATCTTTTCTTGCGGATAGATGAATTCCGCTTTTCAAGGCAAAATGTATGTATCATCTCGTACACATACAGTCATTTTGCTTTTAAAATACTGCTTTTCGTGCCGGCACACACTATGACTGTTTATTTCTTCATATTTATCACAAACACACGCACTATGACTGCGTTAGTTCGTGCTTACTAACTGCGGATATCAAAATTTATTATATTTCATTTGGGATGACTGTATATTTTTGTTTGCACGCAGTCATTTCGATGTGTGATTTTCCTTTGTAAATCCAGTTTCCCGGAATCGGGAACTGTGCTATACTTTTGTTATTACTTATGAGAAAAATCTTCGAGGTACACGTAAGATGAAATTAAAACGCAATGATGAATTGATCCCTAAACGGCTCAAAAAACTTCGAGAGGAGAAAAGCTGGTCCCAAACGCAGGCCGGTAATGCCATCGGCGCAGGCCGTGGTGCCTGGCAGCAGTGGGAACTTCGCAAGCGTACGCCAAGTGACACCGCCCTTGTTGCTATTTCCTATATTTTCAACGTAAGCCTTCCGTATATCTGCGGTGTGGATGACGAACCGACTCCACAAAGCATGATTATCCCGGAGTCCCGCTTACAGCCGATGGACCGTAACGGGATTGAGGCTTACCTCAGCCTGACACGGCAGGAAAAAGAGTTTGTGCGAAAAACCATAGATTTCCTTCAATCTCATCGTCATCAGCAATAAAATCCCCACTGCCGGAATATAATCTGCTCCGGCAGTGCATTTCTTTCTATGCTTTCTTCTTTCCTCATTTCTCGTTGCCACACAGCCATGCATCAAAGCTCTCCTTTGGCACACGGTACATGGTCCCGATTTTATGTACAAGGAACGGCTTACCGTCTTTATAGACCTTTGTCAGGAAATTGTAGGCAGCTGAACGCTTCACTCCAAGCATCACCTGAATATCTTCTGCACTGTACACACGCTGATCAATCTCGTGTTTCTTCTCATATTCCATATCTGTTCTCTCCTCTCTTTTCCCTAAAAGACGCAAAAAGGCACAGCCCCTGCCGCCAATTTCATGGCCTCTAAACAGGAACTGCACCTAGTGGTGTCCTTATCCGTATTCTTTTTACTCTTTAAGTATAATGTCCTCTCTGCCGGGTGTCAATCCATATTCTGCTCTTTTCCTCTATCTTTTCCATTCTTGCTTTTCCATGTTTTCTCGTACTACCTATTTCCATAATTTCCGTATAAATCAAAGGCATTTGGAGTGAATACTTCGTGCCTGTTTTTACGGAAGGAGAATATACCATGATGCACGAGTTTTATGATCCTGCAAACCTGCAAAAGATTAAGGTTGCGATTCCGCTGCTGTACAGCCAGTTGGAAAAACTTCTTACCGGTATACACAAGTGTTGGCTGGTTTTGATATCTGATCCGACTCCATCAAAAGAGACCATAATTCTGTATCTCCTGTATCTGATGGATCTGATGGATGACTTTTCGAAGATTTGCAAAAGTCTCCGTGTGGAATATCACACGCGGACCGGAAGTAAGTTTTTCAAGCGGATTAATAATTTCAGCTGCCGACGGACGATGCTGAGGATTGCTCTGGCCATGTATGATGACCTCACTTCTCAGTAGCACGAGCCTAACAGCCTCCTGTCATTTTTGGCGGGAGGTCGCTTTTTTCTCGGGTGTTATTAACTTTCGTGATAGCTTATGGTACAGCAATATCAGTTTCGTGATAATCACGGTTGGGCTACGGATATCAGTATACGTGATATCCTGATGATTACTGGATATCAGCTTTCGTGATAACTTACAGTACTTACGTATATCAGTTTCATGATAATTTTATTTTGGCAGGAGGTTATCAATATACGTGATAATGTACTGGCAAGAATATATCACCTTTCGTGATAACACTCGATATCCGCGGATATCAGCTTCATGATAATTTCCCCCAATGTTTATAGCAGCTTTCGTGATAGCTTCTTTTCGCAACAGATATCAGTTTCGTGATAGTCTGTAATTTTTCATAAGTTATCACATACGTGATAGCTATGATTTTCCAGAAGTTATCACCTTCGTGATAGTTTGCTTGTCAGAAAAACACGTCATTTTGCTCACCTCTCTTACTTTTCCTCACCGTACCACCCCCAAATACGTCATTTTGCTCACCATAAGACATTGATAATTCCTCTTACCTTTAGGCGAAATCTGATCGTCCAAAATAATGGATGACGAGGCGCTCCAGTACAGTTGAAATCCCTGATTATGGGCTATTTGGAGATTGCCATTATTATTCTTTATAACAGGCACAAAATGTATTATAATGGGTTTAACCCAAAGATTGATATGTCAGGCTGCCAAGCAGCACTTATCAATTTTGGAGGAATGATTTATGAACGAATGGAATGAATTCCGAAAGGAATTCTATGGAAAGGATACCATCGAAAGGTACCAAAACGGACTGATTGACTTCTCCCCGGACAGCATGCAGGATGTGGAGAATGGCGATTTCAAGTCCTACGATGAATATCTGGAGGTACAGAAACGTTCCAGCAGCAAGGTCCGGCAATTTTTTGAACTGTGCTACTATCACGTTTCAGGTTTAACCGCTGATTTTAAAGGCCAGATTCTGCGGTTCGATCAGCGGAAAAATAAAGTAATCTTTAAACGCATCATGGTAAACGGCATGTACGGTGACGGTATCGGTTTTGTCGGCAAGAAAGATCATGTCTGGATTGACAGAACCGGCTTTGAATCATTTCAGCCCGGCGACTGTCTCCGGTTCGAAGCGGATATTTATCGTTACATGCGTAAAGGTAACGGGAAACGGATTGATTACGGACTGCGGAATCCTGACAATATTGAAAAGATTGATTCTTACGAGGTTCCTACCGATGAACAGCTTATCGATCAACAGATTGAGCAGCTTGTCTGCGAGACCTGCAGGTACTTCGATCACTGCTACTTCGGAATGTGTGTGACCAATGAAGAGGAACGGTTCGAGACACTGAAAAATTTCCAACCCGGTAAGTTTACACCCTTTACAGTCATGCTTGCATACGAGTTGGAGTATCGTTTTATCATGCAAACTAAGAACTTTCGCTGTGATCCCACAAAGCCCAATTTCCCGATTATAAAGAAAATGCTGGAGATCTGTCAGGAGCACCCGGTCTACTATGTAGGAAATCCGCAGGAAGCATTTGTCAAAATGCTCTTTTCCGATAAACCGCGCATGTACATCGAATAAAAAGAAGGAGGCGACACAATGTACGACAGCCATATATTCTGTAAGGAATACAAGGATCTGAAAGATCAGATTGTGGATATTGTGAATGGAGACATAGAGGATTATGACATCGAGGCTCTGGCGGAGCACATTCAGGAACTGTATGATAATGGCGAAATGTCTTCGTCACAGTATGATGATCTCATGAGCTACATACAGGATTTACAGTAATTTCAAGAAATCGAGCGCAGATACACCTGCGCTCTTTTGATTTTTATACATTTTTTTCTTCTAACACTTCCGTGTCATCTCCGGCGGAATTCCCTTCCGACATCATATTATCAAATATCGTTTCCTCTATCACTTTCAGACATTCATCCGGCTTTTTTATTATATCCTTACCCCAAAACCGAATGACCGTCCATCCACGGAACAGCAGCGCTTTGTTCACCTCATCATCCCGCTCCATGTTTCTTGCAATCTTTTTTACCCAGAACGGTCCGTTGTTTCCGCGCTCCAGCTGAGGTTTCAGCACCTCCCAGTCTTTTCCGTGAAAAAATTCGCTGTCGCAGAAAATCACAATTTTATACTTCGTCAGAACAATGTCCGGTTTTCCGGGCAGTTCCTCCCAGTTTTTCCTGTATCCGTATCCGTGCTCTCTCAAAACCTTCCGCAGGACAAGTTCAATCTTTGTGTCTTTTGCATGGATCCGGCGCATGTTTTCACTTCTCCGCTCGCTTACCGGCTTCGGCATGACCGCTCACTCTCCTTAATAATGCACCAGTGCCGTGCATTTCAGCATGGAGGCCAGATCCCTCATGGGTCTGCGCCCAGCACAGGCTCCTTCCGTCCGTTCCAATGCATTTCGGCATGATTCATTGTCCATGACGGTCATAATCTCCAGCCGGATGCGCGCCCTGGATGCTCCGACATAAAACAGCATGGCATCATCGGTCACGGTCCGTTCCGTGAAATCAACCAGAATGACCGCGTCCGCTTCAAGTCCCTTGAATTTTCTGCAGCTCATGAATCTGCACTCTCCGTAAAAACCGTTCTTCGCGGCTTTATTCACAAGGCTGTCTGTTTCCGTTGACAGGGTCAGAATCACGATGTCATTGATTTCGTCCCTGTGCAACCCGTCAATCACGGTATCCATGTCTTTCAAATAGGTTTCCTTACTGCTGAAATGGATGCACGGGATTTTTCCCGCAATGCCGCGCAAAACCTCTGTCCTTCCGTGTTCCGGCAGAAGACTCAACGCGGTCCTGCATATGTTCTCCGTGTTCCTGCAGTTTTTGTGCAGGGCAAGACGGCATTCCGCATTCCGTATAAGCCACGGAACCTGATCGGACTGCACCGTCTGGAGTTTGTCGTAAAACACGTAAAAGGATGATTTTGAATCCGGACGGGCCATCACGGCGTCGTGCAGCAACTGAAGCAGTCCCGCATTCTCCATCGAGTCACGTCCGAAGTCCTGTCCCTCGTCCACGATGACATGATCATACGGGAAGCTGCCGTATGCCGCAAAATCCTTCAATTTCCGTTCCACCCGCCCATAATCCGAAACCGGAACGCCGCAAAGCCTGCACGCGTATCCGTCCAGGGTCATGAAGTCAATAAGCAGATTTTCATAATGAAGCGCAAGGAACTTTTTCAGTTCCGAATTGTAGCAGAGGAAAAGAACCCTTTCTCCGTCCGCGGCATGACGCACGGCTTTTTCAACAGCTATCATGGTTTTCCCCGTTCCGGCGGCGCCGTTTATGACCGCACTTCTCTGCTCCGTGAGGAAATTCAGAATTCCGCTCTGTTCGCCCAACATTCTGTGGAACACGGCGTGTTTCAGGTCAATGTCAAATCCGGGCGGAGGAAATATGTTAAATTCCGGGCAGAGAATCTCACGTACCAGGGCACGGAAATCCACGTCCGAAACATCGGTGACTATACCGGCAGGGACCTCCAGTGCAAACAGGCGGTCAATATACGGTGTGGGATTGGCAAGTGCTTCACTGCCCAGCGTAATTTCCCTGTCCGCTTCCAGCGGCATGTCAATCGCATCAATCCGGGCATCGGAAAGGGATGGGAACCATACCCCGTGCAGGAATTTGATTTTTTCCGTCAGAGAGCCGAGGCGGCTGTTTCCGATCAGTTCCATTAGTTTCCATTTGTTTGCAGACGCCTGCCGGAACGGACCTCCCGAACGCATCGGTGCCCCGTTTCCGTACATCCATCGGCCGTCACGAAAGGAAACAGACCCCGCTTTCGCTTCCAGGCACAGGATTCCCTTCTCCCTGTCGAAGATGATAAAATCCGTCTCGCTTTCATTCAGAATCCCATCCTTCACTTCCGTAAGTCGGAAGGAATGGAAAACCATGCAGGAATCCGGCAGTTTCCTTAACGCCTCGAACATCACGTCTTCAAGACTTCCTGTCTGAAACGGGTTCGGTATTTCCGGAATCATTACGGCCATCTCATTCCATCCCCCTGATTATACCCTGATTGTTTTCATCTGGCCCGTCCGGTCCGTAAATGCACTTCATGCCGTTGGCTGTCGCGGTTTCCATGGCTTTTTCCTGACCGGAAGCAAAATACATGATTTCCGAATCCTGCCAGTAATAATCACATTCCCAGGTACCGGAGTTCCCGGGCACGCTGAATTTCACATCCCGAAGCGGCATCCGTTTCCCAGCAAGCACGCCGCTGCTTTCAAGCCATTCGGCGAAATTCCGCTCTCCGTCGGTTTCCGAAAACTGTGCAATGTCGGAAACCACCGTTTTCCAGCTTTCCCCGCGCATGTCCGTTCCCGCGGTGATGAACACGCATTCGTCCTTCCGTTCGTTTTTCACCGTCTTCCCTTCCGGGACTCCGGTCACATGTTTCCACCCGTCATTTCCGTATAACTGTTCATGGAAAAAACCGAGTCTCTTATTGCCGTATGTTCCGGCAACCACTCCGCGATCCAGGAAAACGTTGAATTCCTCACAGCAGGTTTCCGGGAGAAGGCAACAGGAATAACATGCCGCAAGGTTCAGGGAATCCCTTCCCTGGCCGTTGCTGAGGGAACATACCGGGTCATTGGAACAAATGACTGCCGATTCGATTGCCTTTCTGTATATGTGCGGGAACGTGTCGCATTTTCCCTGACGCACAAGTCCGCCGAGGGTGCCCTCCGAATCTCCGCTTGCCGTGTAAATCAGGATTCCGGCCATTTCCTTTCCGTCCGCGGCTTCACCGCAGTAGATTCTTTCCTTTAGTGAGGACACGTTGTATCCGCATTCAAAACTCAATTGCTTAATCAGCAGATGCGAAACGGTATGAAGAAGCAGGAATTTCCCGGAAATATCCCGTTTGTGCTGGCTGCCGATGAATGATTTGTCATAGTTTTCCTGAAGCATTTTCACGCGCTTTTCCAGTGCTGCGTTTCCGCTTCTCCACCTGTTGATTGCATCCTCGTCAAATTCGATGAAAATACCCTCACCGTACACGTTGTAGCCCGGATACCAGTCATCTTCCGCTTTTTTCACGGAAACAAACTTGGAATTTGACTCCCCGTCCGCTATCATGGATGCGGAAAAAGGGCTGATTCTTGAAAAACCGAGCATTACCTGCACTTCGCGTATTTTTTCAATCAGGGAAATGCTTTTTACAAACGGAATGCCGTATGTTTTTATGTCGGTTCCGACACGCTTGAAATCATCGTAGTCCGTTCCCGTGACGGAGGCTCGCCCGGAAAGGGCATCGAATTCCGCGGCCCTGTATTCGATGCTGCCCGTATCGTAATTGATCACCTCGCCCGAAGACATCCGCCTGCCAAGAATTTCGCGCACCTGTTCCCTTCTGCATCCGATGTTATCCGCAATCTTTTCCGCATATTCATCAATCTTGTTCTGTATGAAAACACTCGTCTGTTCTTCCGGAAGGTTCATGCTGTTCTTCATGTCCATGGCCGCCTTGATTGTGTTCCTGAACTCTTCATACAAGGCGCTGTCTTCGACGCGGCTGTTGATGATATCCGAAAACGGCGGAATGACGAGGGAACTTGCCGTTACCGGGAAATACACGGAAGAACTTCCCCTCTGCAGTACCTTCGGATAGCACGGGCACGCATCCGTCCAGTTTTTCCACGGATGTCTTCCTTCGCACGTGAAATCATATCTGTTTTCCGTTTTCTCATCTAACAGTCCGAATATCCCGTCATTGAAAGCATCCTTCAACGTGGCCGATGCATTGCAGGTGGTGCATTTCAGACTGAGACCTTCCAGTCCTTCCGATGCGACTGGGCTTGTCGTGAACGTAAGCTGCGGGTTCGCGCAAACCGGTTTCTGACCTCCGAAACTCTTGGCGTGCGTCCATTTCACCCACGGAAAATCATTGATGTGTCCCCGCTCGCATACCGTCACGATTCTTGCCACGACGAGTTCAACGCGATCCTTCGGACAGTAAAGCCTGCGGCTCATGTTCCGGTTGTTTGTTTTTTCCTGATCCTTCGCCTTTTTGTCAAATTCGGCAATCCATTTCGAAAGGGGCTGGAAGCGGCGGCATTTCGGGCAGAAGTACCATTCCGGGAACCTGGCATACGCGATTCCGTCCCGGTTTTTGCCGCCTGCCGGCATTCCGAAATACCGTACCCCGAGTGATTTTTCCAGACGTTCATCGTGAATGCGCACGATCTGATCGTTCCAGTATTCCGGTGCCGCCGTCATGAGTGTCTGGGAAGGGAAATCAACCATTGCACCGACACCGTACTGCAGCACCGCCTGGGACGCACGCACCGCATGGGATGTTGCGTTCAGTCTGATTTTTTCAATGTTTTTACCTGTCATCCTGATCGTCCTCCTTCCACTCGATGATGGAGCCCGGCACCATCACGTCAACGTTTCTCATGGATGTCATGGTTTCGAATGCCGGATCCTCCCGGAAGGTTCCGAACACTTTCATCAGGCGTTCTCCCGAAGCATCCGGATTTTTCACCATGAACTTTCTGCCATAGCAGAAAATCTCCTCCGCATCTCTCGCCAGATCGTCCCATTTTTCCAGAATGTCCTCCATTTCCCTTTTAAGGTCAGCGGAGTCGTCCTTCATGTGAGGATTGATGCGGCGGTTGACATCAACACAACGTTTTACCATGTACCCGACGATATTATCAACTGTCTTTTTATTGTCTTCCACGCGGAACTTTATTGCATCGGTTTCACCGGACAGCCCGCCCGCCGAAAGCCTTATGTAGGCAATCAGGACCGCATGAAGTGCCCTTTTCCGTGCAGGTGCCGAAAACGGGGTGGCGCCCGTCGGTTCCACGTGACGGTAGAAGGATTCGTGATACGGCCTGAACTGCTCATAATGAGATCTGTCGCGGCTCTTTCCTCCGTCATACATGGCAAACGCCACACCCGAATATTCACGTCCGACACGGCTGGATGCCTGGATGTATTCACTGGTGAGTTTCGGCTGTCCCACCAGAAGCATTACGTTCAGCCGCGCAACGTCGATTCCGACGGAGATCATGTTTGTCGCCAGCAGGACATTGCACGGATACGGCGGCAGGTGGTTCTTCATGTTTTCCGTTGAATACTTATTCTTTTCCAGTTTGTCCAGTGTCTGGTTCAGCTGGGTGGTGGAAACACGGCTGGTCAGTTCGTCCGCGGTTCCGATTTTTCTCACTTCCGCGTTTGATTTCAAACGGTAACACATTCGCTTCATGAAGTCCTTGACGTCATCATCTACCATGGTGGCCGCCTTGCCAAGATCCTTCAGACTGTTGAAATAAGCGGTGAGCGTCCACAGTTTGTCCTTTACCTCGTCACTGGCATTCATATCTTTCGCTTTCTGCAGCATCGCGGCCATGGAGCGGATTTCCATCATTGCCTTGGTCTTGCCCGATGGCATGAGTCCCACGTATTTTCTTCCGAAATTTTCCTTACCGTAATCAATCTTCTTTTCCCTTGCGAAGAAGGAATCCTCCGCATCCAATGCCGGATGGGGGAACTGGCTGACATCCCGGTCGTAAAGAGCGGCGCACTGTTCCACCGCCCGGCGTATCGTCGCCGTTGACGCCACGATTTTCGTCACGTTTCCTTTTCTGCGGCAAAGGGCATCCACAGCGCTCTCGTACAGACCGACCATGGTTCCGAGCGGGCCGGAAATCAGATGAAGCTCATCCTGTATGATAAGCTCCGGTGCCCGGTTCCCGGAATTAAGCGCAAAGAAATTTCCGATCCGGTTCTCCCACGGAAGCATCGCGAATTTATCCACCGTTCCGAAAAGGAGCGTCGGCGGTTCGTTGTACAGTTCCTCGTCCACCACCTGAACTGGAAGCCGGTTCCCGAACGGGCATGCCTGCCTCGTGCAATAAAGGGCAAAGTGATTCCCTCCGTGCATCTTGTAGCCGAAAGCGCCGCGGATTTTTTTATCCCCGTCCCTTTCCGGTGTCATGCGGGTTCCGCACCATGGACATTTCAGGACCTGAAACTTATTGTACGTGTCCTTTGCATATTCCAGATTGTAGGAGGTTGCCTTGCGAAGTTTTTCCAGATTCTTTTTTGCCCCGTCATCAGTGTTCGGCGTGTGCTCCCCTCCGATCCACAGTCCTATGGTGATAGGAACCGTTCCGAGTGCGTAATGCCCGTACACGGGGTTTCTTGATTCGCAGTCCTTACGGATCAGTTCGCAGGCACATATAAGCGTCGAGGCTCTCGTAAACTGCTGCGCCGCAAGCAGTCTGAGCGTATACCGCATGATGACGGTCGTTCCTCCGTCCAGTCCGGGATACCGGAAACGCCGGTAAAAAATGGTCATTGCGGTCAGTCCCAGGTATGCTTCCGTTTTTCCGCCTCCGGTCGGAAACCAGATCAGATCCACCAGGGAACGGTCGGCGCTGTCGTCATCAGTCACCGAGGCCACGTCCAGAAGCATGAACGCAAGCTGGAACGGTCTCCAGGCATACCGATCCTTTGAAAAGATTTCATCCGCCGTTCTGTAATCCATGTTCCTCAAAACATCCGACAGGACTTTTTCATCCGGATACGATGCCGGATATTCTCTTTGGACCGCAAGCTGAACACGTTGCATGAACATGGCACGATTTGCAAGCTGAAACGCATCCCAAGCCATGTCGTCTTTTTCAAGAATGCGGATTCCATTCCTCATGCGTTCGCACGCTTCCCGACAGCCTTTCAGGTTCCTGTCCGCAGCCTTTGCAAAACGCGGTTCCAGTGCATGCGAACGAGCAACCAGATCATCGATCCATGCGGAATATGCATCGACCAGAGTTTTCAGATCATGGATTTTCACACCCTTTTCCGTGGTGTCCAGATCGGAAAGATATTTCATGGACAGTGTCCGGCCGTTGACCCCGCAATCATCCGGAAGTGCGAAATCCATGGACGGAACTTCAAACTCCGGGAAAAAGTCATTGCATATGAATCCCGTTCCGCTATCATCGATTTTCCAGTTGACCGCCGTTCCGAGTCCGGTTCCGTATACATGCTTGTTTCTGTACTGGAGTTCCAGGGATTGTTCTTCTGCATCAAGAAGATCGAAATTTGTGGTTCCGGAATACTGCACAAACGAAAAACCATTATTTTCCGAATCCACCCGAAGCTCCGGTTGGAAAATGCAGTTGCTGCTCTGCGGCCGTTCCGTTTTGGCATTGACCACCATAATTGTCAGGGCCGTGGTTCCATTTTCCATCTTCCTCCTGAGAGCCGTTATTTCCACAAGACCGTGATCCGGAATGTGCGATTCATTCACGTAATCCCCTTCACCGAAGACAATCTCGTAATTATTCAGTTCACGTGGTTCCCTGACATAACCGCCCTGAAGCTGATCGGCAAGTTTGTACAGATTGTCAATAAGCTGATCCTCATCCGTGCCCAGCAGGTCACGTTCCTTCAGCTGACGGACCGCTTTCCGGTTGATTCCGCCTGTCAGTCTCAATGTTCTTTCTTCCCTGTCATACTTGACGTAACAGTCAAATTCTTCCGGGACGCTCCAATCCCCCGGTTTCGAGGGTGTAAACGGAATCCGGCAGTCTTCCATGCGGGCATCCCTGTACGTGCCGTACTTTAAGGATATCCTGACACGGTCGGTATTTCCCTGGACAAAAAACGTGATTCCGAAAGAGGACGGCATGTTCTGGGCCGCCAGACTGACTTCCTCGTCCAGATTGTCTTCCGAATCCGGGTCATCATCGGTCTCATCTTCTGTTTTTTTATCCTTTTCCGTTACCGTGATGTCCTTTCCGATATAATCGGACGCATCAAAGTCAACTGTGTCAGCCTGTTCCACGTCTTTCTTTTCGTCTTCCGAGACGGCGCGGTCCACGTCGTTTCCGTCCGCCTGCATTTTGTTTTCCTTCGGAAAAAGAATTCCGATGGAATACCTTTTTTCCGGAACGGTCGTGATCAGTTCATGTTCCGCATCCGGGACGGATACTTCCGATCCGGGACCGAGAAGTTCCGCTTTTACCAGGGCGATGAATTCGTCCCTGGCCTTAATCATTTCAGACTTAATTCCCATGTTTACAATCCCCCGTCAAGATCCAATGGCCGGTTTGTCATGTAAGCCGGCACCGATCTGTTATCCTTTATTATCGTTTCTATTCTGAGAACCGCCGCAAGGGTTCCAAGACGTTCCCGTATTTCAAGCGGAATGATTCCGTCGGGTGCCTCCTGTCCTTCCAGGAATTTAATAATGGCCGTTCCCAGTTCCCTCAGAATGTCTTTCCGCACCCTTCTGATTCTTCTGCATGCCTCGAAATACTCAGCCGCATGATCGAACATGTCCGTGTCATTCGTCAAAAGGGCAATCTGTTCCAAGGATTCCACTGACTGCGGTGCCACGATATGTGCATCCTCATCAATCCAGTTCATCACGGTGTTTTTCTGAACCCGGACACCGTTCCCTTTCATTTCATCGGCAAGCTGCCTTGGAGAATGACCGGTTTTTTTCATGTGTTCCAGAAGATCGTTCTTCCATCTGCGGGATATTTCATAATCCTTCACGGTTCCGTCGGCTATCCGACCGCCGTCGATCAGTTCCTGTAAAATATAATCGACAATATCCCTCGTATCTTCATCCCGGTTAAGGAAGATCATCCGATCCCCGGTTTTCAGATCATCCGCCTTTTTCTTTTCGGCTTCTCCCTTTTCATCGTTCAGTACGTATGCTTCATAATGTTTGGAAAGCATGGCTCCTTCCCCGTCCTCAAACCGGACAAGCACGGAAACATCCACGGGAGGAACCGTGTTGTTCTCTCCTTCCTGGCGCAAGGCCGCGTCGAACTTTTTCGTGACGATTTCTTCCGTGTAGGATGTAATTTTCTCATCCACATTCTCGATTTCATCCACATCCGTGACGGAAACATTTTCTTCGATTTCATCATTACCGTCATCAGCCGTGCACTGACGTTCATTAAACAGCCGCTCCGTCACGCGGCTCCGTTTCTCCCTTGCGTGGAACATGACGGCTTCCGCCTCGTACAGAAGCACCGTGATTTCCGCAGATGACATGCAGCGAAAAATGTCAAAATGTTTTCCAATCAGATTCCCGACAACCAGAATGCGGTCATATGCATGGGTTCCGTCAAAACGGGCCATCGTCACGATTTCAATGCCGGATGTTTCCGGGTCAAGTTCGGGCAGCACGTAATTCCATATGATGTCGGCATAATACGCCTTCGGAACCACCACGGCAATCCAGTGTCCGTGATTTTCTTGAATATATTCCTTCAGGAAACGGCGTTTTGGTGAATCGTCGTATCCCGCATAGTATGCGGTCTCCAGTGAGTCCGCAATTTTCTCCGCGGCTTGTGTCAGGTTGGCCGGTAATGCCTTCAGTTTTTCTTCCAGTTCTTCCAGGCGAACATGCGGCTGCCCCACTTCCCTGCGGATTTTTTCTTCCTTAACGGCATCCTCCATTTCCCTGACGGAAAACGGTGCCGTCATGAACAGGTTCATGAGAGAATATGCATTGGGAATTATGTACGCTCTTTCATCCTCGTCCAGTTCATCCATTCTGACATATCCGACGGCTTTTTTGAAATCCCGGTATGCCTTCCAGTCCGTTTCACCGTGCAGAATCACCTTATGAATTTCGCGGTCCATCATCGCATCTGCCTGACGTTGCAGTTCGACGGTCAAATCATTTCCGTTTACCGAAGGCAGGGTATGCTCCAGAAGGAAATCCTTCGTGCAGGCAAACACTCCCGCTTCTCCGTATTCCTTTATCAGTTCTTCCGCACAGGACAGATCCATGCCGCCGGACACGACCGAAAAACCGATGGATTCCCTGGTCATGACCTGCCCAAGTTCCGTGATTCCTCTTTCGATCAGGCCGTTCCCGCATACAAACATTCCGAGATACTCATTTCCGTCCGATTCCCATGTCATGTCCAGACCGACGGATATTTTTGACGCGAATTTTATCATTGCTTCGTTCTTCCCGGCATTGCCGCCGTACGGATACTCGTTTCCTTCCGTAAAATACGATGCGGTCACCAGATCCTGAAGACGTATTTTCAGATTTCCCGCCTGCAGAACCAGACCGTCCATGCAGCGGTTTGCCCGCTGACGGTCCATGACGATAATGACGGAAGCATCCGTCACGGAGGGGATGTCCTTTTTATCGCATTCAAGCAGCGTCGCCAGGAATTCTTCCCGGACACGGTTCCCGCGTCGGATTCCGCGCCCGTCATAGCGCTCCGACTGACCGTAATACGGCGTGATGCGTGCCCAGCTTTTTCTTCCTATCCTTGCCGTGCCGCCTCCGTAACGGATACTTACCCGTTCCATACCGTCCTCGTCCGTATTCAGGCCGATAAATTTCGCTCTTTTACGATCATAAAGGACTTTATCCCCCGGTCTGAGATTCCTGATGATGGATTCAACATCCTTTTCATTTCCGGCTATTACGGTCAGGGCCGCCCATGCAACCGCAATTGCGTCAAAACACGGTGAAGCCAGATGCAGCACGATGCTTCCGTTGTTTTCCTCCCTTCCGGCTTCATCAGCCAGAAAATCCATGAACGACTGCAGGAGCAGTTCTCCGGAAATGAGCTGATCCTCAAAATAAACGTCGCATTTTTTCATAATCTTTTTCAGATACTCAACTTCCACCGGACTCCCTCCTTTCGCGTTACATTTCAGCCGAAAATTTTTTCTTTTCCGCCCTCAGTTTATAGCCGTCACTGTCAAATTCCACGCATTTTGCGCGTTCCAGTCTGTGCAGATAATTATAGGCGGTGACGTTGGACTGTCCGAGCGCCGTTCCGATGTCCTCCGCACGAAAACCGTTGCTCAGTCCGATTTCCGAAACAAGCCGACAGCATTTTTCAACCGTCTTCGGCTTCTCATTCTTCAGCAATTTCCGAATATCGTTCTGCACCTTGAGCAGTGCCCCGGGAATTTTATAATGCTCCCTTTCCTCTTCCGAAAATTCCGCTTCCATCCGTGTCACACAGTCTTTTATGAACAGCGCCATCTCCTCAATGAGAGGTATCGAAACGGAATTGCCGAACTGCTTGAATTTCTGCTGATTCGACATTTTTTCCGGGAATGAAAAAGTCTCCTTCCCATTCCCGTCAAGAAACGCATAGCCGATAAATCCCTGAAGGCGTCCCCATTCTTCCGGGGTCATGGTTCGGATGCATTTTTCGTTTATGGGGGTCTTCTTTCCCTTCACATCCGTTCCGGCAATATCGCGACCGTTGACCGGATCATAAATCAGATTTCTTTCCTTGCCGGAACCTCCGGTTGCAAGAATGGTATGCGCAAGCGGTCTTGTAATGGAAGCATCATTGACAACCCGATAACCGAATCCGTTTCCGTTGCTTTTCTGCCTGGCCCGATGCTTTTCCAGCGTTTCCAGAAGACCGGATGAAAGGAAAAATTTCTCCGAAACCTCGGTATCCAGAATGTCCAAAACCGAATGGAATATTTCTTTCCGTCCTTCGGTCGGAGTTTCCTTAGGCAAAACATCCAGATGTTTTCCGAAATAATCTCTGCTGAATGCTACCATGTACACTCTCGGCCGGTTCTGCGGAAGCCCGAAATTCTTCGTGTTTCTTATGAAAGACTTTTTATCAAATGTCAGTTCGCCCTTTTCATCCCTTTCCACACCGATGACATGGTAGTTCAGCTCATTTTCCAGGGTATTTAGGATGATCCTGAAAGTCTCTCCTTTGTTATGACTTACCAGGTTTTCCACGTTTTCCAGAAACACGACCTTCGGCATCGTACGGTCGATGATTTCCGCTATGTCGAAAAATATGGTTCCCTTCGTGACATCACGGAATCCTTTTCGGAGACCGACTTTGCTGAATGCCTGGCACGGAAACCCCGCAAGCAGCACGTCATACTCCGTCCGCGTTACCAGCTCCTTGAATGCTTCATCCGTCACATCGTGTCTGGGATCATCACCGAACAGATGCTGGTACGTCCTGCACGCATATTCATCTTTCTCCGCAGAAAGCACGTTCTCGAAGTCTCCGGCCAGTTCAAATCCCCTCCTGATTCCTCCGATTCCACAGCACAAATCAATTGTTTTCATGATCCCATTCCCTCATTTTCCTCATTTTTCGGGCTTCTTAATCCAAACCGATTCCGCGGTTTTATCCGGCCCGTTTCACTCGCATAAAAAATATTATATTTCCTTTAAGTATATCACAGAATCCGCTTAAAACCGTCATGTATTTCGCAATCTTAGCTAAAATTTCCCATATTTTGCATTTTTATACAAAATATCCGTATCACATCGTACTGACGGATGAATGTGACGGGAGTTTTTTCATGCGGATTTTCAATATAATTATGGGAAGAAAACATGAATTATCAGTTTTGGGCAAAAAAGAAGGACAAGGATTTCTCCCTGTCCTGAATATTCTTTGCTTTATACCGATAAGTCCAGCGGTAAATCGCTGATGTCCTTCAGTCTCTTTCCTTCTATCAATGCGTTCAGCATCTCAATGGAATCCTCAGCCCCGGTATCTTTTACGGCTTTCACCAGTTCATACAGTGCAAAATGGTACATACAGTCAATGTCACCGGTTCCCAATGCCAATGAAGCAAGTCTGCTCGGCAGCGGCTCCCCGGTTACCACCACGATATGAGGCAGATGTCCCTTTCTGTTCCGGATCAGATTCAATGCTTCCGTTCTGCTGTTCTGGGCACGGTCACTTCTCATTGTCCATTTGGCTGAAATGGATGCATGCAGGATCGGCAATCCTCCGTTTTTTGCCCTGATATCCGTCTGCATGGCAACCGAATCATCAACGATCACAACCTGGCTGTTCAGTTCTTCATCCGTAAGCGGTTCCCGATATACAACCACATCCGGCGCAACCATGTAATCGTTTCCCATGCTTGCGGCCAGCTTTGAATCAACAGCCAAAAGCTGTGCCAGATAATCCAAATGCTCATACTGACAGAAACTGCTTGTTTTTATCGCATTTCGGTTTCCCAGTTTCACGATGTGCCATTTCCCCGGGCGGACGTTCTGAAGTTTCGGGAATGTCGCCGCCAGGAATTCCATGTTTATCTGCTCAAACTTGGCTCCCGAAGTTTGTCCCAGGGCTTTTTCATGTACCTCAGCCATAAGCTGATCCGCGATTCCCTTTGCAATCTCCTTCGACAGCCTGGATGAGGAATCCGCATTGCTCGGAATCCCGTTTTTGTCAACCGTCAGCACGCCGCCGTCAAGCAGCATCCGATGATAGTGTTTTCTTTCCTCAGTCAGTAACGCTTCCACCTTCCAATATCCTCCTTATCTCTTCTCCGACCGCCTGAGCCACCGGCGGCGGGAATGCATTTCCGATCATGCGGCATGCATGTGTCTTTTTGCTTCCGAAATCCCAGGTATCCGGAAAACCCTGGATTCTCGCGATCATCCGCGGAGTGAGTCTCGGCATCCCTTCAAAATCCTTTGCCGGTGCCTCATTCGCCACGCCGAGTCCGTCAACACCGAGCGCTTCCCACGCCTTTCTTGCCCTGACCGGCCCCAGATCCGGACCTCCGTGTTTCTTTGAACCGCCAACAATCGTCGGAGCAATGCTGTTTGCTTCCTTTGCCCATTTTGCGGCACCCTGCCAGCCATTTGCTTTCATAAGATCCAACAGTGTTTCTCCGACCGTTTTGGCATTCTCCGGATGTTCCTCCGGGTAATGGAATTCCCCGTTTTCATTGTTTCTGATTCCGACAATGATAACTCTCGGACGAAGCTGCGGCACACCGTAATCACTGGCATTCAGTAATTTTATCTGTACTCTGTATCCCAGATCCGCAATCCGCTGCAGGATGGATGTTCTGTATTCGGTAAACTTTGGATCAAGCAGTCCGCGGACATTTTCAAGCATAACGGCACGCGGCTGGATTTCACCGATCAGTCGAATTGCTTCCGGGAACAGGTCACGCTCATCTTCGCTTCCCAGCTGTTTCCCTGCCTGGGAAAAAGGCGGACACGGAACGCCACCGGCCAACAGATCTATTTTCCCCTTATACGGTATTCCGGAAAACTCACGGACATCCTTACAGATTACATTCCATTCCGGACGGTTTCGCTTCAAGGCGGCACAATAGTCCGCTTCATATTCCACCAATGCCACATGAACGAACCCGGCCATTGCAAGCCCCAGCGCCTGTCCTCCGGCACCGGCACATATTTCCAAACTTGTAAGCATATATCAGTAACCTCATCCTTATGTATTTCTCTTTACGTGAGTTACAATTATATCATACGGCAATGCTTTTATCCAGTCGTTTCGGCTCATATTCGCAGCCGTATTGGTGAATCCGCATTATAATTGAAAAAATCAGCACGCCGAAGAATTCCCGGTATGCTGATTCTCTTTGTTTTCATTCATTATTCCTGCTTCGTGAACCGAATCACGTCATTCGGCGTACAATCCAGATAGGTGCAGATGCGTTCCAATGTAATCAACGTAATGTTCATGTTTTTCTTCAAACGATCAAGCGTGTGATTGTCGAGGATCTTATCCTGCAGCATCATATATTGTGTTATTCCACGCTTGCGCATTGTGTCCCACAACGGGCTGTAATCAACCATGATAAGTCCTCCTCCTGCGAACAATCATAGCTGATTTTTGTGCAAATCAATATTGTGCATATATCCACAATGTGCTATGCTGTTCAAACAGGAGGTATAAATATATGCAGGAATTTGATTTTACAAACAGGGATGGAGTCAACGAGTTATCCGAGATGACCGAGCATCTTTCACATGATGAAGCCGCCGCTGCCATTGCGGCAATTCATGCAACAAGAGATGAAAAGAAAAATACTGAGGCGGAAGACTTCAAAAACTGGTTTGATGCGGCCTTTCTTCCAATTCTAAAGGATTTTGCCGCCCTTACCGGCTCCAAACTGACAATACAGCAGGATTCATTTCATGACGTTATCGCCACTCTGACCAGCCGATGCGGTTTTGATATCACTGCAACTCAGAAAAGAATGCACATGGTTGTGGCGGCTGCTGACCATATCAGCATTAATCGATGGTCTGATTCCAGCGAGGTGGAACTTACGTTGATTTTCGGTCTTCCGGAAAATGAAGAATAAAATTCCCAGAGTGATAGAGTTAGTGTGATTTTTTACACTGGCTCTATTTTTATTAAAATAACGAACAAATCAGTAAATATTTTCCACAAAAAGAGACTTGTATGGTAGCATAAATGTCAGGACCACCATTCTCTTGATATCTTAAGTTTTTATTCATAAAGAAATTATTTGTTTTGAGGAACAAAATTATAATATAAGACGAGGAGCATTACACATGAGCGAACTAAGTAGCATTAGAATATTTCCACTAACTATGTTTTACTTTGAAACAGAAGAGATTGCAAAACTGAAAATAGCTAACGGTTTAGAGAGTGGCAATCATTTTTCAAACTTAAACTTTAATTCACATTCATTAATGAATGCTTATGGAAAAAATCTATTTTTATTTCAATATAAAGGAAAAATTATAGGAAAGGCTACTGTTCATATAGACTGGGACGGGAGAGGTTCCTTTTACTATTTAGATGATATTATGGTCTTTGATGATCCAATTACAAAATCTGATATCCAGGAAATCTGGAAAGACTTTAAAAAATTTAATTCTGTTGCACAAAACATACCAGAGAAACACATGGATGCTATAAATAAATTATGTGAAAACAAAAAAAAATCGCACGCCCCAGTATTGGGAATTAATGAATCATTTGCTGTTAATAAGGCTGAAGGAAATAGAATCGAGTTTTATACAACCAGATATGAAAGACATCAAAAATATAGAGATGCTGCGATAAAAATACATGGCACACAATGCCAAATTTGCGGTTTTGATTTTAAAAAAATGTATGGGTATATTGGAGAAAATTATATAGAAGTACACCATAAAAAACCTTTATTTTCATTGGATGAGGAAATGATACCAAACCCAGAAACTGATATGATTACAATATGCTCCAATTGTCACAGGATGATTCACAGAAAAAAGGATGATATAATTACACCAGAGAAGTTAACGGAAATCATAGATGATATGAGAAAATCTCTATAAATAAGATTCTCTATGATAGTTAAGGGCAATAAACTTATGTATCCTTATTGCCCTTCCTGCTCTTCATCATTTTTTTCAATCGTCTTACACACTATTCGGAGCATCATGTTTATTACATATTTTCAACCCCTCCTCTCTTCTTCTGATCTGGTTATCCGAACACCTTCTTTAATACGGCAGGTTCTCCCGTCTTTCTGTATTCTTTTTCAACCGCTTTATATTCTTTCTGCGTCAGTTCCAGCGGTCTTTTTATCATAAGGGAAAGCCCGTAGATATCCGCTTTGGTGGTCCGAAGAACAATCTCCGCAATTTCCGTCAGGGAATAGCCTTTCTTGATCATATTGGAGCACACTTCCGCGCATACCATCGTGGTCTTGTCTTTCGCAACCAGATCCAGAAAGTGTTTCTTTGTCTCCCAGACCTCAACTTCACGGGCATACCGTAATGCTTTCTCGACACGGAGAATGGGGTCTTCCGTATTCTTGATTTCCTTCACCCATTCCAAGCGTTTCTTCTCAAAAACATCCATGGTAAGTCCCTGATACGTGCCGTCTTTGATATCATGCAGTATGTGTTCATATGATCTGTCACCCCACATGGTCAGACAAAAGCAGCGATCCAGAACCGGTGTACACAATACCCGGAGCAGATAATCCGGGGACGGATCCGCATACACGGTTGCGCCATCAAGGGCATTCATTGAAAAACTCTCCTCGGAAAGCATATCATCAAGCATATCCTGCAATTCCATCATCTCATCGTCATCCATATATACATAGTTTTCTCCCATCGCTTGTCTCCTTTCGATGCTTTACACTCCCATCACCCGCTTAAACACTTTGAAGTTCGTATCATCCCGCGGCGGGCAATAGACCGCAAATTCAATGGTTTTAAATGCGTGCATATAATCCGCAATCACTTCTTTGGCAGCTCTTGCCACCACTTCCGGCTTATTCTGGAACGCTCCGCATCCGAAAGCACCCAGGATTACCACTTCGTCACAGTTCAGTACTGCAACATCCAGAATCCTGGTCAGCCTCTTCTTATGGATTTCCAGGAGTTCCCGGCCACTGACTTTTACCGCCCGGTCACCGTTACCCTGGTTGAACCGGTTGCTCGGCCGTTCCCGCAGGTTCGGTGCCGCACAGGTGATCACATCCACTTCATACCAGTCTTTTTCATCCATCAGCTTCGGCTTGTTCGTATCTGTCTTAAATACGGTCACATCCGGCGTATAGATGATATCCGCATTGTTGATCGGATTCTTTGCATTCCGATGAGGATAATAGAACCCCTTCATCATTTCCGGTACGCTCAGGCAGAAATACAGGCCGGAACACCGACACAGACATTCCTCCTGTGCGCTGGATCCCCTTGTCACGCCGCCGCCCGGATTGGTTGCAGAGGCAAAGTTATGTACCGCCACCTTCTGACCTGCATAACCTGCAGCCGCCTCGAAAGTCCGCTTTGTGGATACGATAATCTTTGCTTCGTCTGTGAAACGCGCCTTATCCACAGCAGACAGTTCCAATCTCTCCAGAATCAGCTTCTGATTTTTCACTGACCGCGCAAGGGTGTCCTTAATCTTTCCGTTTGTCTCGCACAGCCTTTTGGTATCTTCAAAAATTTCCACATTCTCAACACTGCTCATATGTTTCCCATTCCTTCCTCTTCCGTTCATTCCGATACTGTCTGGAACTGTAAAAACAGCTGCGAAATTGCTCCCGCAGCCGCCTGGCAACCATCGTCTGCCTTACATTCCATCATCACGGAAATACTCATTTACTGCATGCAGCAATAAAATCATGTCCGCTTTCGAAACGCATGATGCATCCAGCTCAAATTCATAGACACTGTTCTTTGTTCTGATTGTCAATGCTCCATCATCCACCTGAATGCTTCCGTAGGTTGTATGCAGGTATTTGCCGGGGTATTTACTTGCCGGACTTGTGAAAAAGTAAATCATATACTTCTCATAGCGGCTGTCGGATTTATAGACCATGATCAGTCCTGGCTGATCCATATACGGTATTCGCCAATCCATGTATTTCTGTCCGTATTTATCTTCTGCTTTACGGAGGATTCCCAATGCCGACTGATCCAAATGCATCTCATCAACTCCTTAATCTTATCACACGGGTATTTCACCGACCGCTGCAATGGAATACTGAGCCCGGTATCCGTGTTGATTTTTTCGTTGCAACTATATCATTATCGAATTCGAATATCCAATTAGCGGTTTCTGCGGATAACGTTTTGAGTCAAATTTTCGCTCAGACGTTTCTGCCTGAAATCATAAAGCGCTTTATCATAATTCCGGTACCGGTATTTCGTTCATTTCATCATTCGCCAAACCGTTGCCGCCACTATATCATCAAGTTTTTTAAATTGCAAGAGGGTATTTTCAGATAATCAGATGTTTGAGAAATAAAAGGAAAACACTTTATCAGCCTTGTTCGCGATAGATGGGAAAACACAGATTTCAAGTTTTAATCTCTTATTCGCGATAAAAGGGAAAAACCATTTGCAGGTTTTTCCCTTTCTGTTCGTGATATAAAAGGAATTTTTTTACGCTTTTTTTTACCCCTTGTTCGCGATTAGAGGGAATGTTCGCGAAATAAAAGGAATTAAACAAAACAAAGATCCTACAGTTCTTCCGGAGAAATCTCTTTTCCGTCTCTCCAGATTCTCTCCAGATCGTAGAATAAACGGTCTTCGCGGTTAAATACATGCACAATAATGTCGCCGTAATCCATCAGAATCCAGCCGGCACTCTGGTAGCCCTCAATCTGACGGCACTCATATCCTGCGCGTCCGAGAACCTCTTCTACATTGTCCGTCATGGCCTGAACCTGGCTGGTATTGGTTCCGCTGGCAATCAAAAAGTAATCTGCCAGTGTGGAAATCTCATGAATATCAATGATCTTGATATCCTCTCCCTTTTTATCTTCCAGTGCGCCGACAGCCAGTTTTGCCATCTTGTTTGCCTGATCCATATGTCATGCCCCTTTCTTTGGCTCTGATAAGAGAGCCTGATAATAATCAAATGCCTGTTTTGTCATGGAATCCACACGAGATCCCTTTTTATTCAGATAATCGAGCGTTCCTGACAGAATCTCATACATCGTGCGGTCAAGGTCCTGAAACGCAAGTGCGCGCATCTCGGGAAGGTTGGAGGCCTTGTCGCGGCGAGGCTCAATATAGTCTGCAATGTAGACTATCTTCTCGAGCATTGTCATCTCCGGCTTCCCGGTTGTGTGCCAGCGAATTGCGGAGAGAATTTCCTCATCCTGAATTCCATACTTGTTCTTCGCAAGCCAGGCTCCGTACTTTGCATGGATGACCGCAGGAGCGCGAAGTTCATCTTCTGTCAGATCAATCTTGTGCTTCCGGCAGCGGATAATCAGCTCGTTATCGGTAAAACGCTTGGCACAGTCATGCATGAGCCCTGCAACCTCCGCCTTGTTCAGATCATAACCGTACCGCATGGCAAGTGCCATACAGGTGAAGGAAACGCTCAAAGAATGTTCATACCGCATCGGGTCGAGCTTTGTCTCAAGCTGTCTGCGAAATGTGATAATCTGCTCTTTCAATGTAATCATGTCGTCTCTCTCCTCTTCGGATGATACAGACCGTGTTCTTCGATGTAGTCATTTACAGATCCCGGAACAAAATTCTGAATCGGTTGTCCATCCGCCTCCCATCTGCGAAGTTCGCACGAAGAAACATCCATTTCTGCACAGTGCAAAAGCCGGATATCTGCGTGCTCATAATGTGCCTTCAAAAAGCGAATCTGATCCTGAATTTCCCGATGATTTTTCTCGTACTCCCTGTTTGCCACAAGAAGAATCGTCTGCGCCATAACAGATTCCGGGTGATACCAGTGCTCGATCTCATAGAGGGAATCCGCACCGATGATGAAAAAAAAACGATGCTGTGGATACTGCTCTCTCAAAAGTCGAAGCGTCTGCGCTGTGTAAGTCTTTCCGGTGCGCATCACCTCAAAATCCGAAAATCTGAAATACGGCCGGTCCTGAATCGCCAGCCGTACCATCGCACAGCGGTCAGTCGCAGGAGTTACACGATGATCGGTCTTGTGAGGCGGATCGCCTGACGGCATAAACCATACCTCAGCAAGTCCGTACTCCCGGTAAGCCTGTTCTCCTAAAAGCAGATGTCCATTATGGATGGGATCAAACGTACCTCCCATGATGCCGATATCCGCCATACGACTGCTCCTTTCCACTGTGCGTTTTTATTTATTGTTTTTTTATCTAAATGAGCCTTGACTTGTCTTGTCTTTTTCTCAATTCTCAATTGTTCCAACTCGTTGCTTACAGTCCTTGTGGACTGATTTTTACTTCGGAAGAACAATCTTTCTCTTAGACTCATCCTTTGCCGGCTTGTACAGAACGATCTTCTTGCCGATCACCTGTACAACCTCAGAGTGAGTGCGTTCTGCGAGAACTTCTGCGATGGAACGACCGTCATCCAGACAGTTCTTGAGAACGGTGATCTTGATCAGCTCACGCGCCTCAAGTGCCTCTGCGATTGCGGAGGTAACTTCCGGAGTTACGCTGGACTTTCCGATCTGGAAAATCGGGTCCATCGTCATCGCGAGTCCTTTTAAATAGGATCTCTGTTTGCTTGTCATGTTTGCTCCTTATCGGTATTTCTATGATACCCATTTTTGTTTACAATTTGTTATTTTGTTATCCAATTTCTTTATTTAACCTGAATTATTCACGGAGCAATCTCTAGCCTAAAAATTGCACCATGATTCGAAAAAATGATCCATGCAGCCATAA
>JAJEPU010000039.1 GCA_020686985.1 Brotaphodocola catenula
TAACTGAATAACTGAATAACTGAATAACTGAATAACTGAATAACTGAATAACTGAATAACTGAATAACTGAATAACTGAATAACTAGAATTATAGCACAGGTGAGAACTCAATTCAACTATAAAAACAAAAACTTACTCTGAATATCGAAAAAAGTCTGAATTTGCGCGGTCACCTCAGCTTGCAGGTTTTTCATAGAGGAGCCTTAAAACCAGATGCGCTCCAGAGCTGAGAGTATCCAATGCGAACCCGTGTTGAGGCGTCGGTGTTTAGGTCGCGTATTTTGCGACCTTACGCACCGCTACGCTGAAACCCGGAGCGAGAGCGTGTTCGCATGGATCTACTCAGTCGATGGAGCGCTCAAAAACAACTTTAAACAACTTTATCTGTTGGATTTCTACATTACTACTAGACTACTAGCACTTACAGTTTCAACTTCAAATGCTTAGCTGCTTTTTAAATGGTTTTCGGGAAGATTCTGCTTCCGTAACGTCCTGCAAACACATGACCTTTCTCATCACGAATTGCAGTCAGATAAATATCAGAATACTTCTTGCGAACCATTCCCTGATACGGATAAACCGCCTGAAGCTCCACTGCCTTTCCATTTACAAGCATCGTCAGGCTTTCGTTCTCATCCTTGAGTTCAAACGCATCGCCTTCTCCAGACAGATACGTTCCAGCAAGTTCTTTGCGCTCTTCCTCGCTCCACTCACGCTTTCCGTGCTCTTGGCGCTCCTCAGAAACATCAAGACCACAGTACGCACGAAGAGCTCCATCTGCAATCGCAGCCACAGACACATCCATCGTATTGCAAAGAACCACAATGCCGACTTCCTCCTGCGGGCAGAATGAGAAATTGGAAGAAACTCCTGGCAGACTTCCACCATGCTCATAGACCGCACGATCTCCAACCTGCTTCGTCTCAAGACCATATCCGTAATAGACACCCGGCTTCATGAACTGTCTCGGCTTTTCCATCTCCTGAACAGAATAGCGATCCACAATGCGATTTCCGTTTCCTGCGGTTCCCTCATTCAGATACATCACCGCATATTTCATCATGTCGCCCAGAGTGGACTTCATAGCTCCGCCACCGTGAAGCACAAACGCATCATTCTGGTAATCACGGTCTGCTCTCCACTCTCCATTTTCAAAAGAGTACAGCACAGCCGCATTCTCATCTAATGTATTGCGGATAAAGCTCGTGTTACTTCTATCCATACCGATCGGCTTTAAGACATGCTTGTCGAGATACTCCGCAAACGAATCACAGTCAGAATGACGACGCACGATGTCAGACAGCAGTCCGAAACCATCGTTGCAGTAACTCATACGCTGACCCGGACGACCCGTAAAACGAGTCTGATTGTCAAGGCGCTCTGCGACAAGGCGGATTCCCTCATCTGCAAAATCCTTGCGGTAAATCAGCTCCTCCTCAAGCGTATCCTCGATTCCCATCGCCTGAGCCGTCTTGTCCACAACGATACGCGGAAGCGGGAAATATCCACCACTGTGACACATCAGATGCCACAGCTTTACCGGCTGATCCTGATTCTTGTTTGTGAACTCCGGAATGTACTTGGACACCGGATCATCCACAGAGAGAATTCCATCCATCTGCATCTGCATGATCGACAGCGCCGTGAAAGACTTCGTCACAGATGCCATACCAAAGATCGTATCACGGTTGATCGGGAGCTTGTTCTCCTCATCGCGGTAACCGAAATACTGCTCATACTGGATCTCTCCCTTTGCATTCACAATGCCGACTGCAACACCACGCGCACTGCAATCCTCCATCACCTGAGCGACAAGCGCCTCTAACTGCTTCTTTCCTTCTTCTGTCATACGGTTCATGAGAACATCTCCTTTTTCAGGCTACGGATTCCAAGACCAGCCTCGGAAGACAGAACCAGATGTCTCGTATCCTTGACATCAAATCCACCCTCAAACGGCAGTGCCTTTAAGGAGAAGGTTGCATCCAGATCTGCGCGGGTGATATTCTTCATTCCTGCGCCGAGGGAAGCTGCTGCGGTGATACCGATACCACTCTCCTCTGCCATACATCCAAGCATACACTCCACACCAGAAGCCTCAGAGATTGCAACAATCTTCTTTGCCTCGTAGATACCGCCACACTTCATCAGCTTGATGTTGATGTAGTCCACAGCGCGCTCAGAGACAAGACGCAGTGCATCCTTGGAATCCCAACAGCTCTCGTCTGCCATGATCGGCACACTGCTGTGAGCCGTAACAAACTTGAGTCCCTCAAAATCGAATCTCGGAACCGGCTGTTCTACCAGCTCGATGTCATACTCATTTAAGCGGGCAATCAGCTCAACCGCCTCTTTTGCCTTCCATCCCTGGTTTGCATCGAGACGAATCTTCACATCATCGCCGACAGCCTCACGGATTGCACGAACTCTTGCAAGATCGGTTGCAAAATCTGTTCCAACTTTCGTCTTGATCACGTTAAATCCAGCCTTCACATGCTCTCTCGCACGCTCTGCCATCACCTGCGGATCGTCGATGCCAACCGTCATATCGGTCTCGATCTCTCCGGACATACCGCCGAGAACCTTGTAGAGCGGAAGGTTTGCGCTCTTTCCGATGATGTCGTGACAGGCAATATCAATCGCTGCCTTTGCCGTTCCACAGTAAGCGACTGCACGGTTCATCACAGCATATACCTTCTCCATATCTCTCGGGTCAACACCGATCAGCTTCTCCTTGATACGCTCGATCGTTGCAATCGTGCCCTCAAGGTTCTCACCGGTGATAAACGGTCCCGGGGAGCCTTCTCCATATCCGGTGATTCCTTCATCTGTTTCCACCTCAACCAGACAGCTGACCGCATGAGTGATCAGTCCGAGGGAAATGCGGAACGGGCGCACAAGCGGCACCTGCATCTTGTAAATCTTGATATCCGTGATTTTCATGACACTACGCTTCCTTTCACATGTTTCATTTTTTATTTTTTTAAATCAAATTCTGATTTTTATTTTTTTAACCAAAGCGTGTTTGGCACCCTGCCCCAAAAGAGCCGATACCAAACACACTTTGATTACAGATATTTAAGCATTACGCTGTTTTAAGTACATGAAGTGCAATAAATTTTTCCAATCAGAATCCAGAATCACTGCGCTTCTCGATTTTATTTGCAACCATCGCAGAAATGGCAGGCACACATATGACCGTTTCCGATGTCTCGAAGCTCCGGCTTCTGCGTGGAACAGATATCCTTTGCCATAAAGCAACGGGTGTGGAAAATACAGCCTGACGGCGGATTTGCCGGGCTCGGAAGGTCTCCCTGAAGAATGATCTTCTTTCTCTTGGAATGACGCTCCGGCATCGGGATTGCAGACAAAAGTGCCTGCGTGTACGGATGAGACGGATTTGCAAAGAGCTCCTTCTTGTCCGCCATCTCCACCACATGACCGAGGTACATAACCATGACACGATCAGAAATGTGCTTGATAACACTCAGATTATGGGAAATGAAGATATACGCCATTCCCATCGAGTTCTGCAACTCTCTCAGCAGGTTCAGCACCTGAGACTGAATCGAAACATCAAGTGCAGATACTGGCTCATCGCAGACAACGAGAGACGGACCGAGCACGATTGCACGCGCGATACCGATTCTCTGACGCTGACCACCGGAGAACTCGTGCGGGTAACGGTTGTAGTACTTCGGGTTCAGGCCTACGACTTCCATGGTCTTGAGTACCTGAGCACGAGTCTCCTCAGCGGTTTTGTAGCGCTTCTGGATGTTTAACGGCTCGGCGATCACCTCACCGACCGTCATTCTCGGGTTCAGGGATGCATACGGGTCCTGGAAAATGATCTGCATGTCCGCACGCATCTTTCTCAGCTCCTGACCGGATGCCTTTCCGAAGTCCCTGCCCTTGTAAAGAATCTGACCGGAAGTCGGCTCAATCAGACGCAGAACCGAACGACCCATCGTTGACTTTCCGCATCCGGACTCACCTACGACTCCAAGCGTCTCTCTCGGATTTAAGGTAAAGGACACATCATCAACTGCCTTGATCCAGGATTTTTCTTTTGCGAAAAAGGACGATCTCGCCGGGAACAATTTTCGCAGATTTTTGACCTCTAACAGAGGGGTCTTGTCATTTGCTTCGCTCATCAGACGTTCTCCTCCCATTCTTTTGTATACTTAAAGCAACGAACCTTGCGTCCTTCTGCCTCCACAAGCTCCGGCATCTTCTGCTTACAGATCTCGCGCGCCTGCGGACATCTCGGGCAGAATGCACAGCCCTTTGGCATATCATCAAAGCTCGGCACCATACCCTTGATCACGCTCAGTTCCTTCGTATCATCGTCATCGAGCTTCGGAATACACTTCATCAGACCGTCGGTATACGGATGCATCGGCTTCTCAAAGATCTGGTCGCAGGTCGCATGCTCAACAACCTTACCTGCATACATAACCATGACATCATCGGCAACCTCAGCGATAACACCGAGGTCATGAGTGATCATCATGACGGAAGTACCCGTCTCATTTTTCAACTCATTGATCAGATCGAGGATCTGTGCCTGAATTGTCACATCAAGTGCAGTCGTCGGCTCATCACAGATCAGCATTTCCGGATTACAGCAAAGTGCCATTGCGATCATAACACGCTGACGCATACCGCCGGAGAGCTGATGCGGATACTCATCGAAACGACGCTCCGGAAGCGGGATCTTAACGAGTTTAAGCATCTCGATTCCGCGCTCTCTCGCCTGACGCTTCGTCATATGTTCATGAAGAAGCAGAGCCTCCGTGATCTGCTCTCCGATCGTATAAACCGGGTTCAGAGAGGTCATCGGCTCCTGGAAAATCATTGCGATCTGCTTACCGCGGATCTGACGCATCTGATCTTCCGTCTTCTTTAAGAGATCTTCGCCCGCAAAGAGAATCTCTCCTCCCTCGATCTTTCCTGGCTTCTCCACCAGACCCATGATTGAGAGGGAGGTGATACTCTTTCCGCAACCGGACTCTCCTACGATTCCAAGGGTTTTTCCCTTTTCCACATCAAAGGACACATCGTTGACAGCCTTTACCAGACCGGCCTGCGTGTGGAAATAGGTCTTCAGATTTTTTACCTGTAAAATTTTCTCTGCCATTTCACACACCTCCTTAGTTCTTTAACTTCGGGTCAAGCGCATCTCTCAGACCATCACCGAAGATATTGAATGCGATAACCGTGATCATGATTGCCACACCTGGCATAATGCTGTATACCGGACGATAGCTGATGAATGTCTGTGCCGCGCTGATCATGTTACCCCAGGACGGAGTCGGAGGCTGAATACCGATTCCAAGGAAGCTCAAGGATGCCTCGTACATGATTGCGTTCGGGATACCGAGCGTTACGAGAACGATGATCGTGGACAGGCAGTTCGGAACGAGTCCCTTCATGATGATCCAGTAAGTAGAAGCACCGCAGGCACGGCTCGCCTCGATGTACTCCTTCTCCTTCAACTGCATAACCGAACCACGGATCATACGGGCGGTACGAACCCAGGTCAGAAGACCGAGTGCGATGAAGAGGTTGAGCACGCCTTTTCCGAGGAAGGTCATGATTGCCATTGCAAAGATCAGATCCGGGAATGCCTGGAAGATCTCCATGATACGGGAGATCGTGTTGTCAATCCAACCGCCGTAGTAACCGGCTAAAGAACCGAGGGTGACACCCACGATCGAAGCGATGACCTGAGCGACGATACCAATGCTGATCGAAACGCGGGAACCGTAAATGATTCTCGAGAGAATGTCACGACCAAACTCGTCGGTTCCAAATGGATGCGCCATACTCGGTGCAGACAGAACCGCACTGTAGTCCTGGAATGTCGGATCATATGGAGCGATTAACGGTGCGAAAATCGCCATCAGCACAAGAAGAATCAGAAGACCTGCACAGAACATTGCCATCTTGTTCTTCTTTAAGCGACGAAGGCTGTCGCCGTAAAAGCTCGAATACTGCATGCCATTTTCCATGACATCCTGTTCGAACTGTTTCTGTTTGTTAAAAAATCCAAATACTTTCTTTGCCATCTCTTAGGCCGCTCCTTTCCCGTAACGGATCCGCGGATCCAGAAATGCGTAAGAAACATCCACAAGCAGGTTTACCACAACGAAGACGAAGGCGATATACATAACCGTTCCCTCAAGAAGCGGCAGATCTCGGTTTGACATTGCATCAACCGCAAGTTTACCGATACCTGGGATGGAAAATACCTTCTCAATCAGCATGGAACCTGTCAGCATGTAACCGAAGTCGGTTCCGACAAGCGTTACAATCGGAATCATCGCGTTCTTGAGTGCGTGTTTTAAGATAACCGCCCAACGCTTTACACCCTTTGCCTTTGCGGTACGGATGTAATCCTGTCCGAGAACCTCCAACATACTGGTACGAGTGATTCGTGCCATATTTCCTGCATAACGAGCGCCAAGAGCGACACTCGGCAGGATATAAGCCGCCACGGAATCAAATCCGGAAATCGGCAGAATATTCAACTTTAATCCGAAAATAATCTGAAGAATGATTGCCACCCAGAATGCCGGTGCAGATACACCGATAATCGCAAGGACCATAACAACGGTATCAATTCCCTTTCCGCGCTTTACAGCAGCGAAGATACCGCACGGAATTCCGATAATTGCAGCAAACACAAAGGACATGCAAGCCAGCTTTACCGTTACCTTAAAGCAACGCATAAGCGCGTCCGTTACAACCTCTTTGGTAAAATAAGAAGTTCCAAAATCAAGATGAACCGCACCCTTGATAAAATTGAGATACTGAACATAATAAGGCAGATCCAACCCCAACTCATGACGAACTTTTGCGATCGTCTCCGGATCTGCACGCTTCTCCAGCATCAGAGCAACCGGATCACCCGGAACTACCTGAAGCAGGACGAATGTAATCAGACTGATGCCCACCAGAACAAAGATTGTCTGTACCAGGCGTTTTGCCGTGTATGAAAGCATTGATTTTCTCCTATAATAGTGAGAAAGGAAGGCTGTAAAACGCGCACAGCCTCCCTCTTCTCAGAACATTTGTATAAGTTTGCGCAAATGACTACTGAATATCTGCGTTCTTCCAGAACATACGGAAGGTGGAATCCATCTGGAATCCGCTGATCTTCGGGTTCAGCAGATAGAACTTGGTCTCATTGTACAGAGGAGTGGTTGCCCAATCTTCTCTGGTCATGATGTGCTCTGCCTTTACGTAAATCTCCTGACGCTCTGCATCATCGGTGGTTGCAATACCATCCTCAAGTAACTGGTCAAACTCAGCGTTGTGCCAGAAGCTGGAGTTGGTATCGGTCTTGGTCATCGGATACAGCATGCTCTCCGGATCTGCGTAATCAACATACCAGTTGGAGATACCGCAATCAACACCACCGCTCTTCTTCATATCAGACCATGCTGCGGAGTCAACCTGCTCAACCTCTACGTTGATGCCTGCTGCCTTTGCCTGCTGCTGGAATGCAGTTGCGATTGCAACGTTACCCTGATACTTGGTGTTTACAGTTACACGCAGATCAATACCATCCGGATATCCTGCCTCAGCAAGGAGCTGTTTTGCCTGCTCCGGATTGTACTCGAACTCCGGAAGGCTATCATCATGTCCGATGATTCCAGCCGGGATGTAGGAGGTCGGAACCGTAGCGGTGCCATGCAGAATGCTGTCGCAGATGGACTTACGGTCGATGGAAAGAGCGATTGCCTCTCTTACCTTTGCATCCGGGAAGGTCTTGGAGTTTACAGTCAGGCTGTAGCATCCGGTCGGCTGGAAGCCATGCATCTGATCCTTCAGATCCGGGTTGCTGGAGTATACCGGGTAGATGGACGGATCTACGTCAACGTAGTCTACATTACCCTTCTGGTACTCAAGAACCTGAGTGTTTACATCCTCGATGAACTTGTAATCAAGACCATCCAGCTTTACGCCGTCATCATGATAATCCTCAAAACGGGAAAGAGTTACGCCAACGCCGGTCTGATAGCTGTCCATCTTGAACGGGCCAGTACCGTACAGAACGCTCATACCCCAGTTATCTCCTGCCTCCTCGCAAGCATCCTGCGGATAGATTGCGCAGTAAGCGGTAGACAGAACAGAAAGGAACGGAGCATACGGCTTTTTCAGCTGAATCGTGAAGTGGGTATCATCCTGAACCTCGATGCCGGACAGCTCATCTGCGGTACCAGCGCTCAGCTCATCATAACCTACCACGTTCTCCAGCAAGGTTGCCATCTTTGCCATCTTGACCAGACGCTCGTAAGAATACTTTACGTCAGAAGCCTTCAGAGTCTCGCCGTTGTGGAATTTCACATCCGGAAGAAGCTCGAAGCTGTAAGTCATCTGATCATCAGAGATTGTCGGCATGGAAGCTAACAGGGTCGGCTCCAGACCGTTCTCCGTTGTGGTCAGCAGGGACTCCGTGATGTTGTCTGTGATCTTCATAACGATGCTGTAAGTGTACTGCTGTGGGTCCAGCGCTACCTGCGGATCTACAGCTGCAACTCTTACAATCTTTCCAGAACCATCCGTTGTGGTTTCTGCAGCAGAACTCTCTGCTGTTGCACTTGTCTCAGCAGAAGCATCTGCGGCAGTTGTCTCGGTGCTCTTAGATCCGCCACATGCAGTCAGAGAAACTGCAAGTACACAGCCAAGAGCGATTCCTGCCAATGTCTTTTTCATTTGCTTTACTTCCTCTCTTTGTAATCTTTGCTTTTCAGGTCTGCTGAATCTTTTGTGTCCCTTCGTTCTCCCAATCGAAGTTATGTTCCCTCGGAATCCGAGAATACATCGTCCACGCTGATAGACAAAAAGCTGTTGGAACTGCGCGTGTTCCTGACAGCTTTTCATGAAAATGCTGTTCAGATCTTCTCTTTTTTAGAGCATATAGACTCTGAAATCTCTTTCTTCTGTATATGTTCTAAAAAAAACGAGACGTCCCCTAAAGGCTACTCCTCCCTGAGTATACGTCTCGTGTCAAACCGGTAAACGGTTGATATCACCTGTTCACTTTTCTCTTAATCATTCGTGTTCATCTTAGCTGGCAATAACTTCTGTTTCACAAATTCCAGTATACATCATAAAAGCCACTTGTCACTATACTCTCCCATCTGTATTTTGTCAAGAACAATTTCTTTTTTTCTGTTATATTTTTTAGTGATTTCTGCATTATATATGTGGTAATTTTATTTTTTTATCGTCATTTTTGCCATTTATGTCTTTTGTTTTAGTTTTCTATCCTTATTTTCACTTCTGTTTTTTTCTTCCTTTTTTTCAAAATTGCCCCGGATCTTTGACAAAAATTTAGCCAAGAACCTCTGATTTTGCCCCGGGTCATCATATAAATGACAACAACTACGCACTTGACAATCCTTTCCAGTTATGAAACAATAATGAGATACAACACACAAAAAAATAGAAATGCAGATAAAAATGCCATATTCAAACAAACATTGAAACAAAAGAAAAAAGAAAGGGTGAATCCATTATACGATGAATCTCAATGCAAAAAAACAACTCTCTCAGATTGCATGGGCTTATGTCCTCTTTCTGATTGTGAACCGTGTGGCTTCTCTGATTCTCACATTTTTGATCCGAGTGCTCTCCTTTGCCCTTGCAACCACAGGAATCCTTGATCCCTCATTTCTGTTTGGGACAGATGTCTCCATGCTTCTCTCCCTGTTTCTCATGTACGGAATTGCTTTTCCTTTCTTTGTGTGGAAAATGAACCGGATTCCATCATGGACGAAGACCGACAAAAAGACGATCCCGGCAAGCGATTTTGCCGTACTCCTCATCTTCTGCCTCGGCATGACCTATATCGGCAACCTGATCGGGCAGTACCTGATGGCGATCGCCGGAAGTCTGAGTGGAACAGTACAGGAAAATCCCTTAGATGATCTGATCACAGGAATGCATCTCAGTGTCGTCTTCCTCTCCACCGTATTAATCGCTCCGGTCATGGAAGAGCTGATGTTTCGCAAATACCTCGTCGATCGCCTCGCCCCGTTTGGTCAGAAGACCGCTGTGATTCTCTCTGGACTCAGCTTTGGACTCTTCCATGGAAACTGCTTTCAGTTTTTCTATGCCACAATGCTCGGAATGGTCTTTGCCTATCTGTACAGCAGTACCGGACGGATTCGCTACAATATCGCCCTTCATATGATCATCAATTTTGTGGGCGGAGTTGTTCCGATCTTTCTCGCAGACAACTCCGCGGTGAGTGGATTTCTCTCCCTGCTGATTTCGATCTTTTTCGGTGCAGTCGCCCTCGCCTGCATGATCATTGCGATTGTAATTTTCTGCATTTCAATAAGAAAATTAAAGTGGTTTCCTGGATGGATTGCACTTGATGAGCCTATTGTCAATGTAATTTTAAAAGCTCCTGGTGTCTGGTTCTTTCTGATTATGACGGGAATCAGCTTTGTGATCTCCTGGATCAGCGGATCATAAGACTCCTCCTAACGATCCCAACAATACAATCATAAAATTCAGCTCACAAGCAACCCTTTATCGACAAGCAAAGGAGACCTTTTCCATGAGTATTCATTCCTCAGATCTCAAGACCGCATCCTTCCTTCAGGAGCGCCACAGCGTTCCTCTCGATCTGTGCGCCCAGAAATTAAAGCGGAGTGTCAGCAGTGTCAAGCGCAGTATCGCCTTCCTCAATTTTTCGCTGAATATGACGCATCTGTACCAGACACTCTATTTAACCCGGCACAAAGAAAAAAGACAGTCAGGCGTTCTCCGAGTGGCTCAACCAATATGAGCTTTACACAGAAGTGCTTCCACGCAGAGGAGTCCGTGCTTTTTATACTGTAAAGAAATGCTGAAGAAGCCAGCACACAATCGGAAGTGTCACGATCGAGCCGATTGTTGTCACAAAGATTCCGCCCATCGCATAATCTCCCTCTGATCCAGATGCTTTCGCCATCATGACTGCAGATGCCATTGCCGGAAGTGCCGTCAACAGTGCAATCGTCATACGCAGATCCGCAGAAATCGGGACAAAACCAAGCACCAGATAGACGAGAATCGGAGCCACAAGCATTTTGACAAGCACAATTCCGTAAAGCTCCGGTCGAAACGCATAGCGACGGATATCCATGCACGCAAAGACCCCGCCGAGATAGATCATTGCAAGCGGGGTCGCCGTTCCTCCGATCTTCTGCAATCCGGTGTTGATGACTCCCGGCACCGGAATCCGGGCGATAATAAAGACGAGAGCCAATGCGATCGCTGTCGTCGCCGGATTGATCATCTTTTTTAACTTAAATCCGCCCTCTGCTCCCTCCGGCGTTGTGAGCTTTACACCGAGGGTCCACAACACAGACTGATCCACGATCGTCACAAGCGAAATATAGAGCATACCACTCTGCGGATAGATGCTTGAGATAATCGGAATTCCCATAAATCCGATATTTCCAAACATCGAGATCGCCCGGTAAACCAGAGCCGTATTTCCCTTCAGTCGAAAGACTTTTGCCAAGAAAAGGCTCTCAAGAAAGAAAAACGCATAGAGCACTGCCGTCAGAGCGATGACTTCTGCGCTCGAAAACAGCGTCTCCCTCTGCACACCATTGACTGTATTAATAAAAATCAAAACCGGAAGTCCGAGCTTCAACACATATTTTGCAAGCACTTCAAGCGTCTCTGCACAGAAGACCTTCGTCTTGACAAGAGCTACTCCCGCAAGAATATAAACGACAAACAAGCCGATCTGCTCCACCACAATTCCAAATGTATCCATCTTTTGTCATTCCCCTCTCCGTCTTACTCTTACATGGAATACAAAAACGAGAAGCTCTATCCGGGAGCTTCCCAGATATGCTTCTCATTTTCCTATCTTTTATTTTTTATTAAGTAGGCTCTACTTATCTAATTACTCTTGAGTGAAGTTAAGCTCTACTTGAGCATCTCGTCTTTCTTTGCAAGAATCGCCTCTACTGCGCTACATGCCGGGCAATCACAGTACTTTGCACCCTTTGCCTTGATCTCTTTTGCATGCTCTGCAACTGCTCCTGCCTTGTCACCAAACACACCTGCTCCTGCCGGGGACTCTGCAAATGCAATCAAACCATCGATTGGAATGATGTCTTCCTCAAGCTCAGCGATGTAATTCTTCGTCATCTCAGCTTCCTTTTCGGTTCCAAGAGCATCCAACCAAGCCTGTCCTGCCTGCTTTGCCTCTGCACAGCAACTCGATGCATCGATCAACTCGTGTGTCTTCTCAACAATGTAATTCATCAGCTGGTTTTCCATAAGATTATGACCCCTCTCTAAAATAATTGTGTATAAACCCGTTCTTATTTTAGCATAATAATCAGAAAAAATCAAATCTGTGACAATCTACCAGGATGATCTACGATCTCTATTTAGAAGAGCCCGCGGTGATCACACCTGTCTTTCCGCCGTCTGCCTCCGGATTGCTCTCACCGCTGTTCGGAGTGTTGCTCGTTCCGCTTCCGTTCTGGGAATTTGATCCATTATTAAAGTTATAGGAGTTTGCAGTTGCAACCTGAGTCGTGCAGGTTCCGTCTGCCTGGAAGTTATATACAACGCCATCGATTGTGCGGGAAGTGCCGGCAACCATCACTCCGTTTGACGGGTCAAAATAGTAGGTGCTTCCATTGACATTCTGGAAACCGGTCTGTATCTTTCCATCGGTTCCAAACAGATACCAGTATCCGTCAACCGGCATTGCAATGTTGATTGCACACTTACCAGAATCCGGGTAAAAGTAATAGCGCGCACCATCAATCGTGCGCCATCCAGTCCAGAGAGCGCCATCCTCTGCCATATAGAAGTAATCCTGACCAATGCGAAGCCAGCCAATCGCAAGCGTACCATCCGACATTCCATAGTAGTACTTGTCCGATGCTGTATCATGGATCAGTCCGGTTGCAACCGTTCCATCCGGCATATAATAATAGAGCTTGTCTCCAGACTTGGTCACTCCTGCTGCATAGGCACTCATTCCACTTCCGATCACAACACTGCCAAGAACTCCTGCAAGCATTGCAGCTGCTGCTTTGCGATATAATTTCATTGTTCCGTCCTCCAGTTTCTGCATTTTTCTAAAAATTCACAATTATATCGGATGTTATACCGACTACCGATAATCATAAATTTTTCTTTCTCGTCTTTTTATTATAAACCCTAGAACCGTTCCAATGTAAAGAAAAAAATTTTAAAATTTTTGTGTCCTCAAACATCACCATAAATCTCATACGAAATTTTCAGTTTGGAACCGTCTGCGGGATCCGATCAGATGCGATAGTAACAGTTTCCACCACAACCTGATAAAAAAAGTTCCTGCTTCACGCGCTCCTGAAATTCGATTTCCGACGTGGAGTTTCCAAGAATCTCCCTTGCCCGACACAGATTCTGAATATCCCGCTCCATAAAATCCACATAATTTCCGCGCCCCACGAGCTTTAAATGTGTGATTCCGGCTTCCTGAAGTCTCCACAGCGCACAGAGACCACATCCACTCTCCCCGCAGAGATAGCCGTCCTCATCATAACTTTTTTCTGCGATGCTTCCCCCAGTTATTCCTCCCATCAGTTCTCCATCCTCATTGATGCGTCCGCTCTGTTTCATCCGCTCCCATTCTTCTCTTCCCTGTCTCGATTGAAGCGATGCCGATCCGGTCTCCGTCTGATCTTCCACCGGTGCAAGCCAATATGGTACCCGGCAGAGATGCCCGATCTCATCCCCGTGAAACGAATTGCAAAATGCCCCCGTAAACTGACAATTCTCATTCAGCACAAATGCCTCAAATTCCGTCGGAGAAAATACCTCAAACTTCATTCCAGTTACAGCGCGCATATCCGTAAACGTATTCTTTCGATGAAAAATCACTCTCGTAAGCCCAAGGCGACTCAGCGCACGGATACTTCCGGTATTGACCTCTCCGTTCTCCCCACTCAGATGAATCTCGCAGTCAATCCCCTGCGCTCTCAGATACACAATCAAGGCGGGATCGGCAAGAATGAAACTGCGAAATCCAAGTTCCATACAGGAAGTGATGATCTTTGCAATCTCCGGGTATTGTTCTGGCAAATAATATAACGAATTGAACGTCAGATGAACAGGCTTCTGGTAACGGCACACCATTCCTGCCAGAATTTCAAGCTCACTGTACGATCCGATCTGCACGTTGCAGCAGAGCACCTCCCGACGATTTAGTGGCGCTCTCGCCCCATATTTCGCCGTCCACGAGTACGGAACATATCCACAGAAACACTCATCTGCCCCTGCTGTGACAAAGCGGACATACTCGTCGATCGAGCCGAGTCCCGCTGTGATTTTCATCTTTCTCTGATTTTTTTGATTTCTTTGATCTATCTGATTGATCGGATCTTTTCGTCCCCGATTTCCATCAGATTGATCACAAGACGATCGATCCCAAGATCTCTCCAGTAATTTGCTTTGTTCCACTTACTCTCCTTCTCACATACCTGCAAAGCCTCAAGAATCTGCGCATCAAACCCAAACAAAGAATTTCCCCTGCCAACCATCTTCAAATGCTCCGGATACAGATACACAAAGCGATTGCAATATTTCGGACACTCCCTGACTAACGTCTGGTGCCCGCGCGCTCCATAGACACATCCCGCATACAAGGTACAGTACTGAGAAGTATTCGTCTGGTAAAACGGGAGATGCAGACTGTTTTTCTCTCCCGGAAAACGGTGATCTGGAAGTCCCGCAATTGACTCCCACTCATAGCGCTCGATCTTAAATTCATTTTTCAAAAATTCCCGGTAAAAGTCGGCATAGAGGTTGTTCTCCCCAGCATTTTCCCGATCATAACCATCATAACCTTTTGCGCTTAAATATCTGCTGCGTGGATCTTTCCGGCGCTTATTTAAAAGGACTCCAAGACTTGGAATGATAAGATTTGGAATCTGCGCCAAAATCAAATCTGCCACCGCCCAGTCATTGACAACTACTTCTACTTTTTCCATTTCTGTCTCTGTGTCGCGTTCCTCGCACCATCGTTTAATCTCTTTTAACAAAGACTCGAAAAATTCCCGTGCCTCCTCCCTCAGATAAGATGTCACAATCGTTATACCGAGTTTTTCTGCTCTTGCCTTCTCAAGCAGACGCAAAAGTTTTTCTGTATCCGGAAAGAGAAGTGGGCAGAATGCGTTTCCTATATAAAGGCGGGCGGGGCGACACAACGCAAGGCGATGCTCTTGAAGCCCGTTTTTCTTCCAGTACCAATTAGAAAAGTCTTCGATCGAACAACTCAGATACTTCTCATAGAGATATGGCTGGTCTAATTCTAATGCGATTTCTGGAAATTGATCTTCTATTTTTAAATTCTCTCGTTCCCTGGCATCCTTTTTTGTTTTCTCCGTCAACCCATTCCCCGAAATCGATTCAAACCACCGCTTTTTCTGTGCCTTCAGACTGCTCGCATGAATCTCGTCGAGATCAGCCGGATAGCCAAGCAGTGCTTCTGAGACTTCTGCGTCACAGCACTCTAGTTTCAAGCGAATGTAACGATCGTACTGACGGATCAATTTTTGAACTGCACGCGCAAATTCCGACTGAGCTGATCGATCAAAGCATGCGCAAACCTCAACCAAAATTTCTGTCCAAAATCCTTTTTTCAAAACCTCACAAATCTCAAACTCAGTGATCCGAATCTCTCGATAAGCTCTTTTTTCCATTTCATAGAAACAGATCCGAAAGGATTTCAGCGAATTTTGAAAATCACCCTTCCACTCTGCAAGGCGAAAACAGAATTTCTCCTCCTCAATTCCGGTAATCCGAATCTCTTTCTCACAAAATCCCCCTCTACATTCCTCTGGATATTTCTCTGAACATTCTTCTGAATATTCTGCTAGACCTTTCTTACATTCTTCCGGTTCTTTTATAAACTCTGCAAATCCTGCCAGCAAACCAAATGGAATCATTGAAATCATCTTCTCGCCTCCTTTCCTAACTTTTTTGTATGATAGGACGCAATTTCCCACCATACAAAAAAGCTCAGAAATCAAGAACTGACTTCTGAGCTTTACACTAGCAGGGGAAGAGGGGCTCGAACCCCCATCTACGGTTTTGGAGACCGCTGCTCTACCATTGAACTATTCCCCTATATTTAGATGAAGTTTTGTGTCTCAACTGAGCAGGGGAAGAGGGGCTCGAACCCCCATCTACGGTTTTGGAGACCGCTGCTCTACCATTGAACTATTCCCCTATGCCAGATGAAGTTTTGTGTCTCAACTGAGCACTCGTACATAGTATCACACATTTATAGGGCTGTCAACAAAATTTTTGCTTTTTCTAAAAAAATTGCAAAATTTGAGATTATCTTTGAGCGTTTGTGAAATACCGATACGAAATGAGTATCTTGTTTTTGAGGGAGTTGGAGTGGAAATTGAGAAAATTCAGATCTGGAACTCCCAGTTTCCATCATCCATGCGATATTCGGAGACTGTCATGCCATTTTGCTGGCGGAATTGTCTGGAAAAATAGTTGACATCCTTAAATCCCATCTGGTCGCAAATTTCATAGAGCTTGAGATTGGTGTTTCGCAGGAACCAGGATGCACGACTCATGCGAATTCTTTGGCTGTATTCCCGGTAGGAGAGGTGGAGAGCACAGGAAAAACGCTCGCTGAGAGCCGATGCACTCATGAAAAATTCCTGAGCCACCTCTTTCTGAGACAGAGGCGTGTCGACATGCTCAAGCAGATAGATCATGATCTTTTTCACCTGCTCATCATCGGTCTCCGGACAGAGACGCCAGAGCTGATCATAGAGACGATTGAATCCCTGTTCACAAAATGTGCGCACAAGATGCTTATCACTCGTGAAAAGTCCGTGAATCTGATTGAAATCCTTCTGATCGAGAAAAAATGCAAGCCACGGAAAATCCTGAAATGTGAGATTAATAACACTTTCAAAGAAGCGCCGAAGTCGTTGATCCGTCTCGATCGCATTTTCACTTAGATTACAGAGCTGATGAAGTTCTTTGGACACTGTTTCAGGAAAACGGCTTGTCCCAATGGTGCGTCTGACACGCAAAAGCGCTTCCTGTTCCGGGGACTTTTCAGCTTGTCCAGAGAATTCCATTCGAGAAAATGTTTTGGAAAGCATATCCACGGTAAAAGGACGAAGCAGATAATTGCAGGCACCATACAGGAGTCCCTGACGGGCAAACTGAAAGTTCGGAGCTTCGCTTGTCAACACAACTCGCACACCGGGGTGTTCGGAACGGATTTTTCTAAGCAGGTGAAGTGCGTCCAATCCGTTTAGGAAGAGATCAAGAAACACGACATCAAAAGTCTGCTGATCGAGCAGTTTTCCGGCATGAATGCCATCCCGCACAAAAGAAAAAGTTTTTTGACATTCAAATGGTTTCCATACAGCATCTGGAAGAGCATCAATGGCGACCAGAACCTTTGTTTTTTCTGTAAACATCGAATGAAAAATCTCCTTCCCATCGCTCTAAATTCTTTGGTCAAAATCATCAATCATTCCAAAATCTGTTATCATTTATGTCTGTAATCCATACCAATTATATAGGAATTATCGATTGTGTTCATTATAGAACGCAAATTTTCATCTGTCAATTGTCAATTTAAGACGGATGAATTAAATAAAGAGTATTTGGAACACCATTTTACCGGCGTCCCAAACACTCTTTCTGATTCATAATTTTTTCTCAAAATCTAATCAAATTCAAGATTTCTTAAAAATAATCTCTCCAAGGCATCTTCCGGTCAGCTTCAACTGAGTTTTGCACTGGTCAATCCCATTTTTGCCCAGATGATAGACGCTGTATCCATATCCTTCCTCAAAAGAGACTCCGCCAATTTCCAGACTCTCTCCGCGGAAGGACATGCTGTCTGCAATGTAATACGGAACTTCCGCCACGCGCCCTACATAATGATGATGCGTGTGACCGCAAAGCACAGCCGTCGGTCTCGTCTCTCGAAGAATCTCTTTGATTTTCTCACTCTCAGGAATCGGTGGAACTCCCGGGAGCTGATCGATCAGCTGGTGGTGTGTCATCAAAATCACTGGCTTGCCCTTCTCTTTCATCGCAAGAAGCTCCTGCTCCAACCATAAAAGGCGATCCGGATCCACACAGCCATCCGAACAACCCTGAACACTGCTGTCAAAGGAAACAATCACTGCCTCATCAAATACTTTGATAAAGTAACACGGATCATCTCCTGCACACTCTGCCTCCGCTTCCGCGATTCCCATCCATCCGATTCGCAGATTTTTTTTGTTGTCATGGTTTCCCGGCGTGATTATGACCGGTCGATCCCCGACTAGCTTTTGAATCTGACGCTTCAAAATCCGATAATCATCAACGCTCCCATCTTCCGTCAGATCTCCGGTAATCAGCACTACATCAATCTCCTGCTCACTGAGAGCCTGCTTTAAGCTCTCCTGCAAGAAGTACATTGGAGCATCCATCTGTGACAGCATGTTTTCATATTCACTCGGTCCATCCGAATAGAAACTTCGATAATGAATATCGGAAATATGTAACAAATTCATTCTAGTTTCCTCACGATTTTATTTACTGACTCACTTTCATAATCTCCATTATTTACAATTTCAACTATTCATAATTTCAATCATTCACGATCTCAGCTTCTTATCTTTTCTTTCATTCTTTCATCTTCATCTTATTATCTTTTCTTTATCTTCGTTTTTTATCTCAGTTTCTTTCGGATCATTCCGGTAAGTAAATCCATCACAAATACCATCACGACAACGCCGAGAAGAATGATGCTCACCTTGTCCCAGTTTCTCGACTGAATAGCAAAGATCAGCGGTGCTCCGATTCCACCTGCTCCGACAAGTCCGAGCGTGGATGCGCTTCTGACTGCAATCTCAAAGTGATTCAACGAGAGGGAGCTGTAAATCGGCATTAACTGAGGAACTCTCGCAAAAAACAATGTCTGCCAGAAACCGGCTCCGACTGCACGCATTGCCTCCGCAGAGTCCTCTCCCATCGCCTCAAGTTCCTCGGTGTAGAGTTTTCCAAGCATTCCGATCTGGTGAACACCGATTGCCATAACACCGGCAAACGGTCCCGGACCTACGACCTTTACAAAAATGATCGCATAGACAAGCTCTGGAAACGCACGGAGCACATTGCAGATGAATTTTCCGATCTTGGCTACCCACGGATAGGATTTCCACAGATTCGATGCGCTAAGGAGTGTGATCGGAAGTGCAAGCACTGTCGCAATCGCCGTTCCAAGAAAGGCGATGCCGAGTGTCAGCACAAGAAGGCTTAAAAGATCTTCCCCGCTTCCGTCATACACAAAACTCCAGCGCGGTTTCATGAGTCCACGAATGACTTCCATTCCCATCTCCGGAGAAAAACCGGCAAGCCCGGAAAAATCAATGCCCGCGATGCAGTATACGATCACTGCTGCTGCCACAAGTCCGATCGCCAAACGGCGAAAACTTCCTGCCTGTCTCATCATACCAGTCTCCTCCTGATCGCTTCACTCAATCCATCCACAATCGCAACAACCACAAGAATCATCAAAATCACAAGCGAAACTCTCTCATACTGAAGCAGAGCCAGAGAGGAGTTTAAAATCACTCCGATTCCGCCTGCACCCACATATCCGAGAACCGTGGACGCGCGGACATTGACCTCGAACGCATAAAACGTATAGCTAACAATCTGGCTGAGCACCTGAGGCGCAATCGACCAGAATGCAATCTGAACCTTATTTGCACCGACTGATTCTGCCGCTTCAATCGGACCGTAATCAATCGTCTCGATCGTCTCATAAATCAGCTGAGACACCATGCCAAACGTAAAGATCGCAATCGTCAGGACACCCGTCGCCTCACCGATTCCGATCACAGCGACGAGAAGAGCTGCCAGCAGAAGGTTCGGGATTGTGCGGACAATATCCATGATAAAACGCATCACCGTCGTGACTACAAGATTTCTTGTCACAACGGTTGTTCCAAGAAACGCCACCGGAACTGCGACAATGACACCGAGAACCGTTCCAACAACTGACATTTTCAGGGTTTTTGCCATCGGATCAAGGAGCTTTGGCAGATAGGAAAAATCCGGATGCATCAAACGGCCAAGAAAGATTCCCACCTGATCAAGGTTTGAAAACACTTCTGAGAAATCTGCATCCGTCACTACCGCACTGCCAAAGATACAGACTGCAAGCAGAAACACAATCAGCAAGTGCTTATACCACTCAAAATGTACCGTGTCCTTTAGTTTCATCTGCTTTCCTCTCCGTCATCCTCCGATGCATCCTGATCCTGATTCATCGCAGGGTTCTTTCCATAAATGCGCGCTAACTCTGTCTCATCCAACTGCTTGGGTGTCCCGTCAAAAACAACCTTTCCGCTCTTGAATGCCAGAATTCGATCAGAAAATGCCTTTGCCATCTCAACGGAATGGATGTTGACGATCACGGTCTTTCCCATCTCCTGATTGATCTTTCTCAAATCCTGAAGAATTTTCTGGGAAGTGATCGGATCAAGGGAGGCAACCGGCTCATCCGCAAGGATGATGTCTGCCTGCTGAACAAGCGTCCGCGCGATCGAAACTCTCTGTTGCTGACCACCGGAGAGCTCATCGCTTCTCGAATGCAGTTTGTCGAGAAGTCCCACACTCTCAAGTGCCTGTTTCGTTCTCTCATAATCTTCCTTTGTGAAGAGTCCGAAGATACTCTTCCAGGTGGAATAATATCCCAGACGTCCGGACAGAACGTTTTTCTGCACCGTGCTTCTCTTTACCAGATTGAAGCTCTGGGAGATCAGACCGATGTGACGGCGAATCTCGCGAAGCTGTTTCTTTCCTGCCTTTGTGATCGACACGCCATCTACAACGATGTTTCCCTCGCTGATCTCATTCAGGCGATTGATCGAGCGCAGGAAGGTACTCTTTCCTGCACCCGAAAGTCCGATTACAGAGACAAACTCTCCATCCGTAATTGTCAGATCGACATCATCGAGTCCTCTCGTTCCATTCGGATATACTTTTGATACATGCTCAAATTTAATCATGATTACTCAGCCGCCTTCTCGGTGTATGCCTTAATGGTATCGTAAGCCTCTTCCGTTGCTTCCTCGTAGCCCTTGTGACCCCACAGAGACATTGCCTCCGCGCCCTGCTCGTCATTCGGCATATTTAAGAAGGTCTCTTTGATCTTCTCCTTCATCTCATCATCCATATCCGGGCGAACTGCGATTGCATCGTTCGGGATGTCGCCCTCAGTCAGATACAGAACGCGAAGATCGTTCATCAGATCGTATCCCTCAAACTTGGAGGAGAACACAACGCGAGCGCCCTCAAATACGAAGCAGGCATCCTGCTGACCATTGAGAACTGCGGTCATCTCACTCGGAATATCATTTACAGTTGTCAGCGTGCAATCCGTTGCCGGATCAATTCCAGCCTCCTTCATCTCTGCAACCGGATAAATGTAACCACTTGCGGAGTTCGGGCTCAGAGTTGCAATCTTCTTTCCCTTCAGATCCTCAAGCGTCTGGATGTCGCTGTCTGCCTTCACGAGAACCTCTCCCTTAAAGGTTCCGGTCATCTCACCCTCAACCGGAAGACCAGTCTCCTGATCATACTCTCCAAGCTGAGAAGTCAGAATTGCCTTTGCAGCTCCCATATCACGCGCCTGCACATAAGCTGCTGGAGGCATGATTCCGAGATCCACTTTACCGGAAGACATTGCCTCCACGATCGTCGAATAATCCGTTGCCAGTGTCACATTTACCTTGCAGCCCAGTTTTTCTGTCAGGTAATCTGCAAAAGGTTTTGCCTTTGCCTCCATACTTCCATCGTTGTTCGTCGGAACAAACTGTACATTCAGAGTTTTCTCCTCACTCTTCTTTGAACCACATCCGGTCAGTGCGACCGTTGCCATTCCTGCACAAAGAATTCCTGCCATTACCCGCTTCAGTTTCATGATTATTCTCCTTTTCATTGGCTTGATTTTTTTCATTTCTCAAAATTTAATTTCCTAAAATCTTTTTCCCTCTTCTTTTTGAGAAACATTTCTTCTTTTCCCTATCACCATAGCAGAGAAAGGTAGGGAAAGGAAATGACATGTGTCACATTTACCAAAATTTTACCGACATTTTTCGCAAAAAAACAAAACGAGATTGAGAATTTTATCATTTTCCAGTATAATAAGTACGATAAATAAGTGACAATCGATTCATTATCTCTATTTATAAATAAATCAATAAATATTGATTAAGAAAATTCATATATAACTCCAGGTAAGAAATAGCTGAAATTCAAATGAACAACATATGGATTATGGATAAGGAACCGATAAAATCGACACGAACAATCAATCATTGAATCACTTGACTTATTGGGAAGGACATTGAGATACTATGAGAAAAATTTCGGATCCTGAAAAGCGCCATGCCTACATTGAAGAATATCATCTCCAGGATTACATGGATTTAGATCTGATGGAATTATCGGAACTATGTTTATTTGAAAAAAATGAATATCTGATTCACGCAGGCGAGATTTCAGACTACCTCTATTTCATGGTGGAGGGACAGGTCATGGTATTCTCCTACACCTCAGATGCCAAAAACACCTGCATCAATTACCTGCGCGAATCCTCTCTAATCGGGGAATCCGGCTCTCTCTGGCAACATCCGCCGACTGCGAGCGTCCGCGCTCTCACGCCCTGCGTCTGCGTCATCATCAGTCTTCCCCGCTACCGCAAAGCACTTTTAAATGACATCCGCTTTCTCCAAAATGTCGGGCTGATCCTCAGCTATCGTCTGAACAACGAAATTCATGTCACGAACTCACTGATGGAGCCGATGGAACTGCGTCTGGCACGCTTCATCCTCGAGCACACAAATGAGCAGAACCTCTTCTCGTTTCAGCTGACGACCTGCGCGCTGATCTTAAACACGAGCTATCGCCACCTGCTTCGAACCATCCGCGGATTCTGTGAAAGCGGACTGATAAAAAAAACGCATGGCGGATACCTGATTCCGGACCGCTCCCGTTTAGAAGAATATCTAAATCAGCAGTCGACTTAATTGTAGCTTCTTCAATGCACCAAAAAGCACCGATCTCTCAGTACTCTGAAAAACCGGTGCTTTCATTTCGTTTTTGCTATTTAATTTTCAATCTTCTATCGGTCTTTCATCGTTTTATTGTCGATTTATTTCCTAGTCTAATTTTCTAATCTCCTATCAGGATGCAACTTGGATACAATCTCCCGTTGACTTTCTTGAAGAAATTTAGGAAAGAAGTCGATTCAGTCGCTTAGGACTCCATGCGGTCTACCTTCGATGCTCTCGCCTCAACCTCTTTCTTCTGGATATCACCAGGAGCCTGCTCGTAGCGGGAGAACTCGTACTCATAGACACCGATTCCGCCTGTCATCGAGCGCAGGTCGGTGTTGTATCCGAACAGCTCAGACATCGGAATATCTGCCTCGATCACCTGTTTGCCGTGATGATCGGAATTCATGCCGAGCACACGACCTCTTCTGCGGTTCAAATCGCCCATGACATCGCCGGTGAACTTATCCGGAACGGTAACTTTCAGGGATGCGATCGGCTCAAGCAGAACCGGATTTGCCTCCATGAAGCCCTTCTTAAATGCCATCATTGCAGCGGTCTTGAATGCCATCTCGGAGGAATCTACCGGATGATAGGAACCATCTACAAGAGTTGCCTTCACGCCGACAACCGGATATGCTGCAAGCGGTCCTCTCAGACAGCTCTCTGCGACACCCTTCTCAACTGCCGGGAAGTAGTTCTTCGGAACGGCTCCGCCGAAGACTTTCTCCTCGAATACATACGGCTTCTCAAGGTCACCGGACGGCTCAAATTCCATCTTAACATCGCCATACTGACCATGTCCGCCGGACTGCTTCTTGTATTTGCCCTGTACGCTGACTTTCTTTCTCAGCGTCTCGCGGAATGCAAATTTCGGCTTGCACAGCTCAATCTCAACCTTATAACGGTTCAACAGCTTGCTCACAACAACTTCCAACTGCTGATCACCGATTCCATAGAGCAGAAGCTGGCGGTTCTCCTTATCGTTGACGGACTTGAGCGTCAGATCCTCTTCCATCAGCTTTGCAAGAGCACTCGATACCTTATCCTCATCGCCCTTTGTCACGGTCTTATAACGCATGTATGTATAAGGTGTGGAAATCTGCGGTTTGTGGTATACGATCGGAGCTGAACGCAGGGCAATCGTATCGCCGGTCTGGGTCACAGCAAGTTTTGCAACGGCTCCGATATCACCAGCCTTGAGCTCTGGAACCTCGATCACATCTTTACCTCTAAGCAGGTAAACCTTTGCGATCTTCTCCTCAGCGTCCTTGTTGACGTTGTAAATCGTGCTGTCCGGTTTCAGAACGCCGGTACAGATCTTCATCAGAGAATATTTTCCGATAAACGGATCTACGACGGTCTTGAAGACTCTTGCAGATAAAGAAACCTCATCATTATACTTTGCGGTGAAACGCTCTCCGGTAGAGACATCCACACCGATACACTCAAACTTGTCCGGAGACGGAAGATAACGGTCAATAACCTGCAACAGAGTCTTGAATCCCTGGCAGTTCACACCGGAACCCATCAGAACCGGAACGATCGAACCATCTATCACATGTTCCCTCAGAGCGCCCTGAATTTCCTCAAGCGTAAATTCTTCGCCGGAGAAGTAGCGCTCCATATATTCCTCACAGGTCTCTGCAACTGCCTCGAGCAGTGCGTCACGGGCGATACCCAGATTCTTTTGGGAATAATCAGGAATCTCACATTCTTCGTAATCACTCAGATTGGTGAAACGTCTGCCTGCCATCTTTACCACATTCACATAGCCGACAAACTTTTCTTTTTCGCGGATCGGGAGCTGGAACGGAGCGATACATCTTCCGAATCTTCTCTCCAGTTTCAGCACGAGCTCACGGAAGCTCGCATGATCGTCATCCATGTTGGTAACGAAAATCACTCTCGGCAGGTGTAACTTATCACAAAGTTCCCATGCCTTTTCTGTACCTACTTCAATTCCTGCCTTGCAGTTTACGACGATGATCGCGGCATCGGCCACACTGGCTGCCTCTTCTGCTTCACCGACAAAATCAAAATATCCCGGTGTATCTAACACATTGATCTTCATGGGGCCGTGATCTCCGGCATACTCCAGCGGGATCATGGAGGTAGAGATTGAGAACTGACGCTTGATCTCTTCTTTGTCATAGTCACTGATGGTATTTCCATCTGCAACTTTGCCCATACGTTTGGTGACTCCGGTTACCAGTGCCAGCGCCTCCGCAACCGTCGTCTTACCGGCCCCGCCATGGCCAAGCAGAACGACGTTACGGATCTGTTTCGTTCCATATACGTTCATAAAATCCCTCCTGTTAAATTAGATTTTTGTCTTATGGATATATTTTACTAAAAATTTTGTAAAATTTCAAGAGTTAAATGCAATTTGCACGAAAAAATTTTCGTATTTTTCTGATCTGTGGGAAGGTTCGTGAAATTACGAATGTTTCTGCGTTTTTTATCATGCAGATACGCCAATCTGCGCAATCCTGTCAGACGTTATCAAGGACAACGACGTGTTTTTTTGGCAAAATCTGCTCCTTTCCCTGTACCATACAAATTTTTCCGTACAGAAAATTCCCATCCGTGTACCACAACATCATCATTACTTTAAAGTGATGAATCGTTGACATTTACTTTCACATACGATAAAATGGTCTTGTTTCCTATTTATTTTGTGATTTCCTATTTATTTTCCTAGTTTATTTAGTTGTTTGTTTTTATTTTAGATTTTTTATTCGGAATTTTTTGTAGTTGTTTGGATTTTCGGATTTATTATTTTATTTTATTATTTAAATCAGGAGGATTTTCCAATGATAGATTCCACGTTTGGATTTATCGGTTTTGGACTGATCGGAGGCTCGATCGCGAAAGGAATCAAGCGAACCAATCCGAGCACCCGTATTATGGCCTACATGCGCACACGCGCAAAACTGGAGCAGGCACAGCGTGACGGTATCGTCGATCTGATCTTGGACGGTCCATGCGAATCGCTTCGCGAGTGTGACATTGTCTTTTTATGCACTCCGGTTGAATACAATGCCAGCTATCTCTCTGAGATTCGCCCTTACCTCAAGCCTGGTGCAGTCCTGACTGATGTCGGAAGCACGAAGAGCGATATTCACAAAGTTGTGACCGAGCTTGGCATGGAGGATGTCTTTGTCGGCGGTCATCCGATGGCAGGCTCCGAGAAGACCGGCTATGAGAATGCGACTGATCACTTGCTTGAGAACGCCTACTACATCATCACTCCGACTGCCAAGAGCCGTAAGGAGGACGTTGACCGCATGGTTGAGGTTGCAAAAGCAATCGACTCGATCCCGATTGTCCTCGACTATCAACAGCACGACCGCATTGTCGCTGCAATCAGTCATCTTCCTCACCTGATTGCGTCCAGCCTTGTCAATCTCGTCAAGGATTCCGATGATCCAGAAGGCAGAATGAAACTCCTCGCCGCAGGCGGTTTCAAGGACATCACCCGAATCGCCTCCTCCTCCCCTGAAATGTGGGAGCAGATCTGTATGACAAACACCGGCAACATCATCGATCTGATGGATGACTATATTGAGGCGCTCTCCCACATCCGGGACGAGCTTCATCAGAAAAATGGAACGGCAATCTACGACCTCTTTGATTCCTCCCGCAGTTACCGCAACTCCTTCACCGAGCGCGCAAGAGGTTCTGTGACTCCGGATTATTCCTTCACCGTTGATATCGTCGATGAGCCAGGTGCAATCGCCACACTCGCCTGCATTTTAAGCGCAAGAGGCATCAGTATGAGCAACATCGGAATCAACCACAACCGCGAACACGGCGAGGGTGCTCTGCGAATCACCTTCTATGATGAGAACAGTATGAATGCCGCATGGGCACAGTTGAAGAAATACAATTATGAACTGATCAAAACGCCGTAACAGGGTCTTAAACAGTTAAAAACAAAGTACATCTCACTATATTTTAAAGCAGGAGGTTATCGATAGTTATGAAATTTACAAGATCAAACGGACTTCACGGTGAAGTCACGATTCCGGGAGACAAATCCATCTCCCACCGCAGCGTCATGTTCGGTTCAATCGCAAAAGGCGAGACCGAAATCACCAACTTTCTTCAGGGAGCAGACTGTCTCTCCACAATTTCCTGCTTCCGCGCAATGGGAATTGAGATTGAGAATGACGGAAACCGCGTTCTCGTTCACGGAAAGGGACTTCATGGTCTCACAAAGCCGAATCACGTCCTCGACTGCGGAAACAGTGGCACAACCACCCGCCTGATCTCCGGCATTCTCTCCGCTCAGAATTTCGATGTTACCCTGACCGGTGATGCCTCGATCCAGAAGCGTCCGATGAAACGAATCATGGATCCTCTGTCCCTGATGGGTGCCGACATCCGAAGCATCAATGGAAATGGCTGTGCCCCGCTTGCAATCTCCGGTCGTCTGCTTCACGGCATCCACTATCAGTCTCCGGTGGCCTCCGCCCAGGTCAAATCCGCAATTCTCCTCGCCGGTCTCTATGCAGACGGAGAAACCCGTGTGACCGAGCCTTATGTCTCCCGCAATCACTCTGAGCTGATGCTCTCCCACTTTGGCGCTGATGTCCACACCGAGGATACGACCGCAGTGATCCGCCCTGTGAAAGAACTCTACGGACAAAAAATCGAAGTGCCGGGAGACATCTCCTCTGCCGCCTTCTTCCTCGCTGCCGGTCTTCTGATCCCGGACTCCGAGATCTTGATCAGGAATGTCGGCATCAACCCGACACGAGACGGTATTCTGCGTATCTGCAAGGATATGGGTGCTGACATCACGCTGCTCAATGAAAAGACAAGCGGAGAACCGACCGCCGACCTTCTTGTGCGCTCAAGCAGACTGCACGGCACCGTGATCGGCGGATCTGTGATTCCAACTCTGATCGACGAACTGCCGATGATCGCTGCAATGGCATGTTTCGCTGAGGGCGAGACGATCATTAAGGATGCTTCCGAATTAAAGGTTAAGGAATCCAACCGCATTGCTGTCATGGTAGAGAACCTCTCCGCAATGGGCGCCGATGTGGAGGAAACCGAGGACGGAATGATTATCCGTGGCGGAAAGTCTCTGCACGGGGCTGTGATTGACAGCCATCTCGATCATCGAATTGCGATGACGTTTGCGATCACCGGATGCATGGCAGAAGGCGAGACCGAGATTCTCGGAGCAGAGTGTGTCAATATCTCCTATCCGGGATTCTACGACGATTTAAAACGTCTCTCCAAATAGGCAAAAAATAAGCTGAAAACAGGAGGACAAGCAGGAGGAAGAACATGGATTCTTTCCTCCTGTTTTTTTCTGTTTTTTCCTATTGTTCTCTCTGCCTTTCTCCTTATCTTTCTCTCTGTCTTCTTCCGTTTCTTAATTTTCTCTTTCGTTTTCTTTGCATATTCTTTCCATATTCTTTCATTCGATCTCAACTTCCCAAAAAGCCTTGGCAATCCATTTTTCCTATTGTATAATAAAACCCGTGAAAATTTAATATTGAATTAGGAGACGAAGAATGAAAAAGTACACACGATTAAAAGCACTGCTTTTAGGCTGTGTCTGTGCACTCACCACAGCATTCTCTGCTGTGCCCGCACGGGCTGATACCATTGTTGCCTCTCAGGATGCTCCTTCGGGAAATTCGATGTCCAACGCGATCTCGGTAGATGGGACAAACACCACCTCCACCGGACCGACACTCTGGGTAGTCGGAGATTCCACCGCGACCTCATTCAGTGACACCAACTACTACTCCCCTCGCTATGGCTGGGGAACCCAGTTAGGTCTCTACATCAAGGGCATCAACATTCAGAACCTTGCCGTTTCCGGCGCAAGCTCCAAGAGTTACGTTGATATGAGTCAGTATCAGCAGTTGATGCAGAGCGTTAAGTCCGGAGATTATGTTATGATCGGCTTTGGTCACAACGATGAGCGCGCAGAACTTGGACGTTACACCAATCCGAACGGTTCTCCTTCCACCAGCGGTTCGTTCCAGTATTATCTGTATGAGAAATACATCAAACCGATCCGCGACAAGGGCGCAAATCCGATTCTTGTCACCCCGATTGTCCGCAGAAACACCGGAAACAATTACACCGGAGAGAGTGGACACATCACAACCACGGTCAAGAATGAGGAGGGAACATTCGAGGGCGGAAACTACGCCAAGGCAATCTGGGCAGTCGGTGTCGGCAAGAGTGTTCCTGTTCTCGATCTGACTGCACGCACAAAAGCTGTCTACGAACAGCTCGGTGCAGACGGTGTCAAGAATCGTCACGCGTGGACTTCTCAGCGCGAGGTCAGCATTGATAACACGCACACGAACCTCTACGGCGCACAGTGCAACGCCTGGTTCATCGCTGATGAGCTGTTAAAGAGCAACAGCGATTTAAAGAACTATGTCGTAGCAAACCCGCAGGTTCCGCAGTTCAATGACAGTGCAATCAACACCTCATATCAGGGAAGTTCTTTTACTGCACCGACGACACTCAGTGCTCTCTGGTATCAGGCAGGCGACTGGAAACCGACCGTATTCGGTGACATCGACGGACCGGAGTATTTGAACAACCTCTACTTCAGCCTGCATCCGGAAGATGACGGTTCGATCCGCATGGCAGTCGGTGAGCCTTCCGGCGGTGTCCGCTCTGCCTCTGTCGGTAAGATTGCACAGAACAGCGATGGTATTGCGATGTATTATCAGGCAGTTCCCTCCAACCGGAACTTTACACTGTCTGCTGATATGACGATTAACAGCTTCGGCAAGAACAATCAGGCTTCGTTTGGTCTGATGGTTCGCGATGATGTCTATCTTGACACGATCTTAAACGACACGCTCGGCGATTACGTTGCAGCAGGTCCGCTGATGCTCGGATCAAGTTCTCCGTGGAACTGCTTCGCCCGCAAGAATGGCGAGCTGACTTCCGGCGGTGGTCTTGTAAAGGGCTACAATGCAGGAGATACCGTGCACGTTGAGATCCGCAAGGGTCCGGACGGATACACCTGTGTATTCGGCGAGAATCCGGCAGTTTCCGCAGGATTTGACTTCCCGCTGACTGCGATTGATTCCGACAATGTATATGTTGGTATGTTCGTATCAAGAAATGCAGATGTAACCTTCCGCAATGTCAATTTGACGTTGCAGTAAATATTTACAACATTTACAGGAAGCAAAAAATCCCCTTCCATACAGAAATGGATCTGATCAATTTATATCATCCATCTTCTGTGTGGAGGGGGATTTTCTTTTGACTTGATCTTTTACTTTGATCTTTCAGAACTTTATAGCTTATGTGAACATGGGCAATCTGAATGTGTGGAGAACAATTGATCGAATTGTTCTATGCAATGCAAAAACGGCGGGGAGTCAAACTCCCCGCCATCCTTGTATCAATCCCTTACGGAATTTATTTATTGATTTGATTACGATTGATTACTGATTCAGCAGTTCTGCCGGAACCTCAGCACCCTCAACCAAGGCACCCAAGTTTGCTGCATCCTCGCTGAAGTAGTACCACTGATCACCAACCTTGTTCCAGCCAGTGTACATTCTTCCGAATGTGCCGTCATGCTCGGTGTGCAGGTAGTACTTGTTGCCGTTGTTCTCGAACCATCCAGATACCAGATAGCCGTTGTCAGTGAAGTAGTACCAATCGGTCTTACCCTGCCATACTAAGCTGTACCAGCCAGACTTCGCATAGCTGTTATCGGTGTAAGAATACCACCAATCAAGAGACTCGGAAGCTGTTCCATGATCAAGTATCCACTGACCACCCTTGATGGTACCGCTAGCGGAGATTGCAGTGCTTCTGCCACTTCCGTTACCGCTTCCACCTGAAGAACCAGAACCGCCACCACTGCTTGCTTTCGTGAGAACAACAACTACTGTTGCTTTGTCACCGTATGCAACCTTAGTGTTCTCGAAACGAGACTGAACGTTGTAGTTATCCGGTACTTCCAGAGTGATCTCATCTACTAAGAACTCTGCGATCTGACCCTTAACACCATTCTTGGTTTCGGTCTGAGTCTTGATCTCACTACCTCTGTACTGATAGCTGATGATCAGAGTAGCATCTGCCATCTCAACTGGGGTTGCCTTTTCCTGAAGTTTGATTGCTACAACACCATTCTCAATTGCGTAATCCTGATCTTCCACAAGCTCATAGCCATCCGGAATATTCAGCATACCTGCTGTAAGAGACGTTGCATCCTTATCAACACCAATAACCTCAAAGGTAATCTTGTTACCGTCTGCATCATAGTATACAACCGTTACCTTTTTCAGTTCTCCCGGATTCGGGTCAACCGGATCTGGCTCTGGAGTCAAAGAATCCTGCTTTACAATCGCCTCATAGGTTACATATCCTACTCCATCGATTACTTCTCTATCATTGCTAACTTTCTCAAATGTAAGTTTGTACTCATCATTTGTCTCAATGGTCTCACCAGTAGTGCTAACCTTCCAACCTGCAAACTTCCAGCCTTCTTTTACAGCTACCTTCGGTAAGATACACCATGTATCCGGATCATCATAGTCGATCGTACTATCAACATCAGCACCATCTGCGATACCCTCGCCATGAACCTTAACAGTAACGATTGATTTTTCAATCGTTACATCCTCTTCTACAAGTTTAACCGGAACGTACCATCTTACTTCGTTGATATTCTCTGCATACTCTACCTTACAGTCAACGTACTTTGGATTCTCTGCATCTACCGTATACTCAACTCCGTCTACGGTTACTGTATCATTCTCCAGATCATCTGCAGTCAGTGTTACAACACTTCCTTCTACTGCCGTTACATGCTGGTAACCCTGCCATACCGTCTTTCCATCTTCGGTGTAGTAGTACAGACCTACGGTTACGTCCTTCTCGGCTGCCTTCTC
>JAJEPU010000003.1 GCA_020686985.1 Brotaphodocola catenula
TTTATGCCTTTTTTATTGGCTGAAATATTGAATTTTCAAGGTTCAACACACCGTACCGGTGTGGGAAGTTTTAGTTAATAAGAAAAAAAGCTGTATTTATGCGGCTTTTGGCGTTTCGCAAACGCCTAATAGACAAAAATGATGTGAGGAGAGTAGAAAGCGTGACATGAAAACCTTATATTTAGATTGCAATATGGGGGCAACGGGGGAGATGTTGGCATCGGCATTGCTGGCGATTCACCCAAATCAAAAGCAAGTGATCGAACGGCTGAATCAGTTGAACTTGCCGGGAATCAGGTTTCAGGTCGAATCGGTGGCAACGGGTGGACTTGTAGGTACTCATATGAAGATTTTGAGAGATTCTGCTGTTTTTGAAGAGGATTCCCTTGCTTCGGGTTCTCAACGTTTTTCTCCTCCTCAGTCACTTTTTCTGGATTCTTGTTCTTATCAAAATCTGATGGGTGATTTATCGGAAAATTGCCCGGAGAAGATTCAAGAAGGTGTGCAGGCGGTCTTTCGGTTGATTGCAGAGGCAAAATCTGCTGTCTGTGGCCAGCCGATCGAGCTGATTGAATCAATGGAATCGATCGAAGCAAAGGTAGATTTGCCGATGAATGATAGTGATTTGGGCGACGAGAATGAAACTGGAACCGGATCTCGATCTCGAGTACAAGAAGATGGAACTGGTGTCTGGAAGGTAGAGAATAAGACGGCGATCGCGGAAGTGATCGCTGTCTGTGTTCTGATGGATGAATTGAAACCAGAGAAAGTCGTGGCATCTTGTGTTCAGGTCGGCAGTGGAGTAGAGCGCAGGGATCATGGATTTTTTCCGATTCCATCGCCTGAGGTTGCTTGGATGTTGCGAGGAGTGCCGACTTATGGAGGACAGATTCAACAGATTCAGGCAGATCGGATTCAGGCAGATTGGACTCAAAAAGATCAGATTCAAAAGGAAGCTTGTGATCTGACAGGAGCGGCTCTGCTCAAACATTTTGTCCAGGAGTTTGGCAGCCAGCCTCGAATGAGAGTGGAAGAAATCGGATATGGATTTGCATTTGCCAATTCTTTAAATACAGGTCATACAGGGATGAGGATTGTAGCGGATACCGGAATCGTGATGCGCGCAATGATGGGTGAGAGCGCAGCGCACGAAGACAGCGTGCTGGAATTGTGCTGTAATCTGGATGATATGACACCGGAGCGAATCGGATTTGCGATGGAGGAGTTATTTCTGGCTGGAGCACTTGATGTCTATACCACACCGATTGGAATGAAAAAAAATCGTCCGGCAGTTCTTTTGATTTGCATGTGCCGTGTGGAATTGCGGGAGCGGATGATTAAGCTGTTATTCCTTCATACGACGACGCTCGGAATCAGGGAAAAGGTCTGCAATCGTTATGTCATGAAGCGTTTTATGGAAACTGTGGAGACGGAATATGGTCCTGTGCGGATCAAACATGTCTCCGGTTGGGGCGTTGAGCGGGAGAAAGCAGAGTATGACGATCTGGTCAGAATTGCGCGACAGCAGAATCTTTCGATTGCTCAGGTGGATGATCTGGTGAAAAAACGGAGAGATTTGGACAAGAAATCATAATACAAAATAGTAAATGATAATAAAAATTGACCATGAAATGAAAACAATAAAAAAAGAACAATACAAAATAGTAATAGCAAGTAACGATAACAGACAGGACAATGGGGAAGAACGAGAAAATGTCTAAGAAAATTTTGATAATCAATACCGGAGGAACGCTTTCTTCTGTAAAGGGAGCAAATGGTCTTGTCCCGGGAATCAGCGGCAAGGACATGATGGAGGAGCTGAAAATGGTCTCGAAAAATCTTACACTTGAGACGCAGGATTTCTGTTCTCTCGACAGTGCCAATATCGGACCGGAAGATTGGGCGAGACTGGCATCGTGCATTGCACAGAGAAGCCATGAGTATGACGGGATTGTTGTGATTCACGGCACAGATACGCTGGCATACACTTCTTCGATGCTCTCTTTCATGCTCCAAAATATTTCAATTCCGGTGGTAGTCACGGGAAGTCAGCTCTCGATGGCAAATCCGGTGGCAGATGCTCTGGAAAACTGTCGCTGTGGGATTCATATGTCTGCGAGCGGATGCCCCGGAGTTTTTGTCGCCTTTAATCGAAAAGTGATTTTGGGTTGTCGCGCTTCCAAGGTGAGGACGATGAGTTTTGATGCATTTGAGAGCATCAATTATCCCTATGTCGGAGAGATCAGTTCGCTCGGACTTCAGATTTTTCGAGAAAATCTTGTAGAAAAACGTGGGATTTTCAGACCTCAGACTGCCTATTCAGACAGGGTAGCGCTCTTGAAACTTTATCCGGGCATTACGCCGGATGTCTTAGAACTTCTCTATGAGAGAGGTTGCCGGGGCGTATTTATTGAAGGATTTGGACTTGGTGGAATGCCGTTTCTGAAAAATGATTTTATAGGAACAGTTGGAACGGTAGTCGAGAAGGGAATGCTGGTTCTTGTTGGAAGCCAGTGTCGGTATGAGGGAAGCAATCTCTCTGTCTATGAGACAGGGCGGTTGGCACTTGAAAAGGGTGTTCTCCAGGCTTATGATATGACAGCCGAGGCGGCGATGACGAAACTGATGTGGGTGCTTGGTCAGACCGATGATCTTCGGGAGATGAAAGAATATTTTTCGGTTGATATTGCCGGAGAAGTGAAAATTCGATCATGAGGATAATCGTGAAGACAGGATTGAATAACAGGTCCACAAAAACTCGAAGAAACATTTGGGGGAGAGGACGAAAAATTGAGAAATATTTGGTTTGATCGAGCGTTTACAAAAGGGAATTGATCAGGCATATGAATATTATCGACATGACTTGAGAAATTATGCACAACTGCAACATTTCCAGAGATTGATACATTTGGAGAAGTTTCGGGAGCTTTCGGAGATGGAAATTTCGAGCAGTGGATATGTGGTAGATACACTGGAAGCTGCAATCTGGTGTCTGATTCAGACGGATTCCTTTGAGGAGGCACTGATCACGGCTGTGAATCTGAGTGGCTTGATGCACTGCAAAAGAAAGATATGATTGAGAAATATATCATTTTTTACGATAGATTCATCCTATAACTGCCTATCAATTATTGGAACTTCTCAAATGAATCGAAAATAGGTATAATCACTCCCATAAATAAATCAAAGGACATAGACACAGTGAGTAGGAATTGAGCAGGGATATGGATTCCTACAAAACTTTAAAACTTTGAAAGAATGACAGAAGTAGAAGTAAGTAATCCAGAAAATATGGAAGTGAGAGATAGAGATGAAACAGATTTTATGCTTTGGAGATTCGAATACATTTGGATTGGTGCCGGGGGAGAATGCCAGATATCCATGGGGAGTCAGATGGACAAGCATCCTGAGTGAAAAACTCGGAGCGCAGGAATATCACGTTGTTGAGGAGGGATTGTGTGGAAGAACGAGTATTTTTGATGATCCGCTCCGCGATGGAAGAAACAGTGTGAAACTTCTTCCGACTCTGCTTGAGTCTCATGCCCCGCTGGATTTAGTGACGGTGATGCTTGGAACAAATGACTGCAAGACGATTTTTGGCGCCTCAGCTCAGGTGATCGCACAGGGAATTCAGCGATTGATCGGTCAGATCCGACAGTATGCGCCAAACAGCAAAATTCTGATTATTTCCCCGATTCATCTTGGAGATCATGTCTGGGAACCGGGATTTGATCCGGAATTTTGCAAGAATTCGATTCAGGTGTCGAAAGAGCTTGCAGAAGCGTATCACAGGATTGCGGAGGCAGAGAATGTGGAATTCCTTGATGCCTCCCGTTATGCAGATCCTAGCAAGCGTGATCAGGAACATATGACGGAAGAAGGACACAGAAATCTCGCAGAGGCTGTGTATCAGATTGTGCGGGAAAAAATAGTGGCTTGATAATGTTTGACAATGTCTTGAGAGTATAGATAATTTTCTAAAGTAGAGAGATTCAATTTGTAAGAAAAATGTGCTTTTCATTTTGATATTTTAAGTGTATGATGGAATGAGCGTTAGTGGATGAATCGGAATTTTAAGTCCTGCATCTTCTAACGCTCATTCTATGTTTACAAAAAAGTTGAGCATGGTGGATATGGAACGAAGCTTGAACAAAACGGGGAAAGAACGAATCTTCGCATCGGATGCACGGGGAGACAGAAAAAAGAAATACGAGAACAGAAAAAATCACGAAAGAAAATAAGGACAAAAGAAAAATGAAAAGCACGGAGATGGATCTCACAACGGGTTCGTTGTGGAAAAAAATGCTTGTTTTTAGTGTGCCACTGATGTTTTCCAACATCTTGCAGGTGCTGTTTAATATGTCGGATGTCGCAGTTGTCGGGAAATTTTCAGGTCCGCTTGCGCTCGGTGCGGTGGGCTCGACGAGTTTGCTTGTGACACTGTTTACAGGAATTCTGCTCGGAATTGCGAGTGGAGTGAACGCGCTGACGGCACTTTATATCGGATCAAAACATGAGCGAAATATTCGACAGACGGTTCATACGTCAGCGGTGATCTGTCTGGTGACGGGACTTTTGATCATGGGATTTGGAATCGTGTTTGCGCGGACCGTTTTGACGATGATGAAGACGAAGGCGGAGCTGATGAAGGGAGCGGTTTTATATCTGCATATTTATCTGCTTGGCTCTCCTGCACTCGCAATGTACAATTTCGGTAATGCTGTGCTCAGCGCAGCGGGAGATACGAAGAAACCGCTGTATTGCCTGACATTTTCGGGAATTCTGAATGTGATTCTCAACCTGATTTTTGTCATTGGATGCCATTTGGATGTGGCAGGCGTCGCACTTGCAAGTGTCACCTCCCAGTATGTCTCTGCAATTCTTGTTGTGGGAATGCTCATCAGAAGCAAGTCTTCTTTTTCGTTTCACCCAAATGAGGTCCGAAAAGAGTTCAATGCAGATAAACTGCGCCGAGTGCTTCAGCTTGGTGTTCCGGCGGCGTTCCAGAATACGATTTTTTCGGTTGCAAACCTCTTCGTTCAGGCGAGTGTCAATTCCTTTGATCATGTGATGGTTGAGGGAAATTCGGCTGCGGCAAATGCAGATCCGCTTGTCTATGACATGATGGCGGCATTCTACACCGCAGGCACCAGCTTTATCGCGCAGAACCGCGGTGCAGGAAAACGTGATCGAATGATGAAGAGCTATGTGTTCAGTATCATTTATTCATTTACCTTGGCACTGGCTCTCGGTGTTGGACTCTATGTGATGCGATATGCATTCCTCGGACTCTTCACGAGTGACCGTGAAGTTATGGAAGCGGGAATTCATCGTCTCTCCGTGATGGCACTCTCGTATGCGGTCAGCGCATTCATGGATGCGACGATTGCAGCTTCGCGCGGACTTGGAAAGACGGTTGTGCCGACGGTTGTGGTAATTCTTGGTTCCTGTGTTTTCCGACTTATCTGGATTTACACGGTATTTGCGAGCATTCACACGATTCGTTCGCTCTATCTGCTCTATCCGGTTTCTTGGTCGATCACGGCTGTGGCAGAGATTACCTACTTTATCTGGATTTTTAGGCGAATGCGTGAATGACAGATTGTGATTAAGGGGATGTTTATCGCCTTACCACAAAAAGAGGATCAACCTGTCAACTGCGGATAATGAACAAGAACATTATTGAGAAAATATGGAAAATGTGCAAAAAAAACATGCAGAGGGAAGAGAAAATAGTAACTACTTTCAAAATTCAGAAAATAATGAAAACTGCGTTGCTTTTATGCGGAAAATCAGATATGATGATAGGGAAGGTATGAAGTATCCGTATCAATATGTATAGAATGATTTGATTTATCCATTACCGATTTATCTATCACTGATTTATCGGCGATCGATGCATTGAATTATCAGAAAGGGGATTTTTAACATGAAAATTGCACTGATTAATGAGAACAGCCAGGCAGGAAAGAACGCTATTATTGAGAGTGCGCTGAAGAAAGTTGTAGAACCGATGGGACATCAGGTATACAACTATGGTATGTATTCCGCAGATGATGAGGCACAGCTGACCTATGTTCAGGTTGGTATTCTGGCAGCAGTTCTTCTGAATTCCGGCGCAGCAGACTATGTGATTACCGGATGCGGAACTGGCGAGGGCGCTATGCTGGCATGCAACTCCTTCCCGGGCGTTATCTGCGGTCATGTGGAGGATGCACTGGATGCATATACATTTGCACAGATCAATGACGGAAATGCGATTGCTATCCCGTTTGCAAAAGGCTTCGGTTGGGGCGGAGATCTGAACCTCGAGTACATCTTTGAGAAATTGTATGTGGAGGAGAGCGGTCAGGGATATCCGAGAGAGCGTGCCGTTCCGGAACAGCGCAATAAGAAGATTTTGGATCAGGTGAAGACGGTAACCTATCAGGATCTCGGAACAATCTTAAAGAATCTGGATCGTGAGCTGGTTAAGGGCGCTCTGGCAACCAAGGGATTTGACGAGTATTTCTGGGATAACTGCAAGGATGAGAATCTGAAGGCAGTTGTAAAAGAGATTCTGGCATAAATAAAATTTGAGACGTTGCAGAAAAATTAGAATCTGAATGACGAATCCGTAGAAACACAAAAGACGAAGATAACTTCGCATGCAAATTTAGAGACTACAAAAGAGAGTTTGTGAATTTGCAGGGCGGAGAACTCTTCGTCTTTTTCTTTTGGATGTTTTGTGCATTTTATGGGTTTTATGGATTTGATGGTTCGTTCTTATGCGTGTAATCAAATGCATAGTCAAACGATTAATCAGAGTTCACTTAATTGGAATCTGACCTTGAACCCCCTTTCTTTTTTGGCAAGGTTACAGTAAATGTATTCCTTTGGACTCCATCGGAGGAAACCTGAATCGTTCCCCCCTGTTCGTTTACAATGCTTGACGCAATCGAGAGACCGAGACCGAAGCCGGGGCTCTCTCCGCGGGAAGGGTCGGCGCGGTAAAAGCGCAGGAAAATCAGTTTTTGTTCTTCCTCATTCAATGATTTTCCCTCGCTGGTGACAGAAAAGGAAACGCTGCGAGTGTCTTTCTTTTCACAAAGCTGAACTTCAATGACGGAACCGGGATTGCTGTATTTGCAGGCGTTGTCGATCAGGATGTCTGCAAGCTGGCGAAGTCTTGTCTCATTTCCATAAAGCTCGATGTCTTCGGTAAGGTCAGTCTCAATTTTCCGCCCGCTCTCAAAGGCAATAGGCTCAAATGCCATGACACTGCTCTCAACGAGATAACTGAAATCGACGTTGTGATAATCCTGAGAGAGTCGTCCTGAATCGCTTCGGGCGAGGAGCAGGAGAGATTCGACGAGTTGTTTCATACGGGTCGCTTCGCTCTGTATCCGCAAAGTTCGCTCAAAATTCCCACTTTTGCGATCATCATAGTCGCGCAGAAGCAGATTGGTATTTGACAAAATGACGGTCAGAGGGGTTTTTAGCTCGTGGGAGGCATCGGCGACGAACTGTTGCTGTTGCTTCCATGCAGTCTCGACCGGAGCGACAAGACGGCGGGAGAGCAGGCACGATGCAACGAAAAAGGCGACGAGAGCGAGAAGTGCGACGGCGCCGGAGTGGAGCATCTGAGTTTTCAGTGCATGATCTTCGCTGAACGTGTCTGCAAGCGCATAGCGGACGCTTCCCAGAGGAGTTTTCTGTCTCATATAGCGAAGGTGTTGTCCGCACAGGGAACCACAGTCCTTTTCCTCTTTTTCCGCGAGAAGAGCAAACGTGATTGCATCCTCATCGGAGAGGGCAGGAATGTGATTTTCAAGGACGAAGTTCGTCTCCTCTGTGTCCATGTTCTCGAGGACTTCATCGGGTGCTGTTTCATTTGTAGATTTTCCATCTGCGTTTGTCAGTGTGCCGATCTCCACGACTGCGACTGCGGAGATTTCCTGTCTGGGCGGTGGAGGAGAATCGGTATTTTTTGGCTGATTTAGACTCGGATCACTACTTGTCTTTGCGTTTGGCTCATTTTGTGGCTTTTCAGGAGGTGCTTCAAGAGGTGTTTCTGATGAGCTCTGACTCGGCATGGATGAATTCTGTTCTTGCTTGGGCGGTTGTGTGGAATCTGGTTGAGATTCAACTTGAGCCTGCGGTTTTTCTTGTCCGGGCTTAAGCTGCCTGCTCTGATTCTGTTGAAGTGCCGTTCGCATTGCCTCCATGCTGCGATTTCGGTAACTCAGCGCGGTTGAGGAGTAGAGCGCGAGAAAAATAGCCGTCAGAAGAATCACAACAACACTCATAATCAGTCCTGTAATCTTCCAGCGAAGCTGTTTTAGCATGGGTAAAACTCCCCCTTTCCCCCTTTTGTTCTCAAAATAATTGATTTTTATTGATTCTGCTCAAGGCGGTATCCGATGCTTCGCGCAGAACAGATCTGAACCGTTGAGCGGAGGAGTTTCAGTTTTCTTCGCAGGAAAGAGATGTATGCCTCGGCACTGTTTGAGGAGACATCCCCGTCGTATCCCCAGATTTTCAAAATCAGAGTCTCTTTGGAGAGATACTGCCCGATATTCTGCATCAGAAGGCGCATCATCTCAAGCTCTTTGGCGCTCAGCAGAACCTCACGCTCCCCACAGGTCAGCTTGGAGGCGGAGGGAGTCAGAGTCAAATCTCCAAATTGCAGATTCTCGGGAATCATAGTTGACGGTCTGCGAAGAATTGAGCGGAGACAGGCTAGAAGCTCCTCGTTCTCAAATGGTTTTGTGAGATAGTAGTCTGCTCCCCAGTCAAGTCCTTTGACCCGGTCAGTCAGTTCAGAGCGGGCGGTCAGCATCAGAACGGGGGTTGAGATCCCCTCCTTTCGGATCTGTTTTAGAATATCAAAACCATTCATCCCCGGGAGCATAACATCGAGAATCACGGCATCGTAAATTCCGCTTCGGATGAGTTCAAGACCATCAAGTCCATTTTCGGCAATATCAGCGTTTGAAGAGCGATCACCGCCGGGGCCACTGATTAAGTCAGCGAGGGTCTCAGCAAGAGCATGTTCGTCTTCGACAATTAAAATGCGCATGGAAATAAATCCTCTTTTCTTTTATCGTTTATTCTTCTCTTATCGTTTACGTGTTTCTTTTGTCCCCAACTGGAAAACCTTCTGTGGAATCTCAAATACAGCAGGGATAATACCGGGACGGAACGCCAAAGAGCAGAGAAAATCTCGCGCATTTCCGCTAAACATCAGACCAAAGCAGGCACCGGAGATTCCGGCGACAAGCCTTCCTCCTCGATCCGTCGGGAAAGCTGGTTGACTTCCGTTTTATCTGCCTTATCCGGTTTATAAGTTGTAGTCCTTTTTTTCGAGGTCCACGATACATGCGCGGTAAGGGGCACTGCACGGAAGGGCTTTCAGCCTGGAAATCACAGAAAAGTCTTCCCAGAAATGCATCGGGAAAATCCAATCTGCACCGACGATCTGCATGAACTCATCCACTCCAAGATAAAAGAGATCTTCCTGTCGACCGTCGAGAGGGATCATTGCGATATCAGGATGGAAGCCTGTGTCGCGGATTTTTTCAAGTTCCCGCTTATAATTGGCGCTCATGTTGTTGTTCCATGCAAGTGGTTCTCCGTTCCAGCGCCAGTCATTTAAGTCACCGGCATGATAAATGACGGTCGGAGAGTGCGGATCGACGATCGCTTTTGGGTTGTCAGGATACAGTGGATCTCGCACTTCGAGAATAAAGGCGACACCCTCATCAGTGGACTTAAATGTTGTGATGCGAAGTGAAAACAGTTTCTCATCAAGGAGTGGAAGCTCCAAAACCTCATGCGGTTTCATAAATGAGACGAGCTCTCTCACAGATTCCGGCACTTTATTCGGTCGAATGTCATGGGAGAGAATAAAACGGGTCTTTGCATGAGAAGCCGGAAGATCAAAGATCCTTGGGCTGAAATGATCAGCATGGCGGTGACTTACGAAGACAAACAGCTCTTTTTCCGGATCAAGTGCCGGAAGAGTTCCTTCCACAAAGTCAAAGAGGAAGATAGCGTGTTCACTCTCAAGCAGGTAACCGCTGTGATGAATATAGGTGATGTTCATAAACAGAATCCTTTCAGTGGTTATAGTTCGTTGAAAATTTACATTCCGTATTCGTTTTCTAACTTTTTTAGATTCTAATTTGTAGGCTAATGCTATGATAAAACAAAATCCTCAAAATGACCAGACTTTTCCTCCGGAAAGGGAATGTTCTTGTACACGGTCAGGAAGTTTCTGAGCGGAAAAATCCGTGGAATTGCGTTCCCGGTGTTGTTTTCGGTAAGCCAAAGGGGCCTCTCCGATTAATTTTTTGAACGTCCGGCTGAAATAGAGGGAGTCTGGATAGCCGACGAGTGTCGCAATCTCCTGAATCTGCAAGTCGGTGACCGAGAGCAGTTCCTCTGCCTTTTCGATGCGGATCTGGTTTAAATAGCGCATCGGAGAGACGTTTGTGTTGTCCTTAAACAGGTGGGCGAGGTAATCGGGGCTGATGTTGCAAAAATCTGCCATCGAGCGGATTGTCCAGGGTTCCATGTAAGTTCGATTCAGGTGGAGAATCAGACGGTTCACGGAAAAGTTGTTGTGGGACGGACAGAGGTAGTGATTTCTCGTGCGTGCAATCAGCACGAGGATTCGCTTGAAATCACAGTTGATAAAATCTGAAAAATGCAGGTTTTTCAGCTGAAGCTCGGAAATGATCTCGTCAAAGAGATTCCTCAGTTCCGGGGATTTGCCGATCATGCCTGTCCGAATCTGGTAGTGTGCAAGCTCGGACTCAACCTCCGACCCGGTAAAATGAATCCAGTAGATTTCCGGTGTCTCCTCCGCGTAATAACAGTATCCTTGAGGTTCGCCGGGGCGGTAGAGAATCAGAGATCCGGCCTCCATCGCCTTCCATCCGTCCGAAAACAGATAATGTCCGGTACCACGGTAAACGTAGAGAAGCTGATAATCCAATCGCCCGTCAGGCCTTCTGCGAAGGTAATCTCGGGTGAAAAAACGCTTGGAACCACAACAGTTTATGGCGATCGGAACACGGAGATCTTCCCGTCCTTTGTCCCTCTTTTCAGGATAGAGATATCCTGCGTTATCAATCATACTTCTTCCTCCCAAAAAGCAGAATTGTCCATATAGTGAGCGTAAAAAAACATGGAGTCTGCTTTCATTTGTTCTTATAATTATATCAAATATAAACCATTTAGATATACGAAAAAATAGAAGAAATTATACAAACATTTCAAAATTTATAGATTATATAACCAGATAGAATTAAGGAGGACACAAGATGAGTGGAAAGAGACAGGTCATTCTCTTTATGACGGATACGACACGAAAGGATATGCTTGGCTGTTACGGGGACAGTCGGATGAAGACTCCAAATCTCGACCATTTGGCAGAGGGCGGAATTCGCTATGAGAATGCGTATTCCTGTCAGCCGGTCTGTGGTCCGGCGCGCGGTGCGATTTTCACCGGACTTTTCCCGCACAGCAATGGAGTGTCGACGAACAGTATGCCTCTCGGTGAGGGTGTGAAGACGATCGGTCAGCGTCTGACAGATCAAGATGTACACTGCGGTTATATCGGAAAGTGGCATCTCGACGGCGGAGATTATTTTGGATATGGAAAGTGCCCGGAGGGCTGGGACCCGGACTACTGGTATGATATGCGATGCTATCTTGAGGAACTGACGGAGGAGGAGCGTGTAAAATCGAGAAAGCGTGCGACGGCGTACAGCCCGGAGATGAGCGAGGCCTTCACCTATGCACATCGGTGTTCCGACCGTGCAATCCGTTTCCTTGAGGAGTATGGAGACGAGGATTTCTTCCTGACGGTTTCCTACGATGAGCCGCATGGACCGTCGCTGTGTCCGGCACCGTTTAACCGGATGTATGAGAACTTCTCGTTTGATGACAATGAGGGATTCCACGATGATCTTGAGGACAAACCGCTGATGCAGAAACTCTGGGCGGGAAAGAACCTCCATGCGACATCATGGGAACTGCGGACACCGACAGAGAAGAGATCTCTGTTCTTAGGATGTAATTCGTTTGCTGATTATGAGATCGGAAGAGTCTTAAAGGTCATCGATGAGAAGATGCCGGATGCACTCGTCATCTACACCTCCGATCATGGCGATATGCTCGGTTCTCACCATCTGAACCAGAAGAATGCCGCGATCTACCGTGAGGTTGCAAATATTCCGTTGATCATCCGCGGAGGAGAGAAGGGCAAGATTGTGGGCGCTCCGGCATCCCACATCGATCTGGCACCGACGATCATGGATTATTTTGGTCTGAAGATCCCGAAATGCCTTGCAGGCAAGAGCATGCTTCCGCAGATTTATGACACAACAAAGAAGATCAACGATGTCGTCTTCACAGAGTTTACGCGATATGAGGTCGACCACGATGGCTTCGGCGGACTCCAGATGATGCGTGCAGCGGTGACAGAGCGCTACAAGCTGGCTCTTCATCTGATGGACAAGGATGAGTTCTACGACACGAAGGAAGACCCGTGCGAGGTTCACAACCTGATCGATGATGAGCGCTATGCGACGATCCGCGATGAAATGCACGATCAGATCTTGAAAGAGATGGATGAGACGAGAGATATGTATCGCGGATACCAGTGGGCAGTCAGACCGTGGAGAAACGGTTATGAGCCGACCTGGGCAAATGGCGGATATACCCGCCAGAAAGAGGAAGAGGAGATGTACGAGCCGAGACAGCTCGACTACGACACCGGACTTCCGATGGTTTCCGCAGTCAGAAGAAAAGAACAGCATTAAAAAATACGAGAAAACAGAAGAGAAACCAGATAAATAAAAAGAGACAGAACAAAAACAGAGCGAAATAAAGCAAAACAGAACAGAACAAACACGAAGAGAAGAGTAAGAGCTGAAATCTGGAAAATAAAAGAGCAGGCATGCATGAGATCACGCATGCTTGCTTTTTCTGTATTCAGACGGGGAAACGTCTTCAGTCTTTTTGAACGAGCGGATGAAGAAACTTGCGGAGCTGTATCCGACCGCAGTCGCAATCTCACTGATTGTCATCTTAGTTTCGATCAACAGTCGTTTTGCCTCACGAATCCGAAGATAGGTCAGGTAGTGAACGAAATTGTGTCCCGCCTTTTTCTTGAAGATCGTTGAGAAATATCCGGGCGAGAGGCAGAAGCGGTCAGCGACTGAGGAGAGACTCAAGTCCTCCTGATAGTGCTGTTCAAGGTAACGGATGATCTCGTCGTAACGGAAGTCGCTCGAGGTGTTCTGGATCATCGTCGATGCCAGATGTGAGAACTGTCCGGAGAGCGGGGCGGACGGATCAATGCCGTAAGCTCGCTCGAGAAATGACAGCAGGTGAGTCGCATTCGCGGGGGATTCCTGATTCAGGCGCGGAAATTCGCGGGTGAGAAATTCACTGGCGAGCGAGAAACCGGCATAGTCTCCGTTGGTGTAGGCGTTTAGGCTGTTCTGGCACTGAGTACAGATCTCTGTTGCAAAGTAGGAAAGCTCCGGTGCTGTTGTCGTATTTTTGTAGAAGCGACTGCTTCCAAACAGAAACCGACAGGACGCGAGCGTTGTCATACGCTGGTGTTCGGACTGCCAGAGCGAGGTGTCGGAGAACGTCTTTCCCTCAATGATCGTGTGCGTGCTTCCGTAACGTTTTGTAAATTCCTGAACAAAGTCTGCATAGATATTCGGGTATTCCGGAGTCTCAAATAAGAACAGAAACAGCCGGTCGGCTTTGCGGTGTGGAATCAGGATCATGTGGTCGTCGGCCTCCTCAGAAAAGCGGGAGCCGGAGAGGACAGTTCCGGGCTGGTCAGCCGTGATTAAGAGCGGATGGCAGGGAATCGGAAGCGTGACTCCGGAATCGCCTGAGCCTCCGTCGGAGAACAGCGAGGCAATGCAGAGCTTTAAGTCGCGGATCTGGCTTGCCTTTCTCTGTTCAACCTGGGAGATGACCTCCTCGAGAATTCCCTCAAGTTCGGTTCGGCGGATCGGTTTTAAGAGATAATCCTTGACATGGAGTCGAAGCGCTTCTCTCGCGTAGGAGAAATCGTCAAATCCTGTCAGGATATAGAAGAGGGTATCAGGGGCACTTGCCTGTGCATCACGGATTGCCTCAAGCCCGTTCATATACGGCATCTGGATGTCGACGAGGGCGAGATCAAAATAGTTATTTTTTAATGCCTCTGAGAGCGTGAGTCCATTCGCAGCTTCCGTGAGATCTTTGGGCTGAATACCGAGATCGAGAAGAAAGAGTCGGATGGACTGGCGAACAAGAGATTCATCATCTGCAATTAAGATTTTCATGGTTGTGCAACCTCCGGTGTTTTTTGAGTCGAATTCGGGCTATTGTTCCGTTTCCGATGGAACTTTCAATTTCCATCGTGCTTTCCGGTGAGAAGGAGAGAAGGCGCTCTTTAACATTTCGGATTCCGATTCCGCCTTCTCCGCTTGTCTGATCGGTGCCATATTGTTTCATGTCATATCCGGTGCCGTCGTCGGAGATGGTGATGAGCAGGCTCTCCTCGTCGCCATCGATCTCCTCCGCAGTGATGTGAATCGTACACGGGTGGGTGCACGGCTCTACGCCATGGCGGATCGAGTTCTCCACGATCGGCTGGAGCAAGAGTTTCGGGATCTTCCAGTCTTCCTGATGGATGTTTAAGTCAAACTCGCAGTTTAAGCGGTCGTTGAAGCGAAGTTTCTGGAGCGCACAGTAATCCTGCACAAACTGGAGTTCCTGAGAGAGCAGGATGATTGACGGCGCTTTTAAGATGTAGCGGAGCATTCCCGAGAGTTCATAGAGGGAATCCTCAAGCGTTTTCTGATCTCCGATCTGATTTAACGCGATCATGTTGTTGAGCGTGTTGAACAGAAAATGGGGCTGAATCTGCGCTTGAAGTGCCTTAAATTCGCTGTCCTTCTGTTTGATTTTCAGGATGTACTCCTGACGGATTGTCTGCTCAAGTTTCTCGGATGTGTAGTTGAGCTGGTCTCCGAGATCGTCAAGTTCCGTGTGGGAGATGTAGTTGTAGCGCTTGCTGAAATTCTGATTCTGGATGCCGTCAAAGACCTGCCTCATCGCGTTGACTGCGTGAACCATCTTTCTCGAGGTCACCGAGTGGGAGAGTGTCGCCATTGCCATTCCGATCAGATAGAGAAAGAGGGTACTCAGATAGATCGTGCGGATGCGTGCGCTCAGCTCTCGTCCTGAGAGGGCGATGCAGATATTCCACGGGTAACCATTGATGGGGTAGGCGTGAATCTGGTAGGTCTCCCCTTTCATCGAGATCGTCTGACCGTTTGAGGCGCGGGAGAGGATCGTCTGTTCCTTCTCATCGAGAGGGGCATTGGCATATACAACGCGCCCATTCTCGTCCCGGATCAGGATCGTTGCGTCAACGTGGAGGGCGAAATCGCGAAAGATTCGCTCGAACATCGAGGTGTTGACGTCGATTTTCATCACGCAAAGCGGGTATCTCGGGTAGAGCGAGAGGATCGCGCGCGCGACGGAGACGACCGGGGTTCCGGTGGGACGGATATAAGCTGGAATATGGGGTCCGATCGTGACGGCATTTCCATCTGCCAGGAGGGCACGGCGGTACCAATTCTCTGTCGAGTACGCAAATGGAGTCACAATCGATTTGTGATCGGGCGAGGAGACCGTGTAGTACAGGCAGTTGTGAGCGGACATGATGTAGATTCCGTCAATATCCTGACGGCTCAGACGCAGATACGTCATATTTTCGTCGAGTTCGCGCTGAACGTCAAGTTCATTTAAACGGTTTTGCATTCCACCGCCGACAGATTTTTCTTTTAAATAGTAGTAAACCTTTTGGGTGTAGTAGGGTTGGAGCGTCAGCTGGTTCAGCTCATTCATATAGGTGCGAATGTTGCTGACCATCGAGTGTGCTGTGGAATCGAGAAGCGTCTGGACATCGCGGTTGTACATTGAGGAGTAGATCGCTGCGATGAAAGATGCGACAAGGATAAATGGGAAAAACGCACTGATTAAAAAGCTCTTTTGAAGTTGAAAAGAAAATGAGCGGTGTGTATGCATAAATGATGATTCTCCTTCAAAATATTAAATTCAAGGTATTCAATATAAATCCGTTTTAAATTTCTTTCAAATCCTTTTCAAGTTAAATGAAAATCAAGGTTTTGTTAATTTTACATCAAACCAAATCGAATTTAAGCGAATTTCAATGAAAGCATTGTTTAAAATGCTAGATTCATTATACTGTTCTTGCGTAAATTTTACAATATTTCATAAGAAACCGGAAGAAAGTACAATGAAATCGTAAAAAATTGACACCATCAAAAGAAAAAACAATTCTATAATAGAGTCATCAGAAAACGTTGTGGCTGTTTTCCACAGTCACGATACGACATCATAATTAGGAGGAGTAAGTTTATGAGAAAGAGCGTGAAAAGCTGGCTCGCAATCGGTACCGCAGCGATCGTAGCAGCAGGACTTGCAGGATGTTCCGGATCATCATCAAGTGATGCACCGGCAGCAGAGGCATCAAAGACTGAGACATCAGCCGAGGCAGAGAAGGCTGACACTGCAGAGAGCAAGGAAGAGAGCAAGAATCTCGAGGGCGAGATCGAGATCGTAACCAATGCGAATGAACAGACTTACAATGCAGTCAATGAGATTCTTGAGCAGTTCATGCAGGAGAATCCGGGCGTCAAGATCAGCTACACCACTCAGGGCTCTGATTATGAGCAGTTGATGAAAGCCCGCATGGCTTCCAACGATCTGCCGGATATCTTCGCAACCCACGGCTGGAGCGTTGTTCGTTACAGCGAGTATCTGCGTCCGTTGAACGATCAGCCTTGGTTCTCCGAGATTGAGCCGTCCTTCTTGGAGAACGTTCAGAATGCAGACGGACAGGTCTTTGTTCTTCCGTTAAACATGGATCAGGGTGGTCTGCTTTACAACAAGAAACTGCTGACCGAGCTTGGCGTGGACATTCCGAAGACTTGGGATGAGCTCAAGGACATCTGTGAGAAGGGCAAAGAGAAAGGCTACACCGGCGTATTCATCGCAGGTAAGGACAGCAGACAGCCGGCATCCCTGCTTGATATCGCAGCTCAGACTTATCTGGAAGTAAGAAACGATCAGGATTACACTTCTCAGCTTCTTGATGGTTCCTTTGACTGGAATAACTGGACACCGCTTTCCCAGTTACTCGTAGACTTAAAGGAGTCCGGCTATCTGAATGAGGACTGCGTAACCTGTGATACCGTTGATATTGCACCGCGTATGTCCGAGAACAATGTTCTGTTTCTGATCACATCCAACATGGATCTGATCCGTCAGGCTTCCGAGCTGAACCCGGATGCTCAGTACGGCATGGCTCCGATCCCGACTGTTGATGAGTCTCAGGAGAATGTATTTGCAGGTGGTGAGCGTGAGGCTTACGGTGTTTGGAAAGATACGAAGCACGAGGAGCTCTGCTTGGAAGTTCTGAAATATTTGGCAAAGCCGGAGAACGTAAAGAAAGTTTGTGAGTCCAGTGGTAAGCGCTCCGCTCTGAAAGGCGTAGATCCGGATCTTGGTGCAGTAGCAGAGGACTACAAGAAGTATGCGGATATTAAGATCAGCCCGACCTTCGACCGTGTATATCTGCCGAGTGGAATGTGGAGTACCATGCGTACCATCGGTTCTGCACTGATGGGCGGCGAGATGAGCGTAGAAGAGAGCGTAAAGACCATGGAGACCGACTACAATACGCTTCGCGAACAGAACTAACAAGAAAATTAACAAAGATGAGAATGCACAGAAATTGCGCAGAATAAAAACGAAAACAGACATCTTTGCGGACGGAATGAGTGACTGAAAATAGGACTGAATAAGGGACCAGATAAGGGATTAGATGAGAGAGACTGCATAAAAAGCAGAAATGGGCGGGTTCCGCTTCCAGAAACGCTGGAGACGGAACCTTGTTCTCAACATGAAGGAGTGTGAAATCAATGAAGCAGAAGCAGACAAGATCAGTATCCATCGATGTCTTATATCTGCCGGCGCTGGTATTGCTGACAGTGTTTGTCGTATACCCGCTGCTTTCCGGAATCCAGATTTCCTTTACGAACTGGAACGGATACTCTTCTACATACAAGTATGTGGGATTTGCAAACTATGTCAAAATGTTTAAGGACAAGATGTTTTATACCGCGTTGAAGAATACCTTCCTCTACGGTGTCGGAAGTACAACGATTCAGACAATTGTTGGAGTAGCGTATGCCTTACTTCTGCAAAAGAGATTTCACGGACAGACGCTTACCCGCGTAATTGTCTATCTGCCGGCGATGATTGCTTCGCTGATCATGGGTTATATTTCCTACTTCCTTGTACAGTACAATCACGGTGCCATCAACGATATCGTGATGCTGTTCGGAAAAGCACCGGTTGACTGGATGGCAGACGGCAAGCGTGCTGTATGGATCATCGTAGTCATCAATGCATTGCAGTTCGTAGGAAAGACGATGATCATCATGATCGCAGGACTTCAGGGCATTCCGGAATCCTACGAGGAGGCAGCCGAGATTGACGGCGCCGGTTATCTTCAGAGACTTCGCTACATCACATTACCACTCCTTCTTCCGGCAATCACAACGAGCGTTGTCCTCAACCTGATCGGTGGACTGAAGCTGTTCGGCATCATCCTTTCAACGACCTCCGGTGGTCCGGGATATTCTTCCCACTCCCTCTCCACCTTGATTAACTACCTGTACTTTCAGAATCAGAATGCAGGATATTCCGCAGCCGTTGGACTTTGCCTGTTTGTTATCATCATGATTATCGGAACGATCGTGCGTCGTTTTCTTGAGAAGAAAGTGGAGGGGCTTAGCTAATGAAAAAGAAAGACAGAACATGGCTCCAGACGCTGGTAGCGCTTTTGATCATTGCACTTCACATCACACCGTTTTACATTATGGTCAACATGTCCTTAAAGGAGTTGTCAGATCGTTCTTCGAGATGGATGCCGGCACTGCATCCGTACTTCCAGAACTATCCGACTGCGATTGAACACGGAAATCTTCTCTCTGCCATGTGGAATACCTGGATCATTGCCTTCCTTTCGGTTATCATCATCGTGGTAGCGGGAGCAATGGCAGCTTATCCGCTCGCAAGAAAGACGAGCAGAAGAAACCGCATCATCCTGACTTTGATTGTTGGAGTTATGATGGTACCTCAGTTAAGTATTCTGGTTCCTCTGTATAAGGAAATGGTATCCTTAAAGGGAATCAACCATCTATGGGGTATCGTGATTGTATCTGCAACCTTCCATCTTCCGATGGCAATTTACATGTACAGCAACTTTATCAAGAGCATTCCGAAGGATCTCGATGAGGCGGCAATGATCGATGGATGTAGCATGATGCAGTCCTTCTTCTATGTCATCCTTCCGTGTCTGAAATCCACGACCGTCAGCGTTATCATCCTGAACGGTGTTGGAATCTGGAATGACTATCAGTTCCAGCTGTATTTCTTGCAGAAACCGGCAATGCGGACGATCACGCTGGCAATCAGCACCTTCTTTACGGATTCCAAACAGGATCTGGGTGCGGCAGCAGCGGCAGCATTCATCGTAGTGCTTCCACCGGTAATGGCATACATCTTCTTACAGAAGTACTTCGTAAAGGGTGCTATGGACAGTGCTGTGAAGTAAGTATGACTGCTTAATGTTAATGAAAGCGGACGAGAACGAAGTAACGGATTGCCTGCTTGATGAGACGATAGACGATCAGCGGGCAGTCATAGGAGTTGAGAGAAAAGAAACAGAAAGGGTACGATAAAAACGCTGAGGTGAAGATGATGGAGACAAAGGCATATCAGGAGACAATGAAAAAATTATACGATGTGGAGAATCATGACGTTCTGATCGCTTCACATCGTGGAAAATTTTCTTCGAGTGTGATGGAGAATACCTCTCTCGCCTTTCTGACTGCGATCGGAGAGGGCGCTGACATGGTAGAGATGGATCTGGAAGAGACAAAGGACGGACGAATCGTCGGTCATCATGACAATGATATGAAGCGTCTGTTCCACAACGACGGAAAGATCGGTGATTACACCTTGGAAGAGCTGAAAGCGATGCCGGTTTACAACTACGTCGGAGAGATCTGCGTGGAGGGAATCGAGACATTTGATGAGATTCTTGACAGGCTGAAGGACAAGACAATTCTCGTTCTCGACAAGTGCTGGGACTGCTGGGATAAGGTTTACGAGCTTCTGTGCGAGAAGGAGATGGTCGATCAGGCGATCTTCAAGTTCTATCTCAAGGATGAGGAGCCGATGAAGTGGGCAAAGACACACAGCGATTGCATCTTCATTCCGATGTGCGGAGATCCGAAGCTCTTCCCGAAGCTGTTAGAGCTGGACGAGTGCGCATCTGTTCCGGCGGTTGAGATTCTGCCTCACGCTGTGGATGAGCCGATTTTCTCAGAAGAGAGTTTTCAGTGGCTGAAAGATCATCAGATCAAGATCTGGTGCAACTCCTTAAGTCTGGCAAAACGCCTTGTCTACGGTGCAGGATATGACGATCTTCTGTCTCTGCGCTATGGCGGAGACAAGGGCTGGAAAGAGCTGGTTCGCCGTGGCGTACAGATTCTTCAGACAGACTGGCCGTATGAGGTATCCTGCTATTTAAAGGAAAACAAGATGCGGTAATGGCAATGACAATCGGAGATCTTTGCGGGAAGTGGACAGAGGAAGCGTTTCGGTATTGAAAAATGGTCGGGAATCAAGTACAATAAAAGGAAATGCAAGGATAAACTTAGAGTGGATGCCTTCCTCGCTTTAAATCGCTTTAGAGAGGGGGATTTAAAGGCTTTTCGGATGGGAGACAGTTCCGATAACATACAGCCTGTGAAAGGATAGACCGAGACGATCTGGTCCGGATCGTCCGGAAGGAAAACCGTATGAAAATTACCGAAATGAAAACCAGCACTTTCTGGAAAGGAGAACTTGGGGTTCAGGCGTCGGTAGAAGACGCGGGCAATCATTATGAAATAAGTCTTTTTGTCAAGGGTAGTCAGCTGAACGGCTACTCTTGTTCTTGTGTAAAGACTGGTTTGAAAAAATATGTAATGTGTGAGCATGAAAAGTTTGTCTGGGAGGCCTGGCAGAAAGAACAGGCGATCAAGAATGGCAGACCGGTCATGACCTCCCAGGAGATCCGCACAATGATTCGGGAATACACAAACCGTGAGGTTGCCCAGATTGTGCAGGAGGGAGAAGTGCGCGGAATTTGCCTGATTCCGAGACTGATTTTGAAGAGAGATGGGGGAACAAGTCTCGAATTTAAGATCGGGCGGGATCGGACGTATGTTGTCAAAGATCTCGCGGAGTTTGTCCATGCGGTTGAGAGCGGAACCCAGATTTCTTATGGAAAGACGCTGAGTTTCCACCACAGCCTCGACTCGTTTGTCGAGGAGGACAGACCGCTCTGTGCTTTTTTGATGGAGCTTGTCAATGTCTATCAGGAGCATTTTGAGCAGTTTCGGAAAAGCTCTTTTGTGACAGTCAAAGAACTTCGGGAGCTGAATTTGAGCAGGGGCAATCGTGACCGCTTCTTCAAGCTGATGGAGGGGCGAGAGCTGGAGGTTGAGGATCTTCAGGGAAACAGCATGCAGATGAAGGTCAGAGAAGAGCTGATTCCGATACCGGTTCAGATAGAGCGCGCAGGACGTGACGGTGTGAAGATCCATGTGGACGAGAACATCTATGGATTTTCGGGTGAGACGCGCTGGTATGTTGGAATCGGTCTGCATCTGATGTGCATGGAACCGCTTGTCTCGGCACAGATGGACATTTTTCTTTCCCAGATGCTCAAGGACAGGCGCAGTCACACGATGGAGATTCAGGATCGGGATATGCCTCTTTTTTATGAGCGAGTGTTAAAAAAGATTCTTCCATACACGCAGATGGACGTCAAGGATATCGATCTTGAGAGCTATCGCCCACAGGAACTTCGCGCCTCGTTCTCGTTTGACAGTCCGGCGTCGGGAGTGCTGACGATGAAGCCGGTGCTTTCTTATGGAGATTTCTCGTTCCAGCCGATTGAGGATGACAAGGTTCCGAGAACGGTGTGCAGGGATGTTCCGGGAGAATTCCGGATCAGTCAGGTCATCACGCGCTATTTTAAATATCAGGATGAGCAGAGCCAGACATTATTGATTCGCAACGATGACGATGGGATGTATCGGCTCTTGAATGAGGGCATGAAAGAGTTCATGGTGCTCGGTGAGGTCTATATGTCCGATTCGGCGAAGAAGATCCGTGTGCTTCCGCCACCTTCCGTTGAAGTCCGTGTCCAGGCACAGGAGGGCTGGCTCAATCTCGATGTCGAGGCGGATGGAATGACGTCGGAACAGTTTCAGAAGATTCTTGCGGGTTATGATCCGAAAAAACCATATTATCGTTTGAAGAGTGGAGAATTTCTGCGCCTCGATGCCGGCGGAATGGTCACGGTTGCCCGCCTTGTCGATGGGCTTGAGGTCGATCGTGCCCTGCTTGCGGAAGGGAAGATTCGCGTGCCCGCGTTTCGCGCTCTGTATCTTGACAGTGTGCTCAAGGAAGGAAGCGGAATCACGTTTTACCGCGATAATTTGTTCAAGGCGCTTGTGCGCGGGATGAAGTCGGTGGAGGACAGTGACTATGAGATTCCGGAGACGCTTCGTCCGGTGCTTAGAGAATATCAGAAGACGGGATATCGTTGGATGAGAACGCTTGATGCGTGGAGCTTTGGCGGAATTCTTGCAGACGACATGGGTCTTGGAAAGACGATTCAGGTGATCACACTCCTGCTCGATGAGACACAGAGAAATCCTGATTCTGCGTTTCTGATTGTCTGCCCGGCATCTCTTGTCTACAACTGGGAGCAGGAGATTCGGCGATTCGCACCGGCTCTTCCGGTTCAGACCGTCGCAGGAAATGCAGGAGAGCGTGAGGCTGTGCTCAAGGAAGTAGGACCGGGTGTCCTGATCACCTCCTACGATCTGTTAAAGAGGGATGTGATGTGGTATCAGGATCGGAAATTCCGATTCCAGATTCTAGATGAGGCACAGTACATCAAGAATCCGGCGACTCAGGGCGCAAAAGCAGTCAAGATGATCCAGTCTCAGACAAGGTTTGCGCTGACCGGAACGCCGATTGAGAACCGACTGAGCGAGCTTTGGAGCATTTTTGAATATCTGATGCCGGGATTTTTGCACACCTACTCAGGATTTAAGAAGAAATTTGAGCTTCCGATCGTGCGCGACGGTGATCGACGGGCACTGGAAGATTTGAGAAGGCTGACCGGACCGTTTATCCTGCGTCGAATGAAACAGGATGTCCTCAAGGAGCTTCCGGAGAAGCTCGAGACTGTGGTCTACTCGCAGGCGGAGGCGACCCAGCAGGATCTCTATCGCGCTTCGGCAATGCAGTTGAAGGAAGAGATTCAGAATATGGACGGCGGAATCGGGGAGAACCGGATTCAGATTTTGGCGGGACTCACGAGACTGCGCCAGATTTGTTGCGACCCGGCACTCTGCTATACGAATTACCGCGGAGCGTCCGCAAAGCTCGATACCTGTGTCGAACTGATTCAGGGAGGAATTGCGGGAGGTCACAAGATCCTTTTGTTCTCCCAGTTTACTTCGATGTTAGAGCGAATCGCGACGCGCCTGACGAAGGAGGGAATTTCCTATCATATGTTGACGGGGTCTACCCCGAAGGAGGAGCGAATTCGACTTGCTGGTGCATTCCAGAGCGATGAGGTGCCGATTTTCCTGATTTCATTGAAGGCAGGTGGCACGGGACTGAACCTGACTTCGGCAGATATCGTAATCCACTACGATCCGTGGTGGAATGTCGCAGCTCAGAATCAGGCGACTGACCGCACACATCGAATCGGGCAGGAGAAACAGGTATCGGTATTCAAGCTGATTATGAAGGATACGATTGAGGAGAGCATCCTCAGACTTCAGGAGCAGAAACAGGATCTTGCACGCCAGGTCATTGAGGGCGAGACGCTCTCGCTGACTTCTTTGAGCAGGGAGGAACTGTTGAAGCTGTTGTCGTAATGTTTTGTCACTCAATATACGAACAAAATATAAGAATAAAATAAAAAACGAAATACAGAAAAACAGACAGAAAGGATGGCAGAAGAACATGGCTTTATATGATTACATCGGCGCGCTTCGTCAGGGACGAAAACAGTATCAGCTCGCAGTTTCAAAAGGTGAGTACCCGTATCTTCCGGTGCTGGATCAGATTCTTGCGAACACAGATATTGTCTCGGAAGTGAATCTTGGCGTGATCGATGTTCCACTTGAGAAGATTGTGGGAACGAAGACACAGGGAAGGACGGAGGCATTTGCCGGCAACTTCATGCCTCTTCTCGGAGAAAAGACGGAGTTCGGAGCAAAGTGGGCGTACCTTTACGATCATCAGATCGAAGAGGGAATTCATGACCCGATTGTGGCGTATGAGTTTATGAACCGTTACTATGTGCAGGAGGGAAATAAGCGTGTCAGCGTTCTCAAATATGTGCATGCATACAGCATTTCAGCATCGGTGATCCGCCTGATTCCGAGACGGACAGATGATAAGGACATCCGACTCTACTATGAATTCCTGGATTTTTATCAGGTGTCCTTCAACTCGGATGTCTGGTTCAGCGAGGAGGGACGTTACAACAAACTTCTCGAGGAGATGGGAAAGAAGCCGGGAGAGGTCTGGACGGAAGATGAGAGGCAGTATTTTAAGAGTGCCCATGACCGTTTTTCCAAAGTGTTTGAGGAGAAACGCTCAGAAGACATGGAGATGACGGCATCGGATGCCTTTCTTGACTATGTGATGATTTATGGATATGAAGAGATCAAAGATCGCACGGCGGATCAGATGACGCAGGATTTGAACAAGATCTGGGAGGAACTGCTTCAGCAGTCACGCGGTGGAAAGATTGCAGTCGTTCAACAGCCGGAGGAAGCAGAGGCGGCAGCTCCGTCCCGCCTGATGGACTGGTTCCGCCCGTCGATCGAGCCGGAGATGCTCAAACTTGGTTTCATCTATGCACGTGACCGCGAACACTCGAGCCGAGTCTATTCACAGGAGCTCGGACGCATGTACCTTGAGCAGTGTTTTGATGGAAGACTCAAGACGGCGATTTTTGAGAATGCGGAGACTGAGGAACAGGTCGATGAGGCGATCAAGCAGGCAGTGAAAGAGGGATGCAACGTAATCTTTGCAACAATGCCACAGATGGCACTCTCCTGTGTGAAGTCGGCGCTGGATCATCCATCCGTCCGTTTTTTCAACTGTTCCGTAAATATTTCCTACACTTCGATTTATACGTATTATACGCGTATCTATGAGGCGAAGTTCCTGATGGGAGCGCTGGCGGCAGCGATGAGCGATTCTGAGAAGCTCGGCTATCTCGGAGATTTTCCGAGCTATGGGAGAATCAGCAGTATCAATGCGTTTGCGATGGGCGCGAGAATGATCAATCCGCGTGCAAAGGTTTATCTGCGCTGGTCGGGCATCCGTCCGGAGTACGACACCGTTGATTGGGAGAAAGAGGGAATCCGATATATCTCCGGAAATGATATGATTACGCCGAATATGGCATCGAGAGAGTTTGGTCTCTTCCATCGGTGTGAGGACGGAAAGGTTGAGAACCTGGCGACAACGCTCTGTGATTGGGGGAAATTTTATGAGCGCATTGTCCGCCTGATCTGCCGTGGTGCGCTCGACTCGAAGGATTTGAAGGGAAAGAAGGCGGTCAACTTCTGGTGGGGCATGTCTGCCGATGTGCTCGATGTGGTATGTACGGAGAATTTGCCACAGTACACAAAACGTTTGATTCGTTTCTTGAAGAGCTCGATCCGCAGTGGCTCGTTCCAACCGTTTGAGGGACCGATTTCCGCCCAGAATGGAATTATCGTGGGAGAGGAAGGACGCAGTCTGACACCGGAGGAGATTGTGCGGATGGATTGGCTGGCTGAGAATATCGTGGGAGAGATTCCGCCGGTTGAGTATTTCCGGGATGAGATTCAGCCACAGATTCGCTTGAAACTGGAGCATGCCTGACTCAGAGTGGATGTCCCCCTCTTCGATATCTGGGAGATCGCAAAATTTCTAAAGGAGGGGAGACAATCCCTTCTGAGTCATACGCTTCGCAAGCGTCGACTTGAAATGTTATCTAAAGTAGAGGGACAGAGAATATCTTAAGTGTGTCTGACAGAGAAAATGAGGAGATAGGGCAAGGGGAAAAATTATGAAAATATTGGTACTGGCAGACGACGAATCCAAAGTGTTGTACGAGCACTTTGATCCGGAAAAGATCAGAGATGTTGATCTGATTCTGGCATGTGGGGATTTGAGGAGAAATTATCTTGATTTTTTTGCCTCAGTCAGCCGTGCGCCGGTGCTGTATGTGCTGGGAAATCATGATCACTGGAACAAAGAAGAGAGAATCGGCGGATGTATCTGCATTGAAGATGACATCTATGTGTACAAGGGAGTCCGGATTCTCGGGCTCGGCGGTTCGATGCGCTACCGCCAGGACGCTGTGAATCAGTACACGGAACAGCAGATGGAGAAGAGAATTCGCCATCTCTGGCTGAAACTTCGCAGACGCAAGGGATTTGACATTCTGCTCACCCATGCTCCGGCGAAAGGACTGAATGATATGGAAGATCTTCCGCATCAGGGCTTTGCCTGCTTTCTTGAATTGCTTGAGAAGTATCAGCCGAAGTTTTTCATTCACGGTCATGTCCATGCAACCTATGGAAAAGGGTTTAAGCGCAAGGACAAGTATCAGAATACGACAGTCATCAATGCCTATGATCACTATATCATCGAGTATCCGGAAACGTGAGAATGAGAATACGAATTGTGATGAGAGAGGAGATTCCCTTTTTTTGGGGAATCTCTTTTTGGATGAAAATCCTTAATAAAACCTATAAAACATACTTGACAAATAGGTAAAGCAGGATTATAATACAGACAATTCCTAGTAAATAAGTAGGATAACCTAAGAATAAAGAGTTGGATGGATTTTGTAGCCGTGAAGGCGCAAGACAATTATGAAAAATCAAATCAGTGAAAGGATGGGAACGAATATGGCTAATATTTATAAGGGAGTTCAGAATCTGATTGGAAATACCCCTCTTGTAGAGGTGACAAATATTGAGAAGGAGCTGGGACTTGAGGCAAAGGTTCTGGTAAAGCTGGAGTACTTCAATCCGGCAGGAAGCGTTAAGGATCGTATCGCAAAGGCAATGATCGAGGATGCAGAGGAGAAGGGAATCCTGAAAGAGGGTTCTGTTATCATCGAGCCGACCTCCGGAAATACCGGTATCGGTCTTGCATCGATCGCAGCATCCAGAGGATATCGTCTGATTCTGACGATGCCGGAGACGATGAGCGTAGAGCGCAGAAACATCCTCAAGGCATACGGCGCAGAGCTTGTTCTGACCGAGGGCGCTAAGGGCATGAAGGGCGCAATCGCAAAGGCTGAGGAGCTTGCGAAGGAGATCCCGAACAGCTTCATCCCGGGACAGTTCACAAACCCGGCAAACCCGGCAATCCACAGAAAGACAACCGGTCCGGAGATCTGGAACGATACAGACGGAAAGGTAGACATCTTCATCGCAGGTGTTGGTACCGGCGGTACCCTGACTGGTGTTGGCGAGTATCTGAAGTCCCAGAACCCGAACGTGAAGATCGTTGCACTTGAGCCGGCAAGCTCACCGGTTCTGTCTGAGGGCAAGAGCGGTTCGCATAAGATTCAGGGAATCGGTGCAGGATTTGTTCCGGATGTTTTAAACACCAAGGTATATGACGAGGTATTTACCGTAGCAAACGAGGATGCATTCGCAACCGGCAAACTGCTTGCAAAGAAAGAGGGCGTTTTAGTCGGAATTTCTTCTGGTGCCGCACTCTACGGAGCAATCCAGCTTGCAAAGCGTCCGGAGAACAAGGGTAAGACGATCGTAGCTCTGCTTCCGGATAATGGAGACCGCTATTACTCCACACCTTTGTTCGGAGAGGAGTAAAATTTCATGAAACTTTCCATGAAGAGCAGATACGGGCTTCGGGCACTGATCGATCTGGCGATCCATTCACGGGATGAGCAGGTGGCGCTTGGAAATGTGGCAGAGCGCAACGGAATTTCTCCGCAGTATCTGGAGCAGGTATTTGCGAGTCTCAGGAAAGCGGGAATTGTGAAGAGCGTCAAGGGACCGCAGGGCGGATATTTCTTGAGCCGTGATCCGAAGGAGATCTGTGTCGCAGAGATCGTGACGGTGCTCGAGGGCTCGTTCCGTCTTGAGGATGAGGAGATTCCGGAGAACTGCAAGTCTCAGGGCGCACCAAGAGCCGTGCAGAAACTCATCGTTGACCGAGTGAATCAGGAGCTTGAGAACATTCTCACCAAGCTCACACTTGCAGATCTGGTCAAAGAGGCGGAGGAATACAGCGCCTACGGCTGTGATATGTATTATATCTGATAGATGTTTGATAAAAAGTGATTTAATGCATATAATGCTATGCTGTGTGTATGAATAAAAATAATCTAAAACATGCACGACGATCTGAAAACATAAATCTGGTTTTTCTTAATCTCGGCTGTATTTTTTATGTGTTTTTTTGAGAAAGGCGGGTGCATCGTGGATGCATCCGCCTTCTTGGTTTTTTACTTGATTAAAATGAATTGTATCCATCAATTCATAATTCATCACATCGTAAATTACAGCAGTGTCTCCACAACCTCACCCTGGTTGTTGACCATAATGGCAACTGCCGGATGGTTCTCATCAAGAGTGATGTGGTAGCGGTTTACGAGATACTTGTTGCGGGTGGTATCGATCTCCATCACGGTCTTGTCAGTGGAGAGCTTGCCGATTGCGTCAAGGCTTCCCTCAAACTCCGGGCTCCAGAAGCCGAGGACAACACAGTCACCCTGACCGAGAACGCGCTTCTCGAAATCATCGACATCTTCGATGTAACGCTCTGCTGCGGTTGCAGCGACAGCTCCGTCAGAGATTGCGGTCGATACCTGACGCAGATATTTTTCGCGGACATCGCCGGCAGCGTATACGCCCGGTGCGCTGGTCTCCATGCGGTCATTAACCTGAAGCCAACCGCGGGAATCCTTTGCGATCTCCTCCGGTAACCACTTAGTCTCCGGGATCATGCCTACGAAGAAGAAGACTCCGTCGCACGGGAAATCGGTGATCTCGCCGGTCTTCATATTCTTGATCTTGACGCCGGTAACCTCATCGGTACCGCAAACTTCTGCGAGGACGCTGTTCCAGATGAAGTCCATCTTCGGATTCTGGAATGCTTTGGCTGCGGACTCACGGTTGCAGTCGAGAATTCCCTCGTCGTGCAGAACGACAACGGTGACACGGCTTGCAAACTTGGTAATGTACATGCCTTCCTCAATACCCTGGTCGCCACTTCCAACGACAACAACATGCTGATCCTTGAAGAACTCTGCATCACAGGTTGCGCAGTAGGCAACGCCCTGACCGGTAAGCTCACGCTCGCCCGGGATTCCGAGTACACGGGCAGAAGTTCCGGTTGCAATCACGATTGCCTTTGCACCGTACTGGTGTCTGCGGGTGTTGACAAGTTTGATATTTCCGGTTACATCCATAGATTTTACCGGCTCACGCTTGATCTCTACGCCAAAGCTCTCAGCCTGCTCTGCCATACCCTGAGTCAGGTTCGGACCAGAGGTATCAGCGACACCCGGGTAGTTTACAATCTCGCGGGTCGTGTAGGCACGTCCGCCAACGGTTCCTTTTTCCAGAATCAGAGTTTTCAAGTGGGCACGTCCGCCATATATTCCAGCTGCGAGTCCTGCCGGACCGCCTCCAATAATAATCAGATCATACATTGCATCCATAATATTCCCTCCAGACTTCAAAAAACAATACAGCTCTGCGCTTTTATCTAATCACGACAGTCTACATTAATATTTTATCATATTTTTCTGAAAAATCCATAGCATATGTTATTGTTTATGTACAAAGAAAATGTTATACTATTATCAATGTCAGTGAAACATTTGAAAAACATGAAAAAAAAAGCGTATTAAGACGTGTTTTTTAATAGGAGGAAGATATCATGAAGAAGTTAAATACAACTGCATTTCGTGAGTATGTAGAGAACGATGGAGAGACCTGTCTGGTTGTATTTTCCAGAAAGAGCTGTCATGTATGTCAGGGTATTCATGGAATTCTGGACGATCTGGAAGCAGATTATAAAGGAAAGATTCCGTTTTATGAGATTGATGTAGAAGAGGAACAGCAGTTATTTGAGAAGATGATGATGAAGGGCGTTCCGCAGGTTTGCATTTTCGATAATGGCGAGCTGAAGGAGAAGCTGGCAGGCAATCATGAGGAAGATGAGTACGCCGACATGATTGAGAAGTATGTTTAAATCTCTAAATCATTAATTTAGAATTTCATTCAGATAAGATTACTACTTATATTTAATAAGAATTCTGGCAAGTCTTTTCTTTGGGGGAGATTTGACAAAAGATAAATAACCAAGACATCATAGAAGGAGGGTTTTCGCAATGGGACTTTACAATGTATACCCGATGGGAACAACAATTTATGATCCGGAGAAGGCATGGAGCGGTTATACGCTGATGCAGTGTCAGGGAATTGGTGCTGTTCTGGTCGACATGAATGGTAACGTCAAGAAGGTTTGGAAGGATGTTCAGGGATTCCCGAACAAACTGCTTCCGGGTGGCTATCTGATGGGTAGCTTAGGACTTCGTGATCCGAAGTTCGGTTATCAGGACCAGACCGATGTTGTAGAGGTTGACTGGGATGGTAAAGTAGTATGGAAATTCGATAAGAAAGAGCTCGTAGATGATGATGGCGACAAGAGATGGATCGCTCGTCAGCACCATGACTACCAGAGAGAGGGTAACCCGGTTGGTTACTATGTTCCGGGCATGGAGGCAAAGACTGAGAGTGGTAATACTCTGATCCTGTGCCATGAGGATGTTTACAACAAGAAGATCAGTGAGCATCGTCTGCTGGATGATGTCTTCATCGAGGTTGACTGGGAAGGCAATATCGTCTGGGAGTGGCATGTAAGCCAGCACTTCAACGAGTTAGGCTTCAGCGAGATCGCAAAGAACGTTCTGGCTCGTAACCCTAACATCCATGAGAATGGTGGCGGACAGAGCGACTGGATGCACATCAACTCCATGAGCGTACTTGGACCGAACAAGTGGTATGATGCAGGAGACGAGAGATTCAACCCGGAGAACATCATCTGGGATGCTCGTGAGGCAAACATCATGGCAATCATCAGCAAGAAGACCGGTAAGATCGTTTGGAAGATTGGTCCGGACTTCACCGAGTCCAAAGAGCTGAGAATCATCGGCCAGATCATCGGTCAGCATCACTGCCATATGATCCCGAAGGGACTTCCGGGTGAGGGCAACATCCTTCTGTTCGATAACGGTGGATGGGCTGGATATGGTATGCCGAGCCGTTGCAGCCGTGATGGTGGTAAGGCAGATCTGCGTGACCACTCTCGTGTTCTGGAAATTGACCCGACCACTCTGGAAGTTGTTTGGGAGTTCTCCGGTCGTACCTTCGGCGGTATGATGGGCATCGTTGCAGACTCCAAGTTCTACAGCCCGCTGATCAGCTCCGCACAGCGTCTGCCAAACGGCAACACCCTGATCTGTGAAGGCTGCTATATGAGAATGTTCGAGGTGACTCCGGACAAGGAAGTTGTTTGGGAGTTCATCGCACCGTTCAAGGGCATGCGTGAGATGGTATACCGTGCTTACCGTTATCCGTATGACTATGTTCCACAGCTCGAGAAGCCGGTTGAGACCCCGGTTGTAAGACTGGACAACCATGACTTCCGTGTACCGGGCGCATCTGACAGCAAGATCACCGAGATGACCACCGTAGAGGGTACTCTGGGATACTCTGCAAAGATTGATGCCTGCGTAACTGATGGTCAGGTATAAAAAATTCTGTGGTATTTAAGATCGAAAATGCGTATCTGAATAAGAGCTGAGTTAATCATATAAAGAACAGGGCGTATGGGGATTTCCCCATGCGCCCTGTTTTTGGCTAGATTACTTTTCCAGTTCCATCCGCTTTAATTCCGGCAGTACCATGCACAGCATCGTGATAAAGCAGAGGCTTCCGCCGATAAGGTTGGATACCGGTTCTGCCAGGAAGACTCCTGAGGTTCCCATATGAAGCACATACGGCATCAGGTAGGTCAGCGGTACAACGATAAAGACTTTGCGGAGCAGGGAGAAGAAGATCGCCTGCTTCTTTTTGTTTAAGGATTTAAATACGGTCTGACCGAGGTATTGCAGATCCATAAAGATAAATGCGGCAAAATATTGTTTCAGAGCAGGAACAGAATCCTGTACCAGCTGTGCGTCGGAACTGAAAACACGGATCAAGGTATCCGGAATCAGGATGATAAAGCTCCACATAATAGCGGTGTAGCCGAGAATCAAAAGTCCCATGACCACACCGGCATTCTTCACACGCGCAGGACGTCTGGCTCCATAATTGTAACCTAAAATCGGGGAGGAGCCCTCGGTGATCGCGTAGATCGGGGTCTCCACGAGCTGACGGACACTCGATACAATCGTCATGACGGAGATATAGATATCGCCTCCGGTGACGAAAAGAACATGGTTGCAACAGATTGTTACAAGGCTGTTTGTCAACTGCATGATGAATCCGGCAGTTCCAAGACTGATAATTTCCTTTGCAGAAGCGACAGAGCCTTTCCATTCACTTTTACGAAGAAAACGCAGTTTCAGTTCTGCCTTTTTTGTGAGGAAATACAGCACAAAGAGAGCGGACAGACACTGGGAAATGACAGTCGCAATTGCGGCTCCACGCACACCTAAGCCAAGTGCAAAGATAAAGAGTGGATCAAGCAACAGATTGGCGATCGCTCCGATTGTGACAGAAAACATTCCAATCAGTGAGTACCCCTGAGCATTGATAAATGGGTTCATTCCGACAGCAATCATCGACGGAAACGTGCCAATCAGGTAAAGCGTCAGATAAGGATGAGCGTAGGTCAGTGCGTTTTCGGATGCGCCAAACAGAATCAGAAGTGGACGAGAAAGGATTAGTCCGATTCCCATCAGAATAACCGCACTGAAGCAGAGCATGGTAAACGAAGTCGCCATAAGGTGTCTTGCATTCTGCTGATTTTTCTGTCCTCTCTGAATAGAAAAGAGAGGGGCACCACCACTTCCGAAGAGGTTGGAAAATGCGGTGATGATGACAATGAGTGGAAAGCACAGTCCGACAGCTCCGAGTGCGGTCGTTCCCTCTCCTGGGATGCGGGCAATGTAAATGCGGTCCACGATATTGTACAGTAAGTTTAGAATCTGGGCGACAAGCATCGGGAGGGTTGCCCCAAGGATGTTGCCGGTTATCGTTCCATTTTCAAAATCAACTCGTTTCATGGAAATCGTTTTTGTTCCTTTCTTTTATTTATTATTTTTCTTGATTTCAAGTATAGCAAGCGATAAGATATATGTAAATTATTGAATTTATATCAAAATTAAATAAAATTTGTATGTTTATGGAGAAACAAAATGGAAATCAAACAGCTGGAATATTTTCGTGCGATTGTGGAAGCTGGGACGATCAGCGGAGCGGCGAGAGAACTGCATATGACGCAACCACCGCTCAGCTACCAGATTAAGATGATGGAAGAAGAGTTGAAAGTATCACTTTTCCTGCGCGGAACAAAGAGAATCACGCTGACGGAGGCGGGAAAAACCCTTTACGAACAGGCAGAGAAGATTTTGACACTCACAGAACTGACGAAGAGTGAAGTGCTAAAATCCAGTCAGGCAACAACCTTGCATATTGGGATGACGCCATCCACGGTTTCGATGATGTCAGACTATCTTCAGCAATTTGCAAGGCGATATCCACAGATTCGATTCGATATTCATGAGGGGTCTACATTTACATTGAAAGAGCAGATTGAGAATCAGCAGGTCGATATCACGACCTTGCGAACTCCGATTGCACTCAGTGGCTGTGAAGTAAAATCACTTGCGAAGGAACGACTGCTTGCGATGGCGATTCCAGAGTATCCGTTGTTTGAGGGGAAGACTTCTGTATCCTTACGAGAACTTATCGATCAGCCACTGATTCTTTCCCGTCGCTATCAAAAATACATGCTCTCAGTCTTTGAAAAAGCCGGTGTGACGCAGAATATTTATTGCGCGTGTGAAGATGCCCGTACAGCACTCGTTATAGCAGAAAAGGGACTTGGAATTGCGATTCTTCCGGCTTCGATGCTGAAACAGTCGGAAAAATTGAAAGCGTGGGAGATCAAGGACGCGGATCTTGCAACGGAGATTTTGCTTGTGTGGAGAAAGGGACGAGTACCTGTGGAGGTGAAGAAATTTTTGGAGATGATGGAAGAAGCTAAGGAAGGATAATGATGAGAGAGAAGAAACAAAGAAATCAGGGAAGGACAACAGATAAATAGATAATGGAAAACAACGATAAAAAATAAGAATAGAAGCTGAGAAAATTCTGAAAAAACAAAATAAAACGAAACGTTAAAACAAGAAAACCTCCAATCGTCAGACTTAAAATCTGATGATCGGAGGTTTTTTACCTGCGAAATTTTTTTATGAGTTTTTCGCAGGGATTTTTAATTTCTGATTTCTAAATTCTTTTATTCCCTTATTCTTGTTATTATTATTATTTTGTCGTCTTCAAGTTTTTCTGTGCGGTTGCCAGCATCAGTTTGATTCGGTTGAGCTGGTTAACCTCACTTGCGCCCGGATCGTAGTCGACGGCAATGATGTTTGCATCCGGATGACTCTGGCGCAGTTCCTTGATGACACCCTTTCCGACGATGTGGTTCGGCAGGCATCCGAACGGCTGGGTGCAGACGATATTCTTGACACCGCTGTGGATCAGCTCAAGCATCTCACCGGTCAAAAACCATCCCTCACCGGTCTGGTTTCCGAGGGAGACATAGTTTTTAGCCATGTCTGCAAGCTCCCAGATGCGGGACGGCGGAGTGAAGTGCTCGCTCTTCTCAAGTTCTTTTCGTGCAGTCTTTCGGAAGTACTCAAGCAGGGAGATTCCGAGGTTGCACAGGCGGGCGGTGGACTTCTTTCCACCGAGGTGATCTGCCTTGAAGTTGCTGTTGTAGAAGCAGTACAGCAGGAAATCCATCAGATCCGGCATCACAGCTTCTGCGCCTTCAGATTCAAGCAGCTCGACGATGTGGTTGTTTGCGAGCGGGGAGAACTTTACAAGGATCTCTCCGACAATGCCGACCTTCGGCTTCTGCGCGCCGGTGCGCTCAAGGCGATCGAAATCGCGGACGATTCCACGCAGGTTTCTTCCGAATTCCACCATGCCAGCGGAGCGGGTTGAGAGACTCTTGACACAGCGAGCCTTCCATTTCTCGTGAAGGGCATTTGCGGAGCCCGGAACCTTCTCATATGGGCGGGTTGCATAGAGCACGCGCATGAAGACATCTCCGTACACGACTGCCTGCATGGCCTTTGTGATCAGACCCGGAGTGAAGTTGAATCCCGGGTTTGTCTCCATGCCGTTTGCGTTGACTGAGATCACAGGGATCTGAGGCATTCCGGCTTTCTCGAGCGCGCGGCGGATGAAGCCGATGTAGTTCGATGCACGGCAACCGCCACCGGTCTGGCTCATGAAGACTGCGGTGTGGTCGAGGTCATACTTTCCGGAGAGCAGGGCATCCATGATCTGTCCGATGACGATCAGCGACGGGTAGCATGCGTCGTTGTTGACGTATTTCAGACCGACATCGATCGCATTTCGGCTGTCATTCTGGAGTACCTCAATGTTGTATCCAAATGCGCGGATTGCCGGCTCAATCAGCTCAAAGTGGATCGGAGACATCTGCGGGCACAGGAGCGTGTAGTTCTTCTTCATCTCTTTGGTGAAGACGACACGGTTGTAAGCGCTCGATACGACCTTGCGCTCAAAGTGCTTCTGGTCGCGGACACGAAGAGCGGCGATCAGAGAGCGGACGCGAATGCGCGCTGCGCCGAGGTTATTGACCTCATCGATCTTGAGCACCGTATAAATCTTTCCGGATTTGGTGAGAATATCATGGACCTGGTCAGTCGTCACAGCGTCGAGTCCACAGCCGAAGGAGTTTAACTGAATCAGGTCGAGACAGTCACTCTTCTTGACGTAGGAGGCCGCCTTGTAGAGACGGGAATGGTACATCCACTGGTCGGTGACAATCAGTGGGCGCTCAACCTCACCGAGATGACAGATCGAGTCCTCGGTCAGAACTGCCATTCCATAGGAAGTGATGAGTTCCGGGATTCCGTGGTTGATCTCCGGATCGACGTGATAAGGACGACCGGCGAGCACGATTCCGTGTTTGCCATGTTCTTTCAGCCATGCGATTGTCTCCTCGCCCTTCTTCTCTATATCCTCGCGGGATTTTAAGAGCTCAAGCCAAGCGAGATGTGCGGCTTTCTGGATCTCAACCGAAGAAATCTGGTATTCCTTGCCGATCTCGACGATCAGCTGGCGCGTCAGAATCTCCTCATTTGTAAATGCGAGGAACGGGTTCATGAAATGAACGTTGTTCTCTGCGAGCTCCTCGACGTTGTTCTTGATGTTCTCCGCGTAGGAGGTGACCATCGGGCAGTTATAATGGTTGCCGGCCTCCGGGGTCTCATTGCGCTCGTAAGGGATACACGGATAAAAGATCTCCTTGATTCCCTGACGGATCAGCCAGCTGATGTGACCGTGAACGATCTTTGCCGGGTAGCACTCGGACTCACTCGGGATCGACTCAATGCCGAGCTCATAGATCTTTCGCGTGGACTGTGGGGAGAGCACGGTGCGGAAACCAAGCTCCTTGAAAAAGACAGCCCAGAACGGGTAGTTCTCGTACATGTTAAGCACGCGCGGGATTCCGATTGTGCCATGCGGTGCCTGATCCTTCGTCAGAGGCTCGTAGTCGAACATCCGGTGATACTTGTAGTCGAAAAGGTTCGGGATCTCCTTGCGGGATTTCTCCTTGCCGAGTCCGCGTTCACAGCGGTTTCCGCTGATGAACTGGCGACCACCGCCGAAGCGGTTGATTGTCAGAACGCAGTGGTTCGTACATCCCTTGCATCGCGCCATCGAAGTGTCGTATTTGAGCGCAAGGATCTTGTCGAGCGAGAGCATCGAGGTTCCCTTTGAGCGGTTGCAACGCTCTCTTGCGATCAGAGCAGCGCCGAAAGCACCCATGATGCCGGCGATATCCGGGCGGACTGCCTCACAGCCGGAGATCTTCTCGAAACTGCGAAGAACTGCGTCGTTGTAGAATGTTCCACCCTGAACGACAACGTGCGTTCCAAGGTCGGACGGGCTGGTGATCTTGATTACCTTGTAGAGTGCGTTCTTGATGACGGAGTAGGCGAGTCCGGCAGAGATGTCTGCGACGGTTGCGCCCTCCTTCTGTGCCTGCTTGACGTTGGAGTTCATGAATACGGTACAACGCGTTCCAAGGTCGGTCGGATTCTCTGCAAAGAGTGCGGCCTTTGCGAAATCAATCACGCTGTAATTCAAGGACTTTGCAAATGTCTCGATGAAAGAGCCACAGCCCGAGGAGCAGGCCTCGTTCAACTGCACGCTGTCGACGGTGCCGTCCTTGATCTTGATGCACTTCATGTCCTGACCGCCGATGTCGAGGATGCAGTCTACATCCGGCTCAAAGAATGCAGCCGCATAGTAGTGGGAGATCGTCTCGACCTCGCCCTCGTCGAGCATGAATGCGGATTTTAAGAGTGCCTCGCCGTATCCGGTTGAACAGGACCAGGCGATATGAGCAGTCTCTGGAAGCTGAGCCTTGATCTCGCTCATCGCGCGAATGGCGGTCGCAATCGTGCTTCCGTTGTTGTTGTCATAAAAATGGTAGAGAAGGCTTCCGTCCTCACCGACGAGGGCAACTTTTGTCGTTGTCGAACCGGCGTCGATTCCGAGGAAACATTCGCCGGAATAGGTTGACAGATCGCCTTTCTTTACACTATGGCTTGCATGGCGCGCAAGGAAGGTGTCATAGTCTGCCTGAGTCGCAAACAGCGGTTCCATACGCTTGACCTCAAACTCCATCTTGATGCCGGAGGAGAGCTGATCGATCATGTGATCGAGGGAAACGGTCACGTCCTCCTTTGCGTTCATCGCAGAGCCGACTGCGGCGAACAGATGAGAGTGATCCGGAGCGACGATGTGGTCCTGATCGAGGTTCAGCGTCCGGATAAATGCTTTTCTCAGCTCTGGAAGGAAGTGGAGCGGACCTCCGAGGAAGGCAACGGTTCCGCGGATCGGTTTTCCGCAGGCGAGACCGCTGATTGTCTGGTTGACAACTGCCTGGAAGATCGAGGCGGAGAGGTCTTCTCTCGTCGCGCCCTCGTTGATCAGCGGCTGAATATCAGATTTTGCGAATACGCCACAGCGGGCAGCGATCGGGTAGATCATCTGATAATTCTTGGCATAGTCGTTTAAGCCCGAGGCATCCGTCTGAAGCAGGGAAGCCATCTGGTCGATGAAAGAACCGGTACCGCCGGCGCAGATTCCGTTCATTCGCTGATCGATTCCGCCGGTAAAGTAGATGATTTTGGCATCCTCACCGCCGAGCTCGATTGCGACGTCCGTCTGTGGAGCGTAGTCCTGAAGCGCAGTTGCGACGGCAACGACCTCCTGCGTAAACGGCACCTGTAAGTGGCTTGAGAGTGTGAGTCCGCCTGATCCGGTGATGCTCGGGTGAACCTCAAGGGGACCGAGTTGTTCCTTCGCTTTTTTCAGTAAAAGAGCGAGCGTCTCCTGAATATTGGCAAAGTGACGCTCGTAGTCGGAAAATAATATGTGATTGTCATCGTCTAAGACGGCGATCTTAACCGTTGTGGAACCGATGTCGATTCCCAAGGTGTAAGGTGTTTGATTTTGTGTAGAGGTTTTCATTTGGTTTTCAGTTTTTTCAGTTAGGTCTTTCGTTGTTATGTTTTTTAAATTATGCTGTGAATTCATATCTGCGGGGGAATCCCCCTGCCTCCTTTTCTTTTGAACATGTACAGTTATTTTTTTAAGCTTACCGTTATCGTATTGCATGTTTTGTAGCCTTGCAGCTTGTTTACTTTACTTGATAGCACTTGATAATTTTTTGATAAATTTGATAATTTTTTAGCAATCTTATAAAAGCTGATAAAAAATCTGAATAAATGTACATTGAAGTATTCCAAAAGGCATACGAGTATTAGTCTAACATAAAACGGATATGATTACAATTTACTCTTCTGTAAAAAAAATGTGAAGAAAAAATAGAAAATGTGTTAGAAATTGAAAAATGATAAGCAATGGGTTTGACAAAAATACAGGCAGAATTTATAATGATAACGTCGCAGACAGAAATGTTTGCATAATTACGGAATCCAGATAGGCAGGGAACAGAAATGATTCGTATTTTTAAAACCGAGGACGGTGTGACCCGTCAGACGGAAGAGACAACGCCGGGATGCTGGATTTCTCTGATTGACCCAACGGCAACAGAGATTCTGGAGATTGCCGAGCGTTATGAGATCGATCCGGATGATGTGAAAGCACCTCTGGATGAAGAGGAACGTTCCCGTATTGAGATTGAAGATAATTACAGCCTGATTCTGGTGGATATTCCTGCGATTGAGGAGAGAAATGAAAAAGACTGGTATGTGACGATCCCTATGGGTATCATTATGACAAGTGATCTGATTATTACAGTCTGCCTCGAAGAAACGCCGGTACTCAACGCATTTATGGACGGACGAGTAAAAAACTTTTACACCCACATGAAGACAAGATTTATCTTGCAGATTCTTTACAAGAATGCACAGCAATACTTACAGTATCTGCGTATTATTGATAAGAAGAGTGAGGAAGTCGAGACGACGCTTCACAAATCACAGAAGAACCGGGAACTTATTGAGCTTCTGGAACTTCAGAAGAGCTTGGTATATTTCACAACATCCCTTCGTTCAAACGAAGTGGTTCTTGAGAAACTGATGAAGAGTGAGCGAATCAAGAAGTATGAGGAAGATACGGAACTGCTGGAAGATGTTATCATAGAGAACAAGCAGGCAATCGAGATGGCGAATATCTACAACGGAATTCTGGGAGGAATGATGGATGCGTTCGGCTCTGTCATCTCCAACAACCTGAATATCGCGATGAAGTTTTTGGCGACGATCACGATTGTACTTTCGATTCCGACGATGGTCGCGAGCTTTTACGGAATGAATGTCAGTCCGACCGGGATGCCGTTTTCTACGGTTTCATACGGATTTTGGATTGTTATGGCGATCAGCCTGATCCTGACCGGAGTGGTTGCATGGATTTTCTCGAAGAAAGATCTTTTCTAAAAAAATCTTTTCAAAGAAATTGTTCTTTAGAAAAAGTTTTTTAGAGAAAGCTCTCTTCTAATTAAGAAAGGAAACTCACTGAATGAAGTTCTTTTATGATCTGGAACGAAAATATCAGAGATATGCCATAAAGAATCTGATGTACTACATTGTGATTCTCTATGGAATCGGGCTGGTGCTCTATATGGCTCAGCCTTATTTTTACTGGAATTATCTGTGTCTGAATCCGATCGCGATTCTTCACGGACAGATCTGGCGAATTGTCACTTTTCTGATTTATCCTCCGGCAATCGGAAGTATGAAGATGACGAGTGTGTTCGTCGGAGTGATTGCGCTGTTTATGTATTACAGTCTGGGGCAGACGCTCGAGAATATCTGGGGTGCTTTCCGCTTTAACGTCTTTTTCTTTATGGGCGTGATCGGACAGGTGCTTGCGAGTCTTGTTGTGTATCTGTTACTGGGACAGCCCGTCGTCATGACGACCGGATTTTTGAATTTTTCCATTTTTCTGGCATTTGCGATCTATTTCCCGGATGCCCAGTTCTTGCTGTTTTTTGTTCTGCCGATCAAGGCAAAATGGCTTGCCGTGGCAGAGTGTGCAGTCTATCTGTACAGTTTTGTGTTTGGACCCTTGAGCACACGACTGGAGATCATCATGTCTCTGGCGAATGTGATTATTTTTATATTGCTGACACGCAACAATCATAAGAGTAACAGACGGTATGCGCCGAGCGAAATCCGGCGCCGGCAGAATTTCAAAAAAGAAGCCACAAAGATTGTGACACCCGGAAAGGCACGCCATCGCTGTGCTGTTTGCGGGCGCACAGAGCTGGATGACCCAAATCTGGAGTTCCGCTACTGTTCAAAGTGCGAAGGGGATTATGAGTATTGTCAGGATCATCTTTATACACATAAACATGTGACGAAGGATGATGAGCATTGACCAATATATAGAAGGAGAGTCGTTATGAAGAAGACAAAGATTATCTGCACCATGGGACCAAATACCAATGATCGTAACGTAATGAAGGCATTGGCAGAGAATGGAATGGATATTGCCCGTTTCAATTTCTCTCATGGAGATTACGAGGAGCACAAGATGCGTCTTGATATGCTTAAGAGCATTCGCGAAGAGACCGGTCTCCCGATCGCTGCGGTTCTGGATACCAAGGGACCTGAGATTCGTACTGGTCTTTTGAAAGATGGGAAAAAAGTGACTCTCACAGAGGGACAGACCTTTACCCTGACTACCCGCGAGATCGTGGGCGACAGCCAGATGGTTTATATTAACTATGATGGATTAAACAGCGATGTCACTGCGGGAAACCGCATCCTGATCGATGACGGTCTGATCGAGCTTCTCGTTCAGGAAGTAAACGGAACCGACATCGTATGTAAGGTTGTAAACGGCGGTGAGCTTGGCGAGAAGAAGGGCGTAAACGTACCGAACGTCAAGATCAAGCTTCCGGCACTGACTGAGAAGGATAAGGCAGATATCCAGTTTGGTATCGAGCAGGGCTTCGATTTCATCGCAGCTTCCTTCATCCGTACCGCAGATGCAGTTCGCGAGATCCGCGCAATTCTTGACGAGGCTGGTTCTCAGATCCAGATCATTTCCAAGATCGAGAATGCAGAGGGAATCGAGAACATGGATGCGATCATCGAGGCAAGTGACGGCATTATGGTAGCTCGTGGAGACATGGGCGTAGAGATTCCGCCGGAGCAGGTTCCGCACATCCAGAAGGAGCTGATCCGCAAGTGTAATCAGGCTTGTAAGCCGGTTATCACTGCAACTCAGATGCTTGATTCCATGATCCGCAACCCGCGTCCGACCCGTGCTGAGGTTGGTGACGTTGCAAATGCTGTTTACGACGGAACCGATGTTGTTATGCTTTCCGGAGAGACTGCAATGGGTAAGTACCCGATTGAGGCTCTGAAGATGATGGCACAGATCTGTGAGACAACCGAACAGTTCCTTGACTACAATGCATATCGTCAGCGTAAGGTAAGCGCAGAGAACGAGCACAACATCTCTAACGCTGTTTGCTATTCTTCTGTTGCAACTGCTCATGATCTGAAGGCAAAGGTAATCATCGCTCCGACGATCACCGGATTCACGACCCGCCTGCTCTCCAAGTGGAGACCGGCAGCTCAGATCATCGGTCTGTCTCCGAACGCAACGACCGTTCGCCAGATGCAGTTATACTGGGGTGTAAAGCCGTATGAGGCAAGACGTGCAGATTCCACCGACCTTCTGATCGAGTCTTCCTTAGAGACTCTGAAGGAGAAGAACGTGCTGACTGCTGGTGATGTCGCAGTTGTGACCGCTGGTGTCGTAAATAAGGTAGATCGCCATGAGCCGGCTGCTTATACGAACATCATGCGTGTTGTAGTGGTGGATTAATTCCAATAATCTTCTTTTGAGTTATATCAGGTATAATGAAATAGAACTGGACAAAGAAGCCCGTTATAGGTTACAATCATACAGATTGAAGCCTGTTTCGGGCTTCTTGAATTTTAAAATTTGGAAGTTTTGAAAAAGCGTCTGAGTGTTTGATTGTGGATTTTTAAGTGGGAATCTTCGGTTATTCGATGATCGAGTTGTTCACAGAGATTTATAAAAACAGTAAAAAACAGAAAATTAATCTGAGAGGAGATACAAAAGTGGAGAAGAAACCATTTGTGACAAAGGAACAGTTAGAGGAAATCGCAAAGACTTATCCGACCCCGTTTTATCTGTACGATGAAAAGGGAATCCGTGAGAATGCAAAGCGTCTGAAAGAGGCATTTGCATGGAATCCGGGATACAAGGAGTATTTCGCAGTAAAGGCAACTCCGAACCCGTACATTCTTCAGATTCTGAAAGACTACGGATGCGGAACCGACTGTTCTTCTGCAACGGAGCTGATGATGTCCGGTGCAGTTGGATTTTCCGGACATGACATCATGTTTTCTTCCAACGATACCCCGATTCAGGAGTTTAAGCTGGCAAATGATCTCGGAGCCATCATCAACCTCGATGATATCACCCATATCGAGAGCGTAGAGCAGGCAGTTGGATACATCCCGAAGACGATCAGCTGTCGTTACAATCCGGGTGGAATGTTCAAGATCAGCAACGACATCATGGACAACCCGGGCGATTCCAAGTACGGAATGACGACCGAGCAGATCTTTGAGGCATTCAAGATCCTCAAGGCAAAGGGCGCTGAGGAGTTCGGTATCCATGCCTTCCTTGCAAGCAACACTGTGACAAACGAGTACTATCCGATGCTCGCAAAGGTTCTGTTTGAGCTGGCTGTTCGTCTTCAGAAAGAGACTGGCGCTCACATCAAGTTCATCAACCTGTCCGGTGGTGTAGGTGTTCCGTATCGCCCGGATCAGGAGCCGAATGATATCGCTGTGATCGGAGAGGGAGTTCGCAAAGTTTACGAGGAGACTCTGGTTCCGGCAGGAATGGGAGATGTTGCGATCTACACCGAGATGGGACGTTTCATGCTCGCACCGTATGGCTGTCTCGTGACCCGTGCAATCCATGAGAAGCACACCTACAAAGAGTATATCGGTGTAGATGCCTGCGCAGTAAACCTGATGCGTCCGGCTATGTATGGCGCTTATCATCACATTACCGTGATGGGAAAAGAAAATGAGCCGTGCGATCACAAGTACGATGTGGTTGGTTCTCTGTGCGAGAACAACGATAAGTTCGCGATTGACCGTATGCTTCCGGAGATTGAGAGAGGAGATCTGCTCGTGATCCACGATACCGGTGCTCACGGATTTGCGATGGGTTACAACTACAACGGAAAGCTGAAATCCGCAGAACTGCTTCTGAAGGAAGACGGCAGTGTGAAGATGATCCGCAGAGCCGAGACCGCAAAGGATTATTTTGCAACTCTGGACTGCTGTGATATGATGAAGAAGTATCTGTAAGGGGTTGGCGTGCCAGATACTTTGAATAAAAAACGGACAGGAGACTTTCAAATCTTCTGTCCGTTTTTGCATATTTGCCATGTGAAGGACGCATTATCAACACGTCCGATGAATCAGCGGATGATTCTTATACATTGAAGCGGAAGAGAATTACATCGCCATCTTTTACAACATAATCTTTTCCTTCCAGTCCTACAAGACCTTTCTCCTTTGCCTTTGCGTAGGTTCCGCAGTCGAGCAGATCCTGGTAATTTACAACCTCTGCACGGATGAATCCACGCTCGAAATCGGAGTGGATCTTTCCTGCTGCCTGAGGAGCCTTTGTGCCGACCTTGATTGTCCATGCACGGGTCTCATCCTCACCGGAGGTCAGGTAGCTGATCAGACCGAGCAGACGGTAGCTTGCTGCGATCAGCTTGTCAAGACCGGACTCTTCGAGACCGAGGGCATCGAGATATTCCTGCTTCTCATCGTCGTCAAGCTCGGAGATCTCCTCCTCAATGCGGGCACAGATGACAAATACCTCAGAGTTGTTCTCTTTTGCGTACTCGCGGACAGCAGAAACATGGGCATTGTTTGCGCCGTCGTCTGCTAAATCGTCCTCGCCTACGTTAGCGGCGAAGATAACCGGCTTGCAGGTCAGCAAGTTCAGGGAGTTGACGAATGCCATGACATCCTCGTCATCGTTCTCATAACTGCTTGCCAGCTTGCCATCCTCAAGAATTGCCTTCAGTTCTTTTAAAATCTCAAGCTCCTTTGCAAGAGATTTGTCGTTGAATGCAGACTTCGTGGTCTTTGCAATTCTACGCTCGAGAATTTCCAGATCAGAGAAGATCAGCTCCAGATTGATTGTCTCGATGTCACGGATCGGATCAACAGATCCCTCAACGTGGATAACGTTCGGATCTTCAAAGCAACGGACAACGTGAACGATCGCATCTACCTCACGGATGTTTGCAAGGAACTGGTTTCCAAGTCCCTCACCCTTGGACGCACCCTTTACAAGTCCGGCGATATCTACGAACTCGATGACTGCCGGGGTTACTTTCTTGGAGTGATAGAGATCTCCGAGAAGTTTCAGACGCTTATCCGGTACGGTTACGATTCCGACGTTCGGATCGATCGTACAGAACGGATAGTTGGCGGACTCAGCGCCAGCTTTTGTCAAAGAGTTAAAGAGCGTGCTTTTGCCGACGTTCGGCAGTCCCACAATACCTAATTTCATTTTATAAAAGCCTCCTGATTCTTATCGTATCTTTTTGTTTCCCAGATATTTTCTGAACAAATGGGATAAAACATTTGGAAAACACTTTTATCTACTATATCATAGGAAAAGTAAAAAGTAAATTGAGAGAACTGCGAGGATGCAGATTTTTGAGAAAAGCATAGGGGAAAAAGAGTTTATTAACAGGGGAATAAGGTGGTTTTGCGTTTCGTGTCTGTAGTATAATGAGGACAAAAGAAAAATCTAATTTTATTTCGACAAAGAGAGACAAAAAAGGCAGATGTAAAAATTAGGTTTTTTGATGAGCGGGTGGAAGCATCGGAGAGGAATATAGTCTGGTGGAAGAATCCGACTAAATAGTTGGAGCTTTTGTGTCTTGTCCGGAAAAATCGCTTGCTTTTTATGCCGAGAACTTGTAGCATAGAACTTGCAGTTCTTGAGCTTTCCTGTTGAACAGTGGAGTGATGTCAGAAAGCTTGCGCTGGAAGAAAAATTTTTCTGTCGAATTATAGCGCAATAAGTCGTCCGATTGTGTTTGATTTTGGAAGGTGGGGGCTGTAAAATAGAGAGGACATCGAAAGGAGCATGTATCACAATGGAAGGTGCAGATATTAGCTTTGTACACCTTGGAATTACCATACAGCATTTGTCGAACAGCATTTCTGTATTTGGATTTCGGATTGCCTACTATGGGATTATCATCGGACTGGGAATGCTTGCAGGCATTTGGGTTGCCCAGTCAGATGCAAAGAGAAGAGGGCAGGACCCGGAACTGTATCTGGACTTTGTTTTGTATGGGATTATTTTTTCCATCATTGGGGCAAGAGTTTATTATGTGGTTTTTGAATGGGATAACTATAAAAACAATCTGCTGGAGATCTTCAATCTTCGGGCAGGCGGACTGGCAATCTATGGAGGTGTGATTGGCGCAGTTCTTACGTTGATTGTATTTACCCGCATGCGGAAAGTTTCCTTTTTCTCGATGGCGGATACCGGAGTGCTTGGTCTGGTGACCGGTCAGATTATCGGACGCTGGGGCAATTTCTTTAACCGGGAAGCCTTTGGAGGATACACGGACAGCCTGTTTGCAATGCGGATTAAGCGTTCCATTGTGAATGATAATATGCTGAATACGGATGTTCTGAAACATATGATTGTTGATCAGGGGGTAGAGTATATTCAGGTTCATCCTACTTTTTTTTATGAGTCGTGCTGGAATCTGGGGCTTCTGTGCTTTATGCTCTGGTACCGGAAACGGAAAAAATTTGACGGGGAGATGCTCTGGATTTATTTGCTTGGATACGGAACAGGGAGATTTTGGATTGAAAGTCTGCGAACCGACCAGCTGATCCTGTTTGGAACCGGACTTCCGGTTTCTCAGGTACTGTCGCTGACCTTGGTGATTGTGGCTGTGGGAAATTTGATTGTTCGTCGCAGAAAGCTGAGTCATATGTTGTAAGAGGTATCGCAAGATATTACATAGAAATATGGCAGACAACATCTGGAAGGTGTGGGCAACAGAATCCTCATTCTAAAATAAAATTCCGCAACCTGATTGACAAACTTGAAAAAAGAACGTTCGGAATCATCGTAGATTTGATTCAGCGCAAGACAAAAGGAGAGGCATAAAAATGAGAATTCCGAAAGAAGAGTTGATACTGGAGATCGAGAAGGCAAGAAAGGCTTTGAATCACAGCATTGAATCGGGAGAAACTTACGAATCTGTCTATCAGAACAGTGTGGATCTAGATCATTTGATTGAGGAGTACATACTGGAGGGATTTTGAAAAACGGATGAGATCAGGAAAAAAACGACTGCTTCTGTCAGGGGGGGAAAAAACGACAGAGCAGTCGTTTTTTTATTTCACTATTTTGATATAACGTCTGAAGGACAATAGATTCTTTGTTCACATTCTTTTTCAAATATTCTTGAAATTTTCAGAAGGATGTACTAAAATAAATCTACAAGTATGAGAAGTGGGACAAAGTGGCAGAATTGTCGCTGATTGCGTGGGGACGTGAACAGTGGCGCAAGGTTTGCAAAGAATCATAAAAAATTATGGATTTTTTGCAAATTTCAGAGTGTAGCCGAAGGATGAGTCCGTTATAAATGACGATGGAGTCTGACGGTTGCAGGTCTGCGTTTTTCCACTTTTTTTGCTTATAGTGAGAACATGAAAGATCTGGGAGTAACGATAAGATGGCATTTGAACACAAATCCGTTTTGCTTGAAGAAACGATAGACAGCCTGATGGTAAAACCGGACGGCATCTATGTAGACGGAACACTCGGAGGAGGCGGTCACGCTTCGGAGGTGTGCAGACGTCTTGGAGAGGGAGGGCGCCTGATTGGAATTGATCAGGATGCCGATGCGATCCGTGCAGCTTCAGAGCGATTGAAGCCGTATGGGGATCATGTTACGGTTGTGCGAAGCAACTATGTGAATATTGCTCAGATCCTGAGTGATCTGGGAATTGAGAAAGTGAACGGCATTTATCTGGATCTGGGAGTTTCCTCATATCAGCTGGATACAGCGGAGCGTGGATTTACTTACCGGGATGAGAATGCCCCGCTTGATATGCGCATGGATCAGCGAAATACAAAGACAGCGGCAGACATTGTGAACACCTACACAGAATCCGATCTTTACCGGATTATCCGTGATTATGGGGAAGACAAGTTTGCAAAAAATATTGCGAAGCACATTGTAAAGAGGCGTGAGGAGAAGCCGATTGAAACAGCCGGGGAATTGACGGAGGTCATCAAGGCGGCGATTCCGATGAAGGTGCGCGCGACCGGAGGACATCCGGCCAAGAGGACGTTTCAGGCGATCAGAATCGAGCTGAATCAGGAGCTTGAAGTACTGAAAAACTCGATTGACACGATGATTGATCTGCTTGCTCCGGGCGGAAGACTGAGCATTATCACCTTCCATTCGCTTGAGGATCGGATCGTGAAGAACCGTTTCCGGACAAATGAGAATCCTTGTATCTGTCCGCCGGGATTTCCGGTATGCATGTGCGGGAAAAAGAGTAAGGGAAAAGTAATTACAAGAAAACCAATCCTTCCCTCCGAGGTGGAGATGGAGGAGAATCCTCGTGCAAAGAGCGCAAAACTTCGCGTTTTTGAGCGGGGAGAAGAGTGATCAGTCCCGAGAGGGACTGGAAAAAGTGTCAGCTGATTAGATGACAGGGAAGAGAAAGAAACAACGACAAAAGAATCGGCTGATTGAGATGAACAAAAAAAGATTGATACCGGGAAACAAAAAGGGAAAAGGGAAAATAAGAGGAAAAAAGAATAACGTCAAACCAAGACGGGGAGGGGATAGTATGGCTGAAAAGAGAAGAATGAAACAACCACCTTATGTGTATGGCACTGCGGTAGAACAGACAGTGCCGTCACGCCAGCCGGGACGGGAAGAACGCAACCAGATCCGGCACAAGCGGAGAGTCAGCCGTGCTGTCAGACGGAATCAGGAGAAGGCGCTTCAAATGGATGTGCCTTACGTTCTTGCATTGACGGTTGCAGCGATGAGTGCGCTCTATATCTGTGTGAGCTATCTGCAGGTGCAGTCTACGATTACGGGAAGAATCCACAACATTGAGAAGCTGGAGCAGGAAGTGGAGAGTCTGAAATCGGAGAACGATGCGCTTCAGACGAGAATCAACATATCGGTTGATCTGGATCATATCTATAAGGTTGCGACGGAAGAGCTGGGGATGGTATATGCGAACCGTGATCAGGTTCGTCTGTACGACAAAAAAGAAAGCGAGTACGTAAAACAGAATGAGGACATCCCGAAACACTGATTCCAGAAAGAATGCCCGGAATCAGTCCGGAAAAAGAAATAAAAATCGTACCGGCAATACGAGCAATCGCAAAAAGACCAGCAAAAACAGCAGAGTTAGCAATAACAGAACTAGCAACAACAATAGTAATAATAGAAACAATAACGACAGGAACAACAGCAGTAACAACAGTAATAACAGAAACAATAGCGACAGAAATACGAATACCAGAAATCGCGTTGGCGGCGGGCTGGCAGTGAAGTCTGCCGGCAGAGCCAGAACGATCAGCAGTGCGAGAGTTATGGGTACTGCGAAAAATGCAGGGTTCAGAGAAAATAACAGCAACATAAGAAATGCAGGCGCAGTCAACATGAGAGGCAACAATAGAAACAGCGGTCGCACCGGATATTCGGGTTCCGGATATACCGGAGGCGCAGGAAATCAGGGGGAGGATTCAAGAACGTCCTCCGCTTCAAATGCAAAGAATTCCGGAAAAAAGCGGATTTTTGTGAGATACATGCAGGAGAAGCTGGCGATGACGGGAATCATCATCCTCCTTCTTGCGGTGGCTGTGACATGGAGACTGTACTCGATTATCACGAAAAATGAGGACAAATACACGCAGATTGTTTTGGCACAGCAGTCGTATGACAGCCGTGTAATCCCATATCGGCGCGGAGACATTGTTGACCGCAATGGAACATATCTGGCAACGACGGAGAAGGTGTACAACCTGATCATCGATCCGCAACAGATCATGTCAAAAGAGGAGAATTATCTGGATGCATCGGTGCAGGCACTGGTGAATGTCTTTGGATATGATGAGAATACGATGCGCACACTGATCACAGAGAACAAGGATAAGGCGTACATCCGCTATGCGAGAAAACTCTCCTATGATGATAAGGAAAACTTTGAGAATTATCAGAAGGAGACGAACAAGGCAAATGCGAAGGCAGACTCGAAGGCGCGCGTAAAGGGTGTCTGGTTTGAGGATGAGTACCGCAGACTTTACCCGTACAATTCCCTCGCCTGCAATGTGATCGGATTTTCCGGCACGGACAGCGGACTTGGCGGAATTGAGCAGTCTTACAACAGTTCCCTGATCGGAACAAACGGACGCGAGTACGGATACTTAAATGACGATTCCAACCTTGAGCGGGTGATCAAACCGGCGACAAACGGAAATACCGTTGTATCGACGATCGATGTCAATATTCAGAATGCTGTCGAGAAGCGGATTCAGGAATGGGAACAGCAGACGGGATCAAAGCAGATCGGCGTTGTTGTCATGGACCCGGATACCGCGGAAGTGCTCGCAATGGCGAGCGGAAGCACGTTTGATCTGAACAATCCGCGTGTGATCGGGGATCGCTTTAACGACGATCAGATCTGGCAGTTCGGTCTGAAAGAGGCGACAGCGACCTGGAATCGAAAGCACAAGGAGGAGACACCGATCACTCAGGATCAGGTGCGCTCTTATTATACGGACGATGAGATTCGCTCGTTTGGTCAGCAGGTCGCATGGAACCAGATCTGGAGAAATTATTGCATCAGTGATACCTATGAGCCGGGTTCCCCGTCGAAGATTTTCACCGTGGCAACGGCACTCGAGGAGGGGATCATCTCCCAGAACGACACGTTTTTCTGTGACGGTTCTCAGGAGGTTGCCGATGTGCAGATCAAGTGTGATGCCTGGAGACGAGGCGGACATGGAGTTCTGACGCTTGAGGAGACCTTGATGCAGTCCTGCAATGATGCAATGATGCAGATTGTGGCAAAGAGCGGGGCTTCGCTGTTTTCTAAATACCAGAAGATGTTTGGCTTCGGTGCAAAGACCGGAATCGATCTTCCGGGTGAGGCGGATACGAAGAATCTGATTTACGATGCGCAGAATTTGAGACCGGTGGAGCTTGCGACGAACTCGTTCGGACAGGGCTATAACTGTACGATGATTCAGATGGCAGCGGCATACTGTTCCGTGATCAACGGAGGTTCCTACTATGAGCCTCATGTCGTCAGACAGATTCTTGATGAGCAGGGTTCCGTTGTCAAGAAAATTGAGCCGAAGCTCGTGCGCGAGACCGTATCGGAGTCGACGAGCACATTTATCAAGCATGCACTGTTCAGGACTGTCAATGAAGGTACCGGAAAGGCAGCCGCAGTTGCCGGATATGACATTGCGGGAAAGACCGGAACAGCAGAGAAGATTCCGAGAAGACAGGGCAATTACCTGCTCTCGTTCTGTGGATTTGCCCCGGCAGACGATCCTCAGGTTCTCGTCTATGTGACGATCGATGAGCCTCATGTGGAGGATCAGGCGCACAGCTCCTATGCGGCTGGTGTGTTTGCGAATATCATGCAGGACATCCTTCCGTATATGAATGTCTTCTCATCGGTGGATGTACAGAATGTCGATGAATCACTTGCCTCCCAGCTTCCGGGCGCAGAGGGAATCACGGACAATAATGGAACACCGGCAGAGACTGCACCGGAGGAGACGAAGGTTTACGACACCGATGAGTATGTGGATTCCGCAGATGGTGGAAATGGGATTCCTGACAATATGCCGGAGGGAGCAGAGACTTCTGAGACAGAGATTGTGATTGAGCCGGGAAGTGAGGCGATCGATGTAGATTCCCTGCCGGATGTGAGCGCTCAGGTGAGTGTGAGCACCGAGGCGGAGACGCCGGGGGGAGAGACCGCGGAGGCTTCCCAAGGCTCTGAGACCGAGAATCGGACCCAGGGAGGCTCTGAGGGAGAAGCTGAAGCAGGTTCTGATCCGAGTGCAGAGGGAGAATAAAATCGGATTGTTTGCCATATCCTGTAATGATGAGTGCTCGGGAGAGGTTCTGATTTCATGATGACCCGTCATCGGAAAAAAATTGCCGTCCTGTGTGTTTTGCTGTGCCTGTGCATGGTAGGACTCACAGGACGGCTTGTTTATCTGATGCTTTTCTGTTCTGCGCAGTACAGCCAGATGGCGGAGGAGCTGCATCAGCGGGAGCGTAAGATCAAGTCTGCCCGAGGAAGAATTCTCGATGCAAATGGAGTCGTGATCGCAGATAATCGAACCGTGTGCACGATCTCGGTCATTTACAATCAGGTTGAAGACCGGGAACTCGTGATCGAGACATTGACGAGAGAGCTTGAGATGGAGGAGAAGACGGTGCGGGCGCGCGTTGAGAAGCGAAGCTCGCGCGAGATTATCCGGACAAATGTCGAGAAAGAGGTCGGAGATCGCATCCGCACGTTCCATCTTGCAGGAGTCAAGGTCGATGAGGATTACCGGCGCACCTATCCGTTTGGCTCTCTCGCGTCGAAAGTGCTCGGATTTACCGGAGGGGACAATCAGGGCATCATCGGTCTCGAGGTTCAGTATGAGTCTGTGCTTAAGGGAACAAATGGGACGATTCTGACGATGACGGATGCAAAGGGCGTTGAACTCGAAAATGCGTTTGAGGACCGGGTTGAGCCGATTGCGGGCATGGATCTTCAGATCAGTCTCGATGTGAACATCCAGAAGTATGCCGAACAGCTTGCAACGCTTGCGATGGAGCAAAAAGGCGCAAAGAAAGTCTCGATGATTGTCATGAATCCTCAAAACGGGGAGATTCTTGCGATGGCAAATGTCCCTGAATTCAATTTAAATCAGCCGTTTACACTGACGAAGGAGATTCTCGCGCAGACGCAAAGTGTCCCAGGGCGTGCAGAAAATTTGGGAGATTCAGAGAGCACAGAAAATTCGGGAAATTCCGTGGGCACGGAGCAAGCGGTGCTTTCATCGAAAGAACGACAGGAACTTTTAAATCAGATGTGGAGAAATCCGGCGATCAACGATACTTACGAGCCGGGCTCGACGTTTAAGATTATCACGGCGAGCGCCGGGCTTGAAGCCGGAGTTGTCACGCTGAATGACACGTTCTCGTGCCCGGGATTTCGGATCGTTGAGGATCGAAAAATCCGTTGCCATAAGGTCGGAGGACACGGATCAGAGACCTTTCTTCAAGGCGCAATGAACTCGTGCAATCCGGTCTTTATCGATGTGGGGCAGAGGCTTGGAGTCGACCGGTACGTCGATTATTTTGAGCAGTTTGGTCTTCGAGGAAAGACGGGGATTGACCTGCCGGGAGAAGCCGGGACGATCATGCACCGCAGAGAAAATATGGGACCGGTTGAGCTTGCGACGGTCTCGTTCGGGCAGTCATTTCAGATCACGCCGATTCAGCTGATCACGACAGTCGCCTCTCTCGTCAACGGCGGGCGCAGGGTCACTCCTCATTTTGGGGTGCGTGCCGTGAGTGCGGACGAGACACAGGTGCAGGAGTTCTCATGGAAGGAGAAGGGGCAGATTCTTTCGGAGAAGACGAGTGAGACGCTTCGCTATGTGCTCGAACAGGTTGTCGCAGAGGGGAGCGGAAAGAAAGCCTCGGTCGAGGGGTATCGGATCGGTGGAAAGACAGCGACCTCCGAGAAGCTTCCGCGAAGTCGGAAAAAGTATATCTCCTCGTTTCTCGGGTTTGCCCCGGCGAACGATCCGCAGGTGATTGCGTTAATCACAATCGATGAACCGCAGGGGATTTATTACGGCGGAACGATTGCGGCTCCGGTGATTGCCGATCTTTTTCAAAATATTTTGCCGTATCTTGGAGTTGAGAAGGGCTCTGTCAGTGCCGAGCAATGACAGGGGTGACAGATAGTAGTGACAGACAATCATAATAGACCGCAGTGGCAGCAGATTTTGCAGATCATCCAAATCCTGTTTGTACAACGTGTAACACAAACTTGATTATTCGTACAAAAAGACGTATACTATACGATGTCTGGTTTGACGGACAGACTACATAACCGATAGGAGTGCACTATGATTAACGAAACGATATTAGCGATTATTATTGCCTTTGCGATCAGCGCAATTCTCTGCCCGATCGTGATCCCGTTTCTTCACAAGCTGAAATTTGGACAGCAGGTTCGCTTAGATGGTCCGCAGGCGCATTTGAAGAAGCAGGGAACACCGACGATGGGAGGCCTTGTGATTCTCGCGTCGATTGTGATTACCTCGCTGTTTTACATGAAAGATTACCCGAAGATCATTCCGGTTCTGTTTGTGACGGTCGGATTTGGAATCATTGGTTTTCTTGATGACTACATCAAGATTGTGATGAAGCGCTCGGAGGGACTCAACCCGATCCAGAAACTGATTGGTCAGTTTGTGATTACCGGCATCTTTGTGTGGTATCTGATTCATTCCGGTGAGGTCGGAACCTCGATGCTGATCCCATTTACGGGCGGATTTGAGCATGGATATTATGTAAGTCTGGGAGTTCTGTTTATTCCCTTTGTATTTTTTGTTGTCCTTGGAACGGATAACGGCGTGAACTTTACGGACGGAGAGGATGGACTGTGCACGAGCGTGACAATTCTCGTTGCGACGTTTCTGACGATCATTGCGATCGGAGAGAACAGCGGAATCAGCCCGATCACCGGTGCCGTTGTGGGAAGTCTTCTCGGTTTCCTTCTGTTTAACGTCTATCCGGCAAAAGTGTTTATGGGAGACACCGGTTCTCTCGCACTCGGCGGATTTGTGGCTTCGAGTGCGTTTATGATGCAGATGCCGTTGTTCATCCCGATTATCGGTCTGATCTATCTGGTGGAGGTACTCTCCGTCATTATGCAGGTCGGCTACTTCAAGGCAACGAAGGGAAAACGAATTTTCAAGATGGCTCCGATTCATCATCACTTTGAACTGTGCGGTTGGTCAGAGACGAGAGTGGTGGCAGTATTTTCCACCGTTACAGCTCTTCTCTGTCTCGTAGCGTATCTTGGTCTGTAAGGTCGAAATATCGACGAGATTATGAAGAAATACGAACGAAGAAATACGAACGGAACTTAGAATGTCAACTTGAAATTAGGAGGAAATGTACATGAGCAGTCAGAAAGTATTAGTGGCAGGTTGTGGAAAAAGTGGAATCTCTGCGGCAAAACTTCTCCTGAAAATGGGCGGGGAGGTTGTGCTTTATGATGGAAATGAGAAACTGGATCCGGAGAAGATTCGGGAAAATTTTGAGGAGGATGACAAGCTGACAATCGTCCTTGGACCGCTGTCCCGCACCGATCTTGTCGGCGTGGAGCTGTCGATCATCAGCCCGGGTATCCCGCTTGACGCACCGTTTGTGCCGGTTCTCGATGACGCAAAGATTCCGATCTGGAGTGAGATCCAGCTGGCTTATCATGTGTCAAAGGGCAAGCTGATTGCAATCACCGGAACGAACGGAAAGACGACGACGACGGCATTGACCGGCGCGATTATGAAGACGTATTTTGATGAGGTCTTTGTGGTTGGAAATATCGGAATCCCTTACACCGAGACGGCGCTTGAGACGACGGAGAAGTCTGTGACGGTTGCTGAGGTTTCCAGTTTCCAGCTTGAGACAATCATGGATTTCCATCCGAATGTCAGCGCAATTTTAAACATCACGCCGGACCACCTGAATCGTCACGGAACGATGGAAAATTACATCGCTGTGAAGGAACGCATCACCGAGAATCAGACGGAGAAGGACTGCGTAGTGCTCAACTACGACGATCCGGTTCTGAGAGAGTTTGGCGAGAAGGAAGACCGCAAGCCGAGCGTATTCTGGTTCTCGAGTACCCAGAAACTCAAATCCGGCATGTATCTCGACGGAGATCTGATCATGTATGCGCATGACGGAAAGATCGAGGAGATTGTAAATGTCCATGATCTTCAGCTTCTCGGAAAGCACAATTATGAGAATGTGATGGCAGCAGTTGCAATGGCGATCCGCATCGGCGTTCCGATGGACTTGATTCGCAAGGCAGTCAAGGCATTCAAGGCAGTTGAGCACCGAATCGAGTTCGTTTTGGAGCGTGCGGGCGTGCGCTACTACAATGATTCCAAGGGAACGAATCCGGATGCAGCAATTCAGGCAATCCGCGCAATGCCGGGACCGACGGTTCTGATTGCGGGCGGATACGACAAGCACAACGAGTATGACGAGTGGATTGAGGAATTCGGCAACAAGGTCAAGTATCTCGTGCTGATCGGTCAGACCCGTGACAAGATCGCAGAGTGTGCGAGAAAGCACGGATTTACGGAGATCATGTATGCGGAGGATATGCCGGAGGCTGTCCGTGTCTGCGCCGCTTACGCAAACGCAGGCGACAATGTGCTTCTCTCACCGGCATGTGCAAGCTGGGGCATGTTCGATAACTACGAGCAGAGAGGTGAGATCTTTAAGGAGTGTGTGAGAAATCTTTAAGATCTGGAAAATTTTGAGAGCACATCAAAGAAATTAGGAGGACCCCCATGGCAAAGAAAAAGAAGGTCAGGCGTTTTTATGATTATAGCCTGTTGTTCTGCGTGATTTTTCTGATGGCGTTCGGTCTTGTGATGATTTACAGCGCCAGCTCTTATACTGCGCAGTTGACACAGAAGGGGGATTCCACATACTTTCTGAAACGTCAGTTTATGATTGCAGTTGGAGGTCTTCTTGTAGCAATTATCATTTCCAAGATGGATTATCGCTGGTTTCAGAAATTGTCGATGCTCGGCTATCTGCTCTCCTATGTGCTGATGGTTGCGGTAACCTTTGTCGGAAAAGAGATCAACGGAAAGAAGCGTTGGCTCGGTGTCGGAATGTTCAGTTTCCAGCCGACCGAGTTTGCGAAGGTCGCTCTGATTGTCTTTCTTGCGGCCTATGTCGTCAAACATGTCAACAAGCTCAATACCTGGAAGGGAATGATTCAGATGATGCTTCTGGCATTTCCGATTGCGGCGATCGTAGGTCTTAACAACTTGAGTTCCGGAGTGATTATTCTCGGAATTGCGGTTGTGATGCTCTTTGTTGCCTGCAAGCGCTATGCGATCTTTCTGTGCAGTGGAGTCGGAGCTTTTGCGCTGATCTTTACCGCGCAGTTCTGGGAGCCGTTTCTGGAGAAAATGAACATACTGCACGCCTATCAGATGAAGCGTATCCATGTCTGGCTTGATCCGACCCAGTATGCGCAGGAAGGCGGTTATCAGGTGCTTCAGGGACTCTATGCGATCGGTTCCGGAGGACTTTTCGGAAAAGGACTCGGAGAGAGTATCCAGAAGCTCGGCTTTGTGCCGGAGGCGCAGAATGATATGATTTTTTCGATCATCTGCGAGGAGCTTGGACTTTTTGGGGCAGTGTCCGTGATCCTGATTTTCATGTTCATGATTTATCGCTGTATGGTGATTGCGAACAATGCACCGGATCTGTTTGGCGCAATGCTCGTGGTCGGTGTGATGGCGCACATTGCAATTCAGGTGATCTTGAACATTGCGGTTGTGACGAACACAATCCCGAATACCGGAATCACGCTTCCGTTTATCAGTTACGGAGGCACGTCGGTGCTCTTCTTGATGATTGAGATGGGGCTTGTGCTCAGCGTCTCGAATCAGATTAAACTGGAGCGCGCGTAACTAATTAAGTGAAATTTGTGTTATTGTACACGAGTAGGCATTTTCTGAACTGAAAATGCCGTATGATACAGTGGTGGCAGCAGATTTGTGTGCCGGAGGAAAAACGTTTTCAGACTGATCTACATAGGATAGGAATATAGACGGAGGCATCGGGAGGGATTGTATTGTCTGTCATTCGTATCCAGGGACGGCATGGTCTGAATGGAGAAATCCACATACAGGGTTCCAAAAATGGAGTGCTTCCGATTATGGCGGGAGCGCTTCTTCACCGCGGAACCACCGTGATAACAAATGTCCCCATTATACAGGATGTGATCTGTATGATGGGGATATTAGAGTATTTGGGGTGTCGTTGTGCGCTTGAGGGGCATACGGCAGTGATTGATGCGATCCATGCGGAAGCGGTGCCGGTGCCGTGTGCGATGTCGGGACAGATGCGCTCTTCCGTCATGCTTCTCGGACCTTTGCTTGGCAGATTTGGGCTTGCAGTCAGCAGACATCCGGGAGGATGTTGCCTTGGAAATCGCCCGGTCAATCTTCATCTCGATGCGTTTCGTGCGCTCGGAGCTCAGGTTCGCACAGAGGGGGAGCAGATCGGTGTCTTTGCAAATCATCTCCATCCGGCGACGATTCGTTTCCCATATCCGAGTGTCGGGGCGACAGAGAATGCGATTCTGGCATCTGTCTCTGTGCCTGGGGCGACGCGGATCATCGGGGGTGCGAGAGAGCCGGAGATTGAGATGCTCTGTGATTTCCTTTGCAGTATGGGAGCAAAGATCACGGGTGGAGGGACAGCGTGTATTTTAATTGAGGGCGGAGTTCCGCTTCACGATACGACGTTTGCGATCGATGGGGATCGGATTGTTGCAGGAACGTATCTTGGTGCCCTTCTTTGCAGTGGCGGGAGAGTGAGGCTGTGTGGAGCACCGGTTTTTCATATGGAGGAGAGCTTGAGACTTGCGGAGAGAATGGGGATGGAGATTGCGGTTTCGCCTGAGGGGCTTGTGGCGAGAATGCAGGGAAGAGCAAGAGCCTGTGATTTTTCGACGGGACCTTACCCCGAATTTCCGACGGATCTTCAGCCGGTGATGATGGCGGTGCTGGCCTCTGCGAGCGGGGAAGGGCGGATTCAGGAAACTGTGTTTGAAAAGCGTTTTTCTTGCGCGGAGGAATTGCGCAAATTGGGGGCATCTATTATAATAGAGAACAGATTTGCGAGAGTCCGGGGACAGCGTCCACTTCACGGTGCGCGTGTTCAGGCAAAAGATCTGCGCGGAGGTGCGGCTCTCGTTGTTGCAGGGCTTACGGCAGAGGGAGAGACGCTTGTCGAGGGTTATGAGCACATCAGCCGAGGGTATGAGGATATCAGCCGGGATCTCGCACAAGTTGGAGCGGAGATTGCGCTTCGGGAGTAAGAAAGATAGGAATCGAGGAACGGGCAGAAAATGAGAGAGGGATTTGGAAGAAAGAGAGTCTGGTTTGGCGCGGTGGGGATCACCGCGCTGTTTCTGGTCGTTCTTCTTCTGTCTGTGAAGATCACGGACATTACGGTGACGGGAAACAAGAAATATGATTCGGATCAGATTGTGGAGATGCTGTTTCCGGATTCGCTGAGCAAAAACAGCGGAATCTGTTATTTGAAGGATCGGTTTGAGCCTCACAAGAAGATCCCGTTTGTGGAGGATTACAAGATTGTTTTTCGTAGTATGTCCCAGATCGAGATCATCGTCTATGAGAAGAGCATGGTGGGCTGTGTCTCCTACATGAGCAGTTACATGTATTTCGATAAGGATGGCATCATCGTTGAGAGTGCAAGCGAAAAACTGCCCGGTATTCCCGAGATCACCGGACTCAAGTTCGGTCATATCGTGCTCTATGAGAAACTTCCGGTTGAGAGCGCCCAGATTTTTTCGGATATTCTGAACCTGACGCAGGTTCTCTCGATCTACCAGATTGAGAGCGACCAGATCCGTTTTTCCACGAATGGAAGCACTACCCTCCATATCGGGGACATTGATGTGGTTCTCGGGGGGAATAATGATCTCAACGGCAAGATTTCGGAACTGAGTGACATTATGCCTCAGATTGTGGGGCTCAGCGGAACGCTCTATCTCGATACTTATGATGAGGGAAATCTGAATGCGATGTACGCGTTTAAGCCGAGAGCATAGCAAAGTCTGGGTTGGCAGGCAGATGAGTGTGACAGCAGGAGTTTGTGAGCTTGTGACCCGATAGCTGCAAAGCAGCCTCAAGGATCGAAGGTACGAATCAGGAAATAGTGTTGGAAGAGGATAAGTGACAGGTCTGACAGAGTTTGTCGATTCAGGGATGGATTTGAGGAAAGTCTGCTCGAAGAAAGTCGGGTTCTGTTGAACTGTATGGAAGAAAAAACGAAGAATCAACAAAATTTTCACATAAATTCTGCAAATTAGAGGTTGATATTTTTAAAGAAATCACATATAGTATTAGATAGGCGAGTTTAAAAAAATATTACAAAAGTGTTACAATACGGAGCTTTTAGAGAGAGATTAAGGAGGACAAAGTCTTGTTGGAGATTAAAATAAATGAAGCAGAGAATTCTGCCAGAATTATTGTGGTTGGTGTCGGCGGAGCTGGAAATAATGCCGTGAACCGCATGGTGGATGAGAATATTGCAGGAGTTGAATTTATCGGAATCAATACGGACAAGCAGGCTCTTCAGTTCTGTAAAGCTCCGACCGCAATGCAGATTGGCGAGAAGCTGACGAAGGGTCTTGGAGCAGGTGCAAAGCCGGAGATCGGACAGAAGGCAGCAGAGGAGAGCTCTGAGGAGATCTCTCAGGCACTTAAGGGTGCAGACATGGTATTCGTTACCTGCGGAATGGGTGGCGGCACTGGTACCGGAGCTGCTCCGGTGATCGCAAAGATCGCAAAAGATATGGGAATTCTGACGGTTGGCGTTGTGACCAAGCCGTTCCGTTTTGAGGCAAGAGCCCGCATGAACAATGCACTTGCTGGTATTGAGAACCTGAAGGCAAGCGTAGATACTCTGATCGTGATCCCGAACGACAAACTGCTTGAGATCGTAGATCGCCGTACCACGATGCCGGATGCACTGAAGAAGGCAGATGAGGTTCTTCAGCAGGCCGTACAGGGTATTACCGACCTGATCAATGTTCCGGGGCTGATCAACCTGGATTTCGCAGATGTACAGACCGTTATGACCGACAAGGGCATCGCTCACATCGGTATCGGCCATGCAAAGGGCGACGACAAGGCAATCGAGGCTGTTAAGCAGGCAGTTGCAAGCCCGCTTCTCGAGACCACGATCGAGGGCGCAAGCCACGTTATCATCAATATTTCCGGCGATATCAGCCTGATCGAGGCAAACGATGCAGCAAGCTACGTTCAGGAGCTGGCTGGTGATGATGCAAACATCATCTTTGGTGCAATGTACGATGAGAACGCACAGGATGAGGCTACGATCACCGTAATCGCAACTGGACTGGACGCTTCTGCAAAGACGACTCCGGTGAGCAGTGCAATGAGCAGCCTTGGAGCAACCGCAGCCGCACAGGCAAGCCACAATACGATTCCGGTTTTCTTACAGAATAAGGTAGATGCAGGTGCTCAGACCGTAGCACAGCAGACCGCTGCAACGAGACCGGCTCAGAACGTTGGTCCGCAGATTGGAATGGGAACCACCCAGAATGCGGGTCCGCAGATCGGCTTTAGTAATCCGCAGAGTGCAGGTCCGCAGATCGGAATGGGCAATCAGCAGAACGCAGCCAGACCGGTTTATCGTCCAATCAACCATGATAACCCGATCAACATCCCGGATTTCTTAAAGAAGAACAAGAGATAAGTGTTGATCGCAGAATGTGATTACATCGGAAGAATCGACAAAAATAGTCGCAAAGCGTGTTAGAATGTGAAGATTAAGAGACAGGAATCTCAAAAGATTGAGGTTTCTGTCTCTTTTTGTCGTGCAAAAAAGGAGTTTTCTGTCCTCTGTTTGACAAAAATTTTTCCCGGAAATGCGTATAATCAGAGTCATTCCGAAAGCCTTAGAGGAGTGTCTGGTATGATCCTTTATCTGGATTTGTTTTTTCTCTTAAATCTGATCATGGATCTGATCGTCCTTCTTCTGTGTGAGCAGATTGGGACGAGGAGTGGCATTCCGTCAGGCGAATGGAATTTAAAAAAAGTATTTCGGATAACCGCATCTGCGGGATTTGGCGCGTGCTGGGCGTGCATTGCCGTCTGTGTGAGAGGGATTCCGCCGTGGCTTGAACGAGGGATCACGCTGGGGATTGTGAGCACGGGAATGACACTGATCGCGTTTGGCTATCAGGGCACAGGAATCTTGATCTGCCGGCTCTTCTCCCTTTTGGCGGGAGCCTTGCTGACTGGAGGAACAGTCTCGCTGTTATCGTTTAGAGGATCTTCTTTTGAGCAAATGAGATCGGGAGTGATTGTGGGAGCAGGGGCAGGGCTTGCGCTCTTCAGTTTCATTGTGAGCAAAACCGTCTTTCATTTAATCGGCGACAGTTGTCTGTTCTATGAGGTGACATTAAAGTACCGGGGAAGGGAAAAGACGATTCGGGCGCTTTTTGACACTGGAAATCGACTGCGCGAGCCTTACGGAAACCAGCCGGTTCATGTCATCACGGCACGGGCATGCAGAGGATTTTGCGAGAAAGTCGTGGGGGTGATTTACATCCCGTTTTGCAGTGTCGGGCAGAGTCAGGGAATGCTTCCCGGGATTCGGATGGATGAGATGGAGGTGCGAAGGAGAGGACAGTTGATCTGCCGGATTTCTCATCCGTGGATTGCTCTAAGTCGAGAACCGCTCTCCTCATGTGGGGAATACGAAATGCTGTTGAATGGAGAAAGCGAAAGAAATTCAAAAATATTTCGGGATGAGAGAGGGAGGATATGAGAATGGTAGTAAAGATTGCAGTTTCTAATCGATTTCAGTTTAAGGCAGTTCCAACATTCACAACGATGCTCTGGCAGAGACAGGGAGAGATTCACTATATCGGTGGAGCAGATATCCTCCCGGCCCCGCTCGATGCAAAGCAGGAGGCTGAGATGATTTCCCGTCTCGGGACGGAGGAGGAGCGGGAGGCAAGAGCAGAGCTGATCGAGCACAATTTGCGTCTTGTTGTCTATATCGCAAAAAAATTTGACAACACCTGCGTCGGCGTCGAGGATCTGATTTCAATCGGAACGATCGGTCTGATCAAGGCGATCAACACCTTCAATCCCGACAAGAACATCAAGCTGGCGACCTATGCATCCCGCTGTATCGAAAATGAGATCCTGATGTATTTACGGCGCAACAACAAGACGCGTCTTGAAGTTTCGATCGATGAACCGCTCAATGTCGACTGGGACGGAAATGAACTTCTGCTCTCCGACATTCTGGGAACGGATGAAGATGTGATTTATCGGGGAATTGAGGATGAGACGGAGAAGGAGCTGTTGAAAATTGCAGTCGGGAAACTCAGCCCGCGCGAGCAGAAAATTGTGGAACTCCGCTACGGACTCAAGAACGCGGAAGGGATGGAGATGACGCAGAAAGAGGTCGCAGATCTGATGGGAATCTCGCAGTCGTACATATCCAGACTTGAGAAGAAGATTATGAAGCGTTTAAAAAAGGAAATTGTTCGTTTTGAGTGAATGGCTGGCACAGGCGGTATCCGTCCTCTTTCTGGCACTGATTCAGCTTCGTTTTCCAACCGCAAAACCGGCGCAGGTGATGCCTTGGCAGAGAGAAAATGACCCCGCCTATGCAATTTATCAGAGATACAGGTATGCGTATGATACATACGGATACCTGTTTTTGTCTTCTGAGGACAATCCGATAAATGCAGATGGCGCGCAGACAAACACCGGGGTGGAAGGCGAGTATGCGCCGGAACCGAAGCGGGTAAATTCAGATCAGAATCCTTCGCTTCAAGAAACTCTGAATCAAGAGCCCACGGAACAACAGAACTTGGATCAGGAAAGCTCAGAGCAGGAGGCATCGGCGCGCGAGCAGAGAGTCGAGTCTGCGAGGGAGGTGTTTGCGGACTATGAGACGATGATGAAGAATTTTTACATCGTTCATTCGTCGACGGTTGCGAGGGCGGAGCTGATGAATGTGAATACATTTCTCGACACGGACCTGACGTTACAGCAGGACAGTTCAGTTCCACAGATTCTGATCTATCACACGCATTCGCAGGAGACGTATCGGGATTTCGGTCCTGGAAACCCATCTGCGCGGGTGACGGCGATCGGGGAGATCCTTGCTGGACGTTTGCGGGAGCGGGGGTGGAATGTAATTCACGACACGACACCGTATGATATGGAGGGTGGAAGCCTTGATCGCAGTCGTGCCTATACCTACGCGCTCGATGGAATCACGCGGATTCTTGAGGAAAATCCGACGATTCAGGTTGTTCTCGATGTACACCGCGACGGGGTCGGTGAGAGCGTCCGTCTTGTCAGTGAGATTGACGGGAAACCAACGGCAAACATCATGTTTTTTCAGGGGATGAGCCAGACTCAGGACGGTCCGATTTCCTATCTGCCAAACCCGTATTTGAAAGAGAACCTTGCCTTCAGTTTTCAGCTTCAGCTTGCCTGTGCACAGAGGGCACCGGGATTTGCCCGAAAGATCTATCTAAAGAGCCTGCGCTACAACCTTCATGTGAGACCGCGTTCAGCGCTGATCGAGGTCGGCGCGCAGACAAACACCGGGGAGGAAGCTGTGAATGCGATGGGTGTGCTGGCGGAAGTTTTGGATATGGTGTTGCAAGGAAAATGAAAAAATGCTATGATTATAACTCAGAGTGGATGTCTCACCTATTTATAGATAGGGTATTATAAAATTTCTCGGGAGGGGAAACAATCCCCTTCTGAGTTTAGAGTGAACTCCCATTTATCTTATGGAATGGGGCACAGGCAGTACGAGAGAGAGGAATATTTTTTATGGCAGTAATGGACCAGAGTAAGATCCGCAATTTCTGTATTATCGCACATATTGACCATGGCAAATCTACGCTTGCAGACCGCATCATCGAGATGACCGGTCTTCTGACGAGCAGAGAGATGCAGTCACAGGTTCTTGACAATATGGATCTTGAGAGAGAGAGAGGAATCACAATCAAGTCTCAGGCGGTGCGCACCGTCTACCGTGCGAAGGATGGCGAGGAGTATATTTTTAACCTGATTGACACACCGGGACACGTTGACTTTAACTACGAGGTATCGAGAAGCCTTGCAGCCTGCGACGGAGCGATCCTTGTTGTCGATGCAGCACAGGGAATCGAGGCGCAGACGCTTGCAAACGTATACTTAGCGCTTGATCATGATCTGGAAGTCTTCCCGGTTATCAACAAGGTCGATCTTCCGAGTGCGCGCCCAGACTGGGTCGCAAATGAGATTGAAGATGTGATTGGTCTTGAGGCGCACGATGCACCGCGCATTTCCGCAAAGACCGGTCTCAATGTCGAGGATGTGCTTGAGGCGATCGTTCACAAGATTCCGGCTCCGAACGGCGATCCGCAGGCTCCGCTTCAGGCGCTGATCTTTGACTCCCTGTACGATTCTTACAAGGGCGTTATCATTTTCTGCCGTGTCCGCGAGGGTTCCGTAAAGAAGGGAACGAAGATCCGCATGATGGCAACCGGAGCAGAGGAAGAGGTTGTAGAGGTTGGATACTTCGGCGCAGGTCAGTTTATCCCGTGTGAGGAGCTCTCCGCCGGAATGGTAGGATATATCACCGCGAGCATCAAGAATGTGAAGGATACGAGAGTCGGAGATACGATCACGGATGCCGACAGACCGTGTGAGAGCCCGCTTCCGGGTTACAAGAAAGTAACGCCGATGGTTTACTGTGGTCTCTATCCGGCGGATGGTGCGCGCTATAACGATCTGCGTGATGCCCTCGAGAAACTTCAGCTCAATGATGCTTCGCTGTTCTTTGAGCCGGAGACCTCGATCGCACTTGGCTTCGGCTTCCGCTGTGGTTTCCTCGGGCTTTTGCACCTTGAGATCATTCAGGAACGTCTTGAGCGCGAGTACAACCTCGATCTTGTAACGACGGCGCCGAGCGTTGTGTACCGGATACACAAGAAAAACGGCGATATCATTGACTTGACGAACCCGTCGAATATGCCGGACCCGTCTGAGATCGAGTACATGGAAGAGCCGGTTGTGAGTGCAGAGATCATGGTGACGACGGAGTTTGTCGGTGCGATCATGACACTTTGTCAGGAACGCCGTGGTATCTACAAGGATACCGAGTACATTGAAGGCGGACGCGCACTCCTCAAGTATGATCTTCCGCTCAATGAGATCATCTATGATTTCTTTGATGCACTCAAATCCCGCTCCCGCGGTTATGCGTCATTCGACTACGAGCTCAAGGGATATGAGCAGTCCGAGCTTGTGAAACTTGATATCCTGATCAACAAGGAAGAGGTCGATGCTCTGTCCTTCATCGTCTTTTCTGGCTCTGCCTACGAGCGCGGACGCAAGATGTGTGAGAAGCTCAAGGATGAGATTCCGCGCCATCTGTTTGAGATCCCGATTCAGGCGGCAGTCGGTGGCAAGATCATTGCGCGTGAGACGGTCAAGGCAATGCGTAAGGATGTGCTTGCAAAGTGTTACGGTGGCGATATCAGCCGAAAGAAGAAACTGCTTGAGAAGCAGAAGGAAGGAAAGAAGCGCATGCGCCAGGTCGGAAATGTAGAGATTCCGCAGAAGGCGTTTATGAGTGTGCTGAAGCTGGACAACGAGTAGAGCGAATAAATACGCTTCGCGTGGGTGCAAAGCGCCAGGTCTTCGTGAGCGTTGATTTGAAGGGTAGTGTGGATCGTGCTTTGCTTAAGGTGTCTGGAAATAAGAGAGTATGGAAAATAAGGGTAACAACGGAATTAACAAAAAGAAAAAACTGGAACTATATATTCATATCCCGTTCTGTATCCGCAAATGTGCCTACTGCGATTTCTTGTCGTTTTCGGCACCGGAGCGCAGTTATCGGGGATATATTGAAAAGCTGATTGAAGAGATTTACGGGCAGAGTGGAAGTTTTGCCGATTATCAGGTGGATACGATCTTTGTCGGTGGAGGAACCCCTTCGATTCTTCCACCGGAGCTGATCGAGGAGCTGTTTGCGGTGATTCACTCCTGCTTTGATGTCTCTCCGTTTGCGGAGGTGACGATCGAGGCGAATCCCGGAACGCTCACGATGGAGAAGTTGGAGATCTATCGTCAGAGCGGAATCAATCGCTTGAGCATCGGTCTGCAATCGGCGGACGACGAAGAGTTAAAGTATTTGGGACGAATTCACTCCTACGATGAGTTTTTAAAGAGCTATCAGCGCGCGAGACAGGCAGGTTTTAAGAACATCAATATCGACCTGATGTCCGCGCTTCCGGGACAGGATCTCCATTCCTGGAAGAGCACGCTCAAGAAGGTCATGATGCTCAAGCCGGAGCACATCTCCGCATACAGCCTGATTATTGAGGAGGGAACTCCGTTCTATGAGCGTTACGGCGATGAGGAGGGCGGAAGACATCTTGCAGACTGCAAGAGTGTCAACATCCAGATCCCGGATTCTCCGGAGTCCGAGAAAGCCGCTGTTGACGGCAGTGAGATTTTAAATGGTCAGGCAGGGCTCAACCGCCGTGCATGGCCGAAACTCAATGCAACCCCGCTTCCGGATCTTCCAGATGAGGAGACTGACCGCGAGATGTATCATCTGACGAAAGAGCTGATGGCACTTCAGGGCTATCGTCGCTATGAGATCTCCAATTACGCAAAGCCGGGCTTTGAGTGCAGACATAATATCGGTTACTGGACCGGAGTCGAGTACCTTGGTCTCGGACTCGGAGCTTCCTCATACACGTTTGGTTATCGTTACCACAACACGACAGATCTGAAAGAGTATCTGTCGATGAATTTGAGAGAGCCGGGGATAGCTGCACAGGAGATTCAGGAACTCTCAAGGAAAGAGCAGATTGAGGAATTTATGTTCCTTGGACTTCGAATGATGCGCGGAGTCTCAGGAAGCGATTTCTATGAGAAATTTGGACTCAATATGTGGAATGTCTACGGAAAGGTGATGCAGAAACTCAAAGATCAGGGATTGATTGTATTTGATGGCACCTCGGTGCGACTGAGTGATCTTGGTATCGATGTCAGCAATGTGGTTCTGAGTGAGTTTTTGTTAGATGACTGAGCGTAACGAGATGTGAGAAATATGCAAACAGGTGGTGTCACAAGATCGTCTAATCAAACGATCAGGTGGCGCCACCTGTTTTTTTGTATGATAATGACAGGACACAATTTCCTATCATACTTTTTTATGGCCTATCCAAAAGAAAAGCGACAGCGACGAAAAGAATGCGCTTTTCGTCAAACTGTCGCTTAAAAGTAATCCCATTGGGATAGGGCTTTGTGAATAGCCATAAGCCACTTATCGTAGTCTTTCGGAAACCACGCCTGATGGCGTAGGCAACGGAGACTTCAGACGTGGTAAGTCATTTATTTATAAGTCACTTTACAAACCACTCTCAATTTTCTGTTTCTTGATGCCGTGGCGCTCTGCAAATCCGGTCAGGATCATTGTGAGGGCACCGTCTCCAGTTACGTTGCAGGCAGTACCAAAGCTGTCCTGAAGCGCGAAGATCGTCAGCATCAGAGCGGTACCGGTCTCATCGAAACCGAGAACGCCGGTGATCAGACCGAGAGAAGCCATAACCGTACCACCTGGAACACCCGGTGCGCCGATTGCGAAGACGCCGAGCAGGGCACAGAAGAGGATCATTGTTCCGAGGGACGGAAGAGTTCCGTAGAGAATCTTGGAAACGGTCATGACGAAGAAGACCTCAGTCAGAACGGAACCGCAAAGGTGAATGTTTGCAAATAACGGGATACCGAAATCTACCATATCATCGCGCAGAGCCGGCTCAGATTTTTTTGCACAGCGCAGAGCGACAGCCAGGGTGGCAGCGGAAGACATCGTGCCGACTGCTGTGATGTAAGCCGGACCGTAGTTTCCGAGAACGCTCATCGGGTTCTTTCCGGAGTAGGCACCGCCGACTGCGTACAGCAGGGCGAGCCAGATGTAGTGACCGATCATAACGATGATGACAACCTGAAGGAAGACCGGAAGCTGTTTTGTGATCGTTCCCTCGTAGGAGAGTGCACAGAAGGTCAGTGCGATGAAGATCGGCAGGATCGGAATGACAACGCGGGTAACAACCTCAAGAACGATTTTCTGGAACTCCTCAAGCACTTCGGTGATGACTTTTGCCTTTGTCCAGGTCGCAGCGATACCGAGGAGCATCGAGAAGACGAGGGCACTCATAACGGACATGATCTGCGGAATATCGAGCTTGAAGACGATGTCCGGAAGTTCTTTCAGACCTTCTACATCTGCAACGATGGATAGATGAGGAATCAGTATGTAACCGGCAGACATGGAAAAGAGTGCCGCGCCGAGTGAGGATACATATGCGATTGTGACTGCAACGCCGAGCATCTTGGAAGCGTTATTTCCGAGTCGGGTGATTGACGGTGCGATAAAGCCGATGATGATGAGCGGAACGCAGAAGACGATAACCTGATTCAGGATATACTTGAAAGTCATAACGATGTTCATCAGGCCTTCCCCAGCGACCTGACCTGCGATGATGCCGAGGATAACCCCAAGAAGAAGCTTAAATGGCAGACTGCCTGTAATCTTTTTCATACCTATTCTCCAATCATAATTTTAATAATTTCGTCGTTCGTCTCCTTCATGCCCTCCTTTCCGAGACGACCAATATTTTTCAGCGTGTTTTCAACCCCATTTGATACGATGCCATCACCGCCGTAGAATTGCTGACCGCGGATGTACATATTGTAGCCGAGAATTCCTGCGTCGACTGCGGAAGCAATCTTTGCGGCACAGGATGCCTTCGCACCGTCACAGACAATGCCTGATACAATCGCAAGAGCGTTGACAACGGTGTGAATCACTTCCTTGTAGCCCCCACCACAGAGATAAGCGATTCCTGCGCCCGCACCTGCACCGGCTCCAACGGCTCCACAGTATGCGGAAAGTCGCCCGATCGGTGTCTTGACATGGATCGTGGTCAGGTTTGCGAGTGTGAGTGCACGGTAAAGTTTTTCTTCACTGGCATGAAGCTCTCTCGCATAGATGATGACAGGAACGGAGGTTGTGATGCCCTGATTTCCGCTTCCCGAGTTGATCACAACCGGAAGTTCACAGCCATTCATTCGCGCGTCGGAACCTGCGGCAGCCATTGCCTTTGCCTTGACGCGTACATTGTCGCCGTCCATCGCCAGGAGAACTTTACCGATGTTTGCGCCGTAATCATTTTTCAAACCCTCATCTGCAATCGTCATGTTGCAGGAAATCTGCTGGTCAAGCAGAGCCTTTACCTCGTCGATCTCGACCGTCATTGCGAAATCCCAGATATGCTCCATGTCGAGTAGGTTGCGGTCAGTGAGACCATCCTCACTGTCACCGGAAACCTTTGCCTGTTCAAGAATTTCTCCATTTTTCTCAATCAGAACAATGTTTGTGTGATAGTTTGCAATCCGGACTTTTGCATATTCGTCTTTGTGATGTACGATCACAACGATGTCAAAGGTACATCCCTTGTCGATATGCTCGATCTCAATCGGAACCTCGTCCATAAACTGCTTCATCGCCTGAATCTGCTCAGGAGTCACACTTGCGATGACCTCGAGCTTTTTGTCCGGATCACCGGCAACAATTCCGGCGGAAACCGCGGCATCGATTCCTTTCAGATGATCGGTATTCGGAACAATGACCGATTTTACATTTTTGATGATGCTTCCGCTTGCCTGAACGGTCACGCGATCAGGAAGTTCGCCGAGTGTACGGCGGGCAACAGCACCTGCATAAGCCAGGGCAATCGGTTCGGTGCAACCCATTGCCGGAATCAGTTCCTCTTTCAGGATCTGGACGTATGCGTGATAACGCGGATCTGATCTGTCCATCCTGGTATCCCCCTTTGTGTAAAATTACTTATTGTTTTATCTTACGGCTTGCCTTATTGATAAAAATATCGTAACATAAAGGAATACAAATGTAAAATTTAAAGATTTTAACGCATCATTAAAAATAATTTAATGATAAATCTCTCGCTGAAAAGAGGTTTGCGTAAAAATAGGGTCAGCTATGATCATAGCAAGTTATCGGGCAAACCGCAAGGGAAAAATCCGGAAGAGGGATGTTTAAGAACAAGAGTGGGGAATAAGGAGAATACATGGAATTTCGGGAGATCAACACATTTTTGCAGATTGCACAGCAACAGAGTTTTTCAAAAGCGTCGAAGCAGTTGGGATATTCTCAGGCAGCGGTCACAATTCAGATCAAACAGCTTGAAAAAGAATTGGGGGTGATCTTGTTTGATCGAATCGGGAAAAAGATTTCGCTGACTGAACAGGGGAGGATTTTTTATCGTCATGCATTGGAGATTATGCGAAGTGTTGATCAGGCGCGCGAAGCATTGACGGAGAAAAATGATCTAAACGGACAGATCTGCCTTGGAACGATCGAATCAATCTGTGCGTCGATTTTTCCGGAACTTCTGGCGGAATATCATCGCCTTTATCCACAGGTAGAGATCAGCATTGTCACCGAGTCTCCGGATGAACTTCTTGAACGTATGAATGAAAACAAGATTGATCTGGTCTATCTCCTTGACCGGCGAATCTATGATCATCGCTGGCACAAAATTCTTGAGATTCCCGAGAGAAACATCTTTGTCGCCTCTCCGGATCATGAGCTTGCAAAGGAAAATCGGGAACTTGCGCTCGATGAAGTGCTCGAATTTCCATTCCTTCTGACGGAGAAAGATGCGAGTTACCGCCATATCTTAGAACAGTATCTTGTGGCGACAGAGCGCTCCATCCGTCCGTTTTTGGAGATCGGAAATACAGAATTTATCATCCGGATGCTTCTCAAAAATATGGGAATTTCGTTTTTGCCAGAATTTACAATCCGAAAAGAATTGGAAACTCATATGCTCACAGAGCTGAAGGTGCGCAATTTTCATATGCAGACATGGAGACAGATTTTTTATCACCGGGATAAGTGGGTGACGCGGGAAATGCAGGCGTTTTTTGAATTGGCAGAGGAGTGGAAGTAGAGGATTTTTTGATTATGATAGATACGCTTTTTTATAATGCTTAGGTAGAAAACAGGCTCCGAGATCGGGAAAGTTTTGCAAACCCGTGTTTGCAGGAATTTTCCCGTCGTCGGAGCTGTATGTGTTTGTGATTAATTTTATGTATTGTTTTTATTTATTTAATTTTATTTATGGATGATGTATATGATGGATTTCTGTGGCTTGTTTATCCACTTGCGAAAAATAAGCTAGCGCTTACGCATTCTCGCTTTTCTTCTCATGGAACATCAACTCAATATACGCCAGAATCAGCGGAGCGACACCCTTCGCCTCATTCTTTACGATCGGCTCGCGCATATAGTAATCAAATGTCCCCTCGCGCATCTCCTTATTTCCAAGACCTGCAACAAGGCAGATTCCGCCGAGCTGGAGCTCGCCATTTTCCTCAGACAGATACGTCTCACAGATTCCGTCAAATGCCTTCTTTCCATATGCGAAATAGGATTCGTCGAGGAAACCAAGACGCACGCTCTTCATGATCGCGTATGCAAAGATTGCAGAACCGGAAGTCTCAAGATAGTTCGGGCGGATGCCACCGCGGTTTACAACCTGATACCACATGCCGGTCTTTTCATCCTGATACGGGAGCATGGAATCGATGAGTTCCTTGTAGATGCGGTTCATCTCTTTCTTTTCATCTCCGAGTGTCTCTTCTGGCATAACCTCCATCGTATCGATCAGAGCCATCGCATACCAGCCGAGTGCGCGCAACCAGAAGTTATCGGACAATCCGGTCACCTTATCACACCAGAAGGATTCTCTCAAATCATCGTAAGCGTGGTAGTAGAGTCCATTTCTCAAATCTCTCATCAGATTGTACACATTGAGGAACTGCTGGTAGCTATCCTTGCAATTTGCACCGTTATTGTAAACGATCTCATACTGCATGTAGAACGGCTGTGCCATGTAGAGTCCATCGAGCCAGATCTGGTTCGGGTAAATCTTCTTGTGCCAGAAATTGCCGGTGGAAGTGCGGGGCTGAGTCTTGAGCTGGCTGTACACCGTGTCGATTGCGCGACGATATTTCTCCTTGCCGGTCAGGTTGTAGAGATCAAAGAGTGTCTTTCCTGCATTTACGTTGTCGAGATTGTGCTCCTCCGGATGGTAGGAGTGGATCGAGCCGTCTTCCTCAACGAAATAGTCAATGAAGTGATCTGCAAAGTCAAGGTATTCCTGCTTCTTCGTGATGTGGTAGAGCTCGAGAATGGCCTTGATCATACAGCCGTCCATGTAGTTCCAGGAAGGCTTTGCACCCTGACGGATCTTTTCAATGTTCCAGATCGGACGGGTCGGACTGCTTTTTTCCAGAAGCTGATCGATGTAGCGGTCAAGAATTTTCATAATGATAGTGGGTTCCTTTCTTTTTCTTCTTTTTATATATTTTTCTTTTGATTCCTTAACATGATAGTGTGATTGTTTTTTAGCTGTTGCTGAGCATTTAGCCGTTGTTTGGTATTTAGCGATTGCCTTACATTTTTAAATTTCAATTACGTTAATTACTTTAATGGAATCAGGTGATCCATTTTCGTTCTTTCCGTTCGCAGAAGTTTCCCTTATTATAGGGTGATACAAATGCAAGCACTTTTTTCAGTCGGAAATCCGTGAATAGGAACAAAAAGAAGGATTATGACAAAAAAATTACAAGGAAAGATTCCATTAAAAAGAATTATTTGGCAAAAGCGTGAAAACGTTTGCAATTACTATCATCTTAACATAAATCAGACAGAAAAGAAATTGTGTATGATGCACAAAATAAAAACAGCAAACTAGGCACAATAGCTAATTGACGGATAAGTTTAAGTGTGATATTATTAAAACATCACAAGAGAGGTGCAGGAACGATTTTCGAGAAGCAAAAATGTAACTGCTTACAAAATCAGGAATGCATTAATTTTTAGCCAAATCTTGCAAACCTTTGCATGCAAGAGGAACCGTGACAGAAAAAAGAGATTTGCGGGGTTGGCAAATAAAAGAAAGGGAGAAGTTTCTTATGAAAAACATGAAGAGAGCAGCAGCACTGGCAATGGCCTCCGTTACCGCAATTTCCCTGGTAGGATGCGGTGGAAGCAGTAGCACCGAGACGACCGCAGCAGCCGACACAAAGGCAGCTGGTGAGAACGGTAGCGCAGAAGGCGGAAATTCTGGGGATATTTCCGGCGACATCACCTTTTCCTGGTGGGGTGGAGATTCCAGACATGAGGCAACTGAGAAGGCAATCGAGGCTTTCCAGACCAAGTACCCGAGCGTAACCGTAAGCCCGGAGTACGGCGCATGGTCCGGTTGGGAGGAGAAGCAGTCTTTAAACATTCTGGGTGGCAACTCCGCAGATCTGATGCAGATCAACTGGAACTGGATTGATTCCTACTCCAACAACGGAACGAACTTCGCAGATTTGAATCAGTACGCAGACATCATTGATCTGTCTCAGTTCCCGGAGGATGCACTTGCACAGTGTACCGTTGACGGAAAGCTGATGGCAGTTCCGATCGCAATGACCGGTCGTCTGTTCTACTGGAACAAGACCACTTTTGATGAGGTTGGATGCGACATCCCGACCGATGAGGCTTCTCTGCTTGAGGCAGGAGCAAAGTTCAAGGCTTACAACGAAGATTACTATCCGTTAGCACTTGGTGAGTATGACCGTGCAATCTTCCTTGTTTACTATCTGGAGTCTGTATATGGTAAGAACTGGGTAGAGAACGGCGAGCTTCAGTACACCGAGGAAGAGATTCAGGAAGGTATGGATTTCATCACCAAGCTCGAGGAGAATCACGTTATCCCGACGATCGCTACGATCGCTGGTGATATGGCTGACTCCCTGGATAAGAACGCAAAATGGATCAACGGCGTATACGCTGGTATCTACGAGTGGGATTCTTCCGCAAGTAAGTTCCAGAAGGCAATTGTTGAGTCTACCGACAAGCCGAACCAGGAGTTCGTACAGGGTGACTTCATTAAGTTCGGTGATTACGATGGCGGATTCACCAAGATCTCCATGGCATTTGCAATCTCTGCAAAGTCTGAGCATCCGGAAGCAGCAGCAGCTCTGATGAACTACATGCTGAACGATCCGGAGGGTATCGAGATCATCGGTACTGAGAGAGGAATTCCGTGTTCCGCAGAGGCTCTGAAAGTTCTTGATGAGAAGGGTCTTGGAAATGAGCTGGTTAAGGCAGCAAACGCAGCTGTTATGGCACACAACAAGTTTGCTCTTGATCCGAAGTTCGAGCACAACGATCTGAAGGCTAACCCGGATGGCGTTTACTACAAAGTATTCAGCAAGCTGAGCGCAGGCGATATCGACAGCGCAGCAGCAGCAAAACAGCTGGCTGATGGTGTAAACGAGGTTCTTGGAAACTAAGAGAATCGAAAGAATCTGACGGGAAGCGAATAGGCTTAACGACATAATCATATTAAAAAGCAACAACACGGAGGAGGCCACCAATGAGATCAAAAAATTGATTTGGTGGCTTTCCTAAGGAAAGGGCCCGGAAACGGGTGGCAGAAGGAATTTAGGAATGGATGTAAGAGAAGCCGTAAAAGATAAGGCAAATTATGCGGAGATTGTGAAGTGGTTTCAGGGCCTCGGGGATCTGGATTTAGACCAGTTGGTTCTGCTTGCAGAGACAATCGATGCAATGTCAGAAGAAATTTTTGAGCATTATAAGGCCCTCTGCGACATCTTAAAGGGGCAACTGCAACGAATCAGACGAATCTGCAAGGAAGTCGGCATTGAGAACGAATTTCCGGAGGAGTCGATGAGAAGCCGTCTGGCATATGTGGTGAAAATGGCTGGAAGAGAAGGAGCTATTTTACCGGAAAAATATGCATGGCTGGCAGAGTAGAAACACAAATTTACCATGAGCAGGAGGTAACCGTATGCAGAACAAAAGCAGTTTCAGCAAGACGTTGACTGAGAATGCAGGTTTCTTATTCATAGTGCCGTGGTTGATCGGATTCCTTGTCTTTAAGGTATATCCGTTCGCATCTTCGCTGTATTACAGCTTCACGAACTATGATCTGTTTACCGGCATCACAAAGACTGGACTGATGAACTATCAGAAGATCTTTACCGATAGCGACATCATCCGAGCATTCGCCGTAACTTTTAAATATGCAATTTTCGATGTACCGCTGAAGCTGATCTTCGCGCTGTTCATCGCCTACATCCTGAACTTCAAACTGAAGGGTGTAAACTTTTTCCGTACCGCATACTACATTCCGTCTATCCTGGGCGGTTCCATTGCAATCGCAATTCTGTGGAGAGCAATCTTCAACACAGACGGTCTGATCAACACCGTTCTCGGTTTCTTCGGAGTGGCAAAGATCAACTGGATGGCAGGTGCAAACTCTGCACTGCTCGTAATCATCCTGCTTCGTGTATGGCAGTTTGGTTCCGCAATGGTTATTTTCCTGGCAGCCCTCAAGGGAGTATCTCAGGATCTCTACGAGGCAGCTTCGATTGACGGAGCAGGAAAGTGGACGCAGTTCTTCAAGATCACGGTTCCGATTATCACACCGGTAATCTTCTACAACCTGATCACCCAGCTGTGTCAGGCATTCCAGGAGTTCAACTCTCCGTACCTGGTAACAAAGGGCGGACCGAACGGAGCAACCACCCTAATTTCCCTGCTGATTTACAACAACGCATTCCTTCGTCACAAGATGGGTATGGCAAGTGCTCAGGCATGGATTCTGTTCATCATTGTTATGACGCTGACTGCAGTTGCATTTATCAGCCAGAAGAAATGGGTTTACTATTCGGATGAGGACGGGAGGTAGAAAATTATGACAAGAGAGCAGAAGGCTAAGGTAAGTACAGTACTGCGCTATATTCTTCTTGTTGCAGTTGGTTTCATCATGGTCTATCCCCTGATCTGGATGGTAGGCGCTACATTTAAGACAAACTCGGAGATCTTCACCAGCGCATGGTTCTGGCCGAAGAATCCGGTATTCGATGGTTATAAAGATGCATTTAAGAGCTACGGCGGTAAGATCGACCTGATCAAGTCCATGATCAACACGTACAAGATCGTAGTTCCGAAAGTAGTTTTCACCCTGCTTTCCGCAACCCTGACGGCATACGGATTTGCACGTTTTAACTTCAAGGGAAAGAGCATTTTCTTCTCCCTGATGATCTCCACGCTGTTCTTGCCACAGGTTGTTTTGAACGCTCCGCAGTACATCATGTACAACAAGTGGGGTTGGGTAGATTCCTATCTGCCGTTGACGATTCCGTCTCTGTTTGCAGTAGATACCTACTTTGTATTCATGCTGGTTCAGTTCCTCAGAGGTATTCCGAAGGAGCTGGAAGAGGCAGCAAAGATTGATGGATGTAACTCCATCAAGACTCTGTGGTATGTCATTGTTCCGATGCTGAAGCCGTCACTGGTATCTTGTGCACTGTTCCAGTTCATGTGGACTTCCAACGACTTCCAGGGTCCGTTGATCTATATTGCAGACATGAAGAAGTATACGCATTCCATCTATCTGCGTATGTCTATGGATGGTGATGTCGGATTCCAGTGGAACCGTATTCTTGCGATGTCCCTGATCACGATTATCCCGTCTCTGATCGTGTTCTTCTGTTCACAGAACTCGTTCATCGATGGTATTTCTGCCGGTGGCGTTAAGGGCTAAATCATTAGATTCATTTAGAATTTAGAACCATCACAAGCCTGATAAGGGGATTCTCGCATAGGGAGTCCCCTTTTGTTGTTAAATTAGGAGCTACTATAATTGAATTGCTGTTAGAGAGTGAAGAAAAAATAGATCTGGAAAACTTGGGAGGAAGTGCTAAAATGTTAAAGAAAGTAAGTAGTATTTTTCAGAATGCGAGATCCATTACGATTGAGATTGAGGACGAGGGAATCTTCCACACAAAGAGGGAGTATGAGATTTATGTCAATGATCGGCTCTACAAGAAGACCGATCGGGTGGTCACCGGAATCTATGGTCTGGAACCTTCCACAAAATATGAAATCTGCGTAAAGGCAGGAGAGGAGCAGGCATTTGCGCTTGTGACGACGGACGAGGAGTTTGTGACGCTCAACGTGCGCGAGTTCGGTGCGAAGGGAGATGGCGTTTCTGATGATACGCTCTTTATCCAGTCTGCGATTATGGCATGCCCGAAAAAGGGTCGTGTGTTGATTCCGGCAGGAACGTATAAGGTGACAAGCCTGTTCTTAAAGGACAACCTGAATCTCGAACTTGCCGAGGGAGCTGTGCTCTCTGCGGAGACGGACCGCAACAAATTCCCGATCTATCCGGGTCTGATTCAGAGCTGGGATGAGAAGGAGGAGTACAACCTCGGAACGTGGGAGGGTAATCCGCTTCCGATGTTTTCCGGCATCATCACCGGTATCAATGTGAAGCATGTCGTGATCTACGGAAAGGGAATCATTGACGGAAATGCAAGCTTTGATGAGGACAACTGGTGGTATCAGGCAAAGGTGAAGCGAATCGCATTCCGTCCGAGAATGATTTTCCTCAACCACTGTGAGGATGTGGTAGTCGCAGGTATTCAGGTGCAGAACAGCCCGAGCTGGAACATCCACCCGTATTTTTCCGACAACCTTCGTTTCATAGACCTGACTGTGCTCAATCCGAAGAATTCTCCGAACACGGACGGTCTTGATCCGGAGTCCTGTAAAAATGTGGAGATCGTGGGTGTGTATTTTTCCCTTGGAGATGACTGTATCGCAGTCAAATCCGGAAAGATCTATATGGGAGCAAAGTACAAGCGCCCGTGTGAGAATCTCACAATCCGCCAGTGCTGTATGCGTGATGGTCACGGCTCTGTGACGATCGGAAGTGAGATGGCGGGAGGTGTGCAGAACCTGACGGTTCAGAACTGCCTCTTTATCAACACCGATCGCGGTCTTCGAATCAAGACGAGACGAGGACGCGGTAAGGATGCGGTCATCGACGGAATTCTGTTTGACAACATCCAGATGGATCAGGTGATGACTCCGTTTGTGATAAACTGTTTCTATTACTGTGATCCGGATGGTCATACAGAGTATGTTCGCTGTAAAGACGCACTTCCGGTTGATGAGCGCACACCGGAGATCCGCACCCTTGTCTTCCATCGCATTGAGGCAAAGAACTGCCACGTCGCAGGTGCATTCTTCTACGGTCTTCCGGAGAAAAAGATTCGCCGTGTGATCATGGAGCATGTTCATATCACCTATGATGAGAATCCGACAGCAGGAGTACCGGCAATGCTTGACGGTATTGATCCGTGCACAAAGATGGGAATTTTTGCGGACAACATCGAGGAGCTTGTTCTGCGCGATGTCAACATCGAAGGTCAGGATGGAGAAGCATTCACACTGAGAAACATTGACAAGCTGAGTGACTAGAAGAGTCTGAGGACACTGCCAGACAACAGGAAAAGGTGAGAGGGATGGATTTTGAGATGGGCTTCTCTCAAACCGGTAAAGGCAGGATGGCAAAGACAGGGGAAACGCTTTGATTGTGTTCAGATCGAGATCAATGGGAGCGGTCTTGAATTGAATCTGAAGAGAGAGTGAAGCGGATCACCGGGGATTGCCATAGTGAGACGGAGGAACAGACATGGGGGTAACAATTAAAGATATTGCACAGAAGGCTGGAGTTTCTTATTCCACGGTTTCGAGAGCATTAAATGGAATTGGAAGTGAAAATGGAGAGCGAAGGAAGAGAATTCTGAAGATTGCCAAGGAGATGGGATATGTTCCGAATCAGGCAGCTATCCATTTAAAACTTTCCAGATCCTATGTGATTGGGCTGTATTTTTCGACGATCAGTAAGATGACATCGCCGTTTGTACTTCACGACGTTTTGACGGGAGTTTACAGCATTGTCGGAAGCAAGTACAACATCGTCGTCAAAGGTATCGATATGCACGAACCGGGAACGCTCAACCCGAGCTATTACGATGGAATCATTGTTTTGAGCCAGAGAACGGGAGATCGCGTTTTCATGGATGAGGTTCTTGAGAAAAAGATTCCGATGGTTGTGATCTGTCGACAGGTGGACGTCGAGGCTCCGAATGTGACGACCGATGAGACGAAGGCGATGGAGACTGCGATGGACTATCTGATTGAGAACGGTCATCGAAATATCTGTGTGATTGAAGGTGCCCCCAATCTCGACTCCACGAAACTGCGCCATATCGGATGGCAGAACTCAGCGAAAAGGCACGGTCTTGACCCGTCAGCAATCCCGACCGTCAGCGGAACTTACCGATATGCGAGCGGATACCAGGGCGCAAAACTTCTTCTCGAGTATCATCCGACCGCGCTTCTGTGCTTTAACGATGAGATGGCATTCGGTGCGCGGGAGGCGATTGCAGAGGAGGGACTCAGAGTACCCGAGGACGTCTCGCTGATCGGTTTTGACAACTGGGATATGTCCGGTTACAATAGCATGAAGCTGACGACCGTTGAGCGAAGCATGAGTGAGATCGCAAAAGAGGGAACCCGCGTGCTTTTGCGGAGAATCGAGGATGGTGTGGAGGACAACAGCCGAACGGTTCTTGAAAACCGCCTGATTGTCCGTGACACAGTCAAAAGGATTGAATAACTGGTTCACAAAATCTGCTCCCATAATTGTATCATACGGAATTTTCAGTTCAGAAAATTCCTATTTGTGGGCAGTAACACAAAATTTTTAGAAAAAATTCATTTTTGCGAAATTGCTTTGCGATCTGAAAATGCCTATAATATTACAATATATATATTGAAACAGGCAGAAATCGAAAGGTAAGTTGGCGAATGAGAAATCAAATCAAAAATAGAAGAAATAGAATAATTGGAAAAACATTCTGGAAGATGGCAACCGTAGTCGGAATGACGGCGGGAATGCTCGCGGGTTCTGCGTTGACTGCATGGGCAGGAGAGTGGAAGGAGATCCCGGACGAGGGATGGAAGTATGAGGAAGATGGAAACGAGGTAACCGGATGGGTCAAGACGAACGACATCTGGTACTACATCGATTCGGAGACCGGTCTTTGGGTTGAGACACCGGTTCTGAATGAGAATTCGGTCTGCTATCTTCTCGAGAATGCAGTAAACAAGGCAGGCTGGTACAAGAAAGAAGTGACCGAGATGGTTTACCACATCGACAGTGTATCGAAGGATACGATCACGGTTTCTCTGTCTTTGGAAGGTCAGCCGTTCCATACGACCGGAACTCTCAACACGTTTGAGGTCAAGTTAAAAGACCGCACGGCAAGGTCCACCTCCACAAAGATTGTTCTGGATCTGTAAAAAGAAAGCACAGACGGAAGTCAAATAGATTTCCTGTTCTGTGCTTTTTTTATATGATAGGAAATGGCGTTTCATCATATTTTATGGAGACATGATCCTAGCGTAATTTTAGATTTTTTATTCTCGTTTTTCCACCAGATGAAAGAGCAAGAGAAGTCCCCCGTAGCAGATCGAGAAACCAAAGATCTGTAATGTTGTCGCAAAAAAGAGCGGAATCTTTCCGGTGATTGCTGTTTGTCTCAAAAAGTGAGACAAAAGAGCGGGCAACGAATAGGAGACGAAGCGGTGAATCCCCATACAGAGAAACAGGACAAAGACCGGTTTGACGATCATTGAGACTGCATTCCAGTGGAATGGAACGATCCGATGCAGGGCGTGAAGATGGAGAAATGCGAGCAAAAGTTCACAGGCCAACATTCCGCAGAGATAGGCGTAGATTCCAAAGCGAGGAATTCCGACAAGTACAAAAATCAGGCGCAGAGTCAGGATCAGACTGCTCTGAAAAAAGGTGATGTGTGTTTTTCCGAGACCGTTTAGGATGCTTCCGATTGTCGTCGCAAGATAGAGAAACGGGCAGAGCCATGCGAGGATCTGGATGCAGGTGCCGGCATCCTGACTGTGAAAGACGCTCATTCCGAGTGAATTTCCAAACAGGACAAAGACTCCGATGCAGAAAATCCCCATGTACAGGCTGTAACGCAGGGACATCGATACTGTCGTGTCAATCAGATCGTTTCGCCCTTCTGCCTGTGCGCGTGCGACGCTTGGGAGCAGGAGGACAGCCATCGAATTTGTGATTGCGGACGGGAAGAGGATGAACGGAAGTGCCATACCGGTCAGCACGCCGTAGACGGAGAAGGCTTCCGAGGCGGAGAGTCCGGAGAGTTTTAAACAGGCGGGAATCCAGACTGCCTCGGCACTTGCGAGTACATTGAGGACGAGGCGATTTCCCATCAGTGGGAGTGCAAGGGCGATCAGAGGCAGGGCACAGGCGGAGAACGAGTCGGTGTCTTCATTTGGCTGCGATGGCAGAGGTGACTGCAAATCGGACTGCGTCCCCGATTTTGAAGATGATTTTGAAGCGGATTTCGTGGACGGCGGGCAGATCAGAAGGCAGAGCAGGGTAAACAGAGCCGAAGCGACTTCCCCGGCAACGTGACCGAGGACGGCAAGGTGAACCGTGAGTATGATTCCCTGCGAAGTCCAGAATGACGCGAGAGCAAAGACAAAAATCATCCGCAGAATCTGCTCTGCGATCTGGGAAAACGCTGGGACTCTGGCTTTCTGCATCCCGTAATAATAGCCGTTGATACAGGCGTGAGCGGATGCAAATGGCACAGAAAGTCCCATCATCGGAAGATAGGGAGCACACGAGCGCTCCATCAGCACATGGCACGCAATCCAATTCGCGTGACGGCAGATCAGAAACGCAAAGAGAAGCGAGAGGGAGAGGGAGAGCAGAAATCCGGTGTGAAAGACGGATTTCCCCTTTTTTTCGTTTGAGGCGATGTACTGGGAGAGCGCAGTCTGGATTGACCCGGCACAAAGTGCAAAACAGATGCCATATACCGGATGAACCATGTTGTAGATGCCAAGCCCCTCCGCCCCGATTGTGCGGGAGAGGAAAATTCGATAAAAAAAGCCGAGAATCCGGCAGGAAAATCCAGCGGCGGTCAAGAGCAGAGTTCCGCTCAAAAAAGCGCGTTTGCGCGGAGAGAGGGAGGAGAGAAAAATGGACATGGAGACTCCGTTCAAAGGCGAGGCGATTGGTATAGAATATGGAAAAGATCGACGAATCATGACTGAAAAAAATCAGGTTGTTCTTTGGGGTGTGTTTTGCTATACTGGAGTGTGTTTGGAAAAAATAAAAAAGGGCTTCAAAAAAAGGATTGTCTGCCGATTGGAGGAAGGAAAATGCAAGGCAAGACATACAAAAGACAAAATATCTCAAATATCTTTGTTCATCTGGGTGCAATGCTGATGACATGTGCGCTGTTGGCGATGACGGCAGTCAGACCGGTATATGCGATGGGACCGGGCGAGGGAGCTGTCAAAAGTGGGGATGAACTTCGAGGTGTGTGGATCTCCTATCTCGACTGGGAGACACTTCCGTCGGATCAGGCGGGATTTCAGAAGGCTGTCGATGCGATGATGGAGCGCTGCGTACAGCTGAAAATGAATGCGGTGTTTGTTCATGTTCGGGCAGATTCGGATGCGATGTATCCGTCTTCTTATTTTCCATGGTCCCGTTTTGTGACGGGAACGCAGGGACAGAATCCGGGCTATGATCCGCTCGCATATTTTGTGCAGTCCGCGCACAATCATGGACTTCAGTTTCATGCATGGATCAATCCATTTCGTGTGACGGGATACCACAACACCTGGGATCAGGTTTCTGACCAGAACATTGTGAAAAAATGGTTGTCCGATGCAGACACGACGAATGACCGCTGGGTATTAAAGCAGAACGGAGCTTATTATCTGAATCCGTCCGTGCCTCAGGTGCGTGAGCTGATCGTGAACGGGGTGCGCGAGGTCGTTCAGAATTACGATGTCGACGGAATTCATTTTGACGATTATTTTTATCCGGAGGTCAATGACAAGGACTCGAAGCGCTGGTTTGATAAGCCGGAGTACGAAGCGTCGGGCAGTTCGCTTGCGATCGCAGACTGGAGGCGGGAAAATGTCAATCAGCTGATTCGCAGTGTCTATCAGACTGTGAAGTCCGTAAAACCGGCAGTTCAGTTTGGAATCAGCCCGGCAGGCAATCTCGAACATCTGCGGAGCAATGAACAGTACTTTACGGATATTGACACCTGGATGAGCCAGAGCGGATATGTGGATTATATCATGCCTCAGCTCTACTGGGGATTTGAGCAGAAACTCAAGAATGGTTCCCTTGCTCCTTATGCCTATACGGAAAACCTGAACAGCTGGATTGCGCTGAAAAAGAAGGGAAATGTGAGACTCTATCTCGGTCTTGCAATGTATCGCACCGGCACGGATTCCAAGGACAACAATACCGTTTCCGAGTGGTTGCGATCCGATGACATCATCGCGCGTCAGGTACAGGCGGGACGGACGAGTGGTCAGGTGGCGGGCTACTGTTTCTACTCCTATGCGTCGTTTCAGGAGAGCACTTCCCAGAAGGAAGTTCAGAGCCTGATGAAGATTTTGCAGTGATGGCAGTAATGCAAGAATCGATAAAGAAATCTGGTTTCACTAAAATTGGAAATATGAAAACGAAAAGAAAAAATTAAGAAAGAGAAGAGGAACGATAATGGCAAAAAAATTGGAAGAGTATGTGGTGAGCATTCCGGATTTTCCGGAGCCGGGAATTATTTTTCGTGATGTGACCTCGATCCTTCAGGACCCGGAGGGACTTCATCTGGCGATCGACAAGATCCTGTGCATGCTCGACGGTGTGGATTTCGATGTGGTTGTAGGACCGGAGTCACGCGGATTTATCTTCGGTGTGCCGGTTGCTTACGCAAAGAACAAGGCGTTTGTGCCGATCCGAAAGAAGGGCAAACTGCCGAGAGAGACCGTGAGCGCAAGCTATGATCTTGAGTACGGCTCCGCAACGATCGAGATGCACAAGGATGCGATCAAGCCGGGTCAGAAAGTTGTCATTGTGGACGATCTGATTGCGACCGGTGGCACAACCGAGGCGATGGTCGGCATGATCGAACAGCTCGGCGGAGAGGTAGTCAAGATCTGTTTCGTGATGGAGCTTGCCGGACTCAAGGGAAGAGAGAAACTCAAAGATTATGAGGTGGAGTCCGCAATCGTCTACGAGGGAAAGTAGGAAAATTTGGACTTAAAATAAATCGTGGAAATGATTGACAAATCATTTGAAAAGTGCTAAGATTGCACCAACAATTAAATGAAAAAACCGATGAGAAAGAGTAAGTAGTCTGGATATTGGGAGACACAGAGAGTTGCCGGTGGTGGGAAGGCGATACTTGCAGACCAGATGAATGGACTTTTGAGGGCGCTCCGGAACAAGGAAATAGTATGGAGCGACGATAGCCACGATCGTAACAGGGTGGCGCATATGTTTGTATGCGGAGTGAGAGAGCCGTGAGGCTAAAGCGGGTGGTACCGCGGATATTGAGAATGATATTCGTCCCGGATAGAGAGTGATTTCTGTCCGGGGCGTTTTTTATTGTTCCAAGTGATGATTTTCTATCGCTTTACCGATCAGAAATGTGCAGCTTAAGAAAATTCGATCAACACAGAAAGAGGAGGCAGACAGATGAAAGGATACAGCATTTATCTTCCAAGTTATACGATTGGAGAGGGTGTCTATGAGAGCATCGGATCAATCTGTACCCCGTATGGAAAGACGGCGGTTGTGATTGGTGGACATCGTGCAGTGGAGTCAGCACGAAAGGCGATCTGCGAGGGTGCAGAGAGCGGAAAGATTGAGATTCTTGATTTTGTCTGGTTCGGCGGAGAGTGCAGTTACGAAAACCTTGAGCTTCTCAAGGCGAATGAGACGGTTCAGAAAGCGGACATGATTTTTGCAGTCGGTGGCGGAAAGGCGACTGACACGGCAAAGGCTCTCGCAGAGGAGACCCAAAAGCCGGTCTTCACATTTCCGACAATTGCTTCTAACTGTTCCGCATGCACGAGCGTTTCGATCATGTATCATGCGGATGGAAGTTTCTTAAAGCCGTATTTCTTAAAGAAACCTCCGGTGCATGCGTTCATTGATCTCGGAATCATTGCAAAGTCTCCCGAGCGCTACATGTGGGCGGGAATGGGCGATACTTACGCCAAGTATTTTGAGAGCACGGTTTCCTCGAGAGGAGAGCACTTGAACCACTATGTCGGACTCGGTGTAACGATCAGCCAGATGTGCTTAAATCCGATTCTTGAGTACGGTGAAAAGGCGATGGAGGATAATCGGGCAGGACGGGTTTCCGAAGAACTTGCTCAGACGGTTCTCGCGATTGTTGTGAGCACAGCGCTTACCTCGATTCTTGTGACCCAGGATCGAATCATTGACTACAACACGGGACTTGCCCATGCGATTTTCTACGCGCTAACCTCGTTCCCGCAGATTGAGGAGGGACATCTCCACGGCGAGGTTGTCGGCTTTGGTGTTCTGATCCTTCTCCTTGTGGATGGTCAGAAAGAGATGTTTGAGAAGATGTACGAGTTTAACAAGAGCATCGGTCTTCCGACCTCGCTTGCGGATGTGGAGATCACCGAGGAAGCACTTCCTCAGGTCATTGAGAAGACGATGCAGATGAAGGACATCGACCACAATCCGTATCCAGTCACCGCAGATCTGCTTGAGAAGGCATTTGCAGAGCTTGCAGAGAGAAACAAGGAAGAGAAATAAGAAAGATTAAGAAAAAGAAATAAGAAAAGGAAATAAGAACAAAAAGAAAAATAGGAATCCATAATTTCAGTTTATATGAGGAGGAAACAATTATGAGAAAGGCATTTATGAAACGTTCTTTGGCAATGGCAGTGACCGCAATGATGATGGGAACACTTGCAGGTTGTGCTTCCGGAAGTTCTTCCCAGACGGAGAACGCACAGACAACGGCTCAGGCTTCTGAGGCAGAGAGCAAGGTAGACGGAGGGACAACGGCAGAGGGTGCTGTCTCTCCGAAGGATGGCAAGGCGTACAAGGTTGGCGTGATCCAGATGGTCGAGAATGGCGCATTCAACGATATGAGAGAGGGCTTCATTGAGGAGCTCCGCGCAAAGGGTTATTCCGAGTCGGATCTCGTAATCGATTACAAGTGTGCGCAGGGAGATGCGACAAACCTTCAGACGATCGCTCAGGGTATGGCTGGTGGAGATTACGATCTCGTTGCAACGGTTGCAACCCCGCCGACTCAGGCGATGGTGAACTTAAAGACGGAGACGCCGGTGATCTTCGTCGCTGTTTCTGCTCCGCAGGCAGCGGGTGTTATTACAGAGATGGAAAAGCCGGATAAGAATGCAACCGGTACTTCCAATGCGATTCCGGTCGGTGACATCTTCGCTCTGAGCGAGAAGCTGACACCGGATGCAAAGACATTTGGTCTTCTCTACTGCACGAGTGAGGTCAACTCCGTAAACACCGCAGAGTCTGCAAAGAAGTACTGCGAGGAGAATGGTCTTGAGTACAAGGAAGCAGTTGTGACGAACTCTTCTGAGGTTCAGCAGGCAGCACAGTCTCTCGCAGACAGCGTGGATGCAATCTTTATCCCGAATGACAGTGTGATTCAGTCTGCAATGCCTCTCGTAACGGAAGTTGCAAGAAGCGCGAAAATCCCGGTATATGGAAGCTCTGCTACGATGGTTGACTCCGGTGCATTTGCAACAATTGCAATCAGCGATAAGGAGATCGGCGCACAGTCTGCTGATATGGCAATCGAGTACTTAAGTGGAACTGCAATTGCAGACATCCCGGCAATCGTTGTTCCGGCAAGTGAGACCGTAGTCAACAAGACGACGATGGAAGCTCTCGGAATCGAGGTTGCAGAGGAAGACGGAATTCGTTTTGTGGAGGATAAGAACTAATGACATTACTGATTGGCTCTCTTCAGCTCGGACTGATTTACGGAGTCATGGTGCTCGGAATCTATATCAGTTTCCGCATCCTGAATATTCCGGATCTGACCGCAGAGGGAAGTTTTACATTCGGACTGGCGACGGCAGCGATTTTCACGACTGCCGGTCATCCGTTTCTTGGAATTCTTGCATCTCTCGTAGCGGGCGCACTTGCAGGCTGTGTGACCGGACTTCTCCAGACGAAGTTGAATATTCATCCGGTTCTGACCGGAATCCTGACGATGAGTGGTCTCTACTCGATCAATACCGTTGTGCTCGGTGGAACGCCGAACCTGACGCTGATCGGAAAGGAGACGATCTTCACGCTCGCGCAGAGTGCATTTCCGATGCTTGAGAGAGAGGCGGTGAAGCTCTTGATGGCAGTTCTCGTTTCTGTGGTGTGCACAGTGGCACTTGTCGCATTCTTCCGCACCCGACTTGGACTTTGCATCCGCGCAACCGGCGACAATACCGACATGGTCAAGGCTTCCTCGATCAATGTGGATCGGATGAAATGCATCGCGCTTGCACTCAGCAACGGACTGATCGCTCTGTGTGGTGGATTGATCGCCCAGTATCAGAGCTTTGCAGATATCAACTCCGGTGTCGGCATCCTCGTTGTAGGACTTGCATCTGTAATCATCGGAGAGGCATTCTTTGGAAAGCGCTCCGTGACGATCGGTTTTATCTCCGCAATTTTTGGCTCGGTGGTTTACCGCTACATCATCGCAATGGCGACGAAGGCAGACTGGTTCCCGGCGTACATGCTCAAGCTCGTGTCGGCAGTTATTGTTACGCTCGCACTTGCGATTCCGGCGATCAAATCGATGATGGAAGTACAGAAAATTCGGAGAGGAGGGAAATAAAATCATGACATCCATGACACCAATGCTTGAAATTCAGTCGGCATGCAAGAAGTTCAGCAAGGGAACGCCGAATGAGCACACCGCTCTCGCTCAGTTGAATCTGACGCTTGCACAGGGCGATTTTGTGACGGTTCTCGGCTCAAACGGAGCCGGAAAGTCAACGATGTTCAATGCCGTCTGTGGAAATTTCCTTCTCGATTCCGGAAAGATTCTTCTCGACGGGAAGGACATCACATTTGAGCCGGAGTACCGCAGAGCACTCAGCATCGGAAGACTGTTTCAGGATCCGATGAAGGGAACGGCGCCGAGTCTCACGATCGAGGAAAATTTAGCCCTCGCCTACTCAAAACAGAAGAAGCGCAGTCTCGCGTTTGCACTGACGAGAAAGGATCGGGATTATTTTAAGACAGAGCTTGAAAAGTTCTCGATGGATCTTGAAAACCGGATGAAGACGAAGGTTGGACTGCTCTCGGGCGGTCAGCGTCAGGTCGTGACACTTCTGATGAGCACACTCGTTCCGCCGAAACTTCTTCTCCTCGATGAGCACACCGCGGCTCTCGATCCGGCGACTGCCGAGAAAGTGATGGAGATCACGAATCGGATTGTGAAAGAAAACAAGATCACGACGATGATGATCACCCACAACATGAAGCAGGCGCTTGAGACTGGAAACCGCACGATCATGCTCGACTCGGGAGCGGTGATGTTTGACATCGATGCAAGGCAGAGAGAACAGCTGAGTGTGGAGCGTCTTGTCGAGATGTACTCCGAGAAAAAAAAGGAAGAGTTTGCGACGGATCGCGTGCTTTTATCTGTGTAACTTGGAATCACGCGCCAAGTCTTTGCGAGCGTCAACTTGAATTCAAAAAGATTAGAGAAAAAGTGGTCCGGCAGTTGTCCTTAGAAGTTTTTTGTGTTCTGGGAGCGATTACCGGATTTTTCATTTTTTGGGAGAAAAATTCGTGCGTACTTAGAAAAATATGAGAATTTTCGGAAACTTTGTCGAATGAGTGATTTACACCGGGCGAAAATTGTGGTACATTATTGAACGGTAGTGGCAAAGGGTGAAGTCTGTCTGCCTATCGAAGAGGGCGCAGACAGGAATAAAACAGCCACGTACGAGGATTTATGTGAACAATCAGGAGGAAGAATCATGAAAAAATCGATTTCCAGAATTCTGGCTGCAGCTATGTGTATGACACTTGGACTGGCAGTAACCGGATGTGGAAGCAGTGCAGGCAACACGACAATAACCGCAGGAAATGACAGCGCAAATTCTGGCAGTGAAGCATCAGGAAATAAGGAAATCAAGAAACTGACCGTAGCTTTTGTACCGTCCCGTGATCCGCAGGATATCATCACGGCGACCGAGCCGTTAAAGGGTCTTCTTCAGACCGAGCTGGCTAACGAGGGATACGATGTAAAAGATGTAGACATCAGCGTAGGAACCAGCTTCGAGGCAGTTGGCGAGGCTCTTTCCGCAGGAACGACCGATGTCGGATTTATTCCGGGTGGTACCTATGTTCTGTACGACGACGGATGTGAGGCAATTGTAACCGCAACGAGAGACGGTCTTTCCGTTGACTCCGACGATCCGAAGGAGTGGAACGACAACGAGCCGATCGAGGGAACCGATAAGCAGGTAACTTTCTACCGCGCTCTGATCGTAGCTGGTCCGTCCGAGAAGGGTAAGGAGCTGGCAGAGAAGGTCAACGCAGGAGAGGAGCTGACCTGGGAGGATCTCGACAGTGCAAACTGGAGCGTAATGGGTTCTTCTTCTTCCGCAGGATATATTTATCCGTCTCTGTGGATGCTTGAGAACTATGGCAAGAACATCACAGATTTAAGCCATGCCGTTCAGTCTGATTCCTATGCAAGTGCATTTGCACGTCTGGCTTCTGGTCAGATTGATGTACTGTGCACCTACGCAGACGCACGCCGTGACTATGAGAGCAAGTGGAACGACGAGTATGCAATGAGCAACAGCATCTGGGAGGATACCGATCTGATCGGCGTAACTCCGGCGATCTACAACGATACGATCAGTGTCAGCAAGACTTCTCCGATCATGGATGACGATTTCAAGACAGCTCTGACAAACGCATTCATCAATATCGGAAACACCGAAGAGGGTAAGGAGGTCATCTCCATTTACACGCACCAGGGTTATCAGAAGGCAAAAGATTCTGACTATGATTCTGAGCGCGATGCACAGGAAATGATCAAGAAGCTCAACGGAGCGTCATAAGTAAGACATTACGGGAAAAAGAGATGGGCTGTTACATGGACAACAAGGAGCTGTTTATGTGGCAGTCCTTTTCTGCGCATGTGTGTATGAGCGTATCTGCAAAAAATCCGCAAAAATCCGTGAAAAAAGGCGGGAAAATATTGAGAAAGGAACGCTATTATAAGAAACAGAATTTATTATAATGGGATTTATAATAGCAGAAAGAAATGATTGAGTTTAAAAATGTGGGAAAGAAGTATCCCAACGGCTTTGAGGGTCTGAAACATGTGAATCTGACGATTGATCAGGGAGAATTTGTTGCAATCATTGGTCTGTCCGGCGCAGGAAAGTCCACACTGATTCGCACCATCAACCGCATGCATGACATTACAGAGGGAACTCTGACTGTGAATGGAACTGATGTCATGAGTTTGCAGGGAAAGAACCTGCGTGCATTTCGTCGTAAGATCGGTATGATCTTCCAGTCGTTCAACCTTGTGACGAGAACAACGGTAATCAAGAACGTTCTGACTGCGTTTGTTCCGGATCTTCCGTGGTGGCGTGCTTTCTTTGGCGTATTCACAAAAGAGGAGAAGCTCAAGGCACTTGAGGCGCTCGATAAAGTAGGAATTCTTGACAAGGCATTTGTCCGCACCGATCAGCTCTCCGGTGGTCAGCAGCAGAGAGTTGCTCTGGCAAGAACGCTTGCACAGAATCCGGAGATCATTCTTGCGGATGAGCCGGTTGCAGCCCTTGACCCGGTAACTGCAAAGCAGGTTATGGATGACTTTGACCGCATCAACAAGGAGATGAAGATCACGGTTCTGATCAACATCCACCATGTCGATCTGGCACTCAAGTACGCTTCCCGTGTAATCGGTGTTCGCGCTGGTGAGGTGGTATACGACGGACCGTCTGCAAATGTGGATCAGGCTGTTCTGGATAAGATTTATCAGGGAAGACAGGAGATGGAAGCATGAGTATCTACGACAAGATTTTTCGACCGAAGACCTTCACGATCTCAAACGGAAAGAGCGTTTCCCAGAAGCGTTCCCGTGCTCCGCTTGCTGTGGTGATTCTTCTGGCGATGACGATCCTCTCCGTGAAGATCACTGGCTTTAGCATGGTGGTGCTCACGACGAGAATCAAGGAGTTTTTCGTTATTCTCGGACAGATGTTCCCGCCGAAGTGGGACTACATGCCGTCTGTATGGCAGCCACTGTTTGACACGATCAAGATGTCGCTTCTCGGCTCCTTCATTGGTTCTGTGCTGGTTGTTCCGTTTGCGATGCTCGCTTCGACAAACGTTATTCCGAGCCGTGTGATTGTCAGCCTGATGCGCCTGTTTCTGAGTATCGTGCGTACCCTGCCGACTCTGGTTACTGCGCTGATTGCAACTTACATTTTCGGACTCGGAACGCTTGCAGGTACGACCGCAATCGCAGTCTTTACGTTTGCATACATCGGAAAGATCCTCTATGAGGAGATCGAGACCGTGGATATGGGGGCATTTGAGGCGATGGAGGCAATGGGGGCGACGAAGGTGCGCGCATTCATCTCCGCAATCGTTCCGCAGGTTCTGCCGTCCTATCTGTCGAACTGCCTGTTCTGCTTTGAGGGAAATGTGCGTTATGCATCAATCCTCGGTTATGTAGGTGCAGGTGGACTTGGACTGATTCTGAATGAGAAGATTGGTTGGAGAGAGTACCCGAGCGTTGGTATGATCCTGATTGCCCTGTTTGTAACGGTATTTATCATTGAAACCATCAGCCGTGCAGCACGCCGGCATCTGGTATAAGGGAGGACCGAAAAACGATGAATAAGAGAATTGAAACTGCTTATGAGGCACGCCCGAAAAAGTGGATGTTTGAGCTTGCTGTCGCAGTCGTTGTCGTTGGACTTCTGATCTGGAGTGCCTCCGGTGTTGAGACGAGCGGAACGACTCAGAACGGCGGAAAGATTGCAATGAATATCTTATCCGGTATTTTTCATCCGGATACGGCGATGTTGTTTGGATTTACGACAAAGGGAGTTCCGTACCTCCTGCTTGAGACGGTCTGCATCGCCTTCCTTGGAACAATTGTCGGAGCGATCATCTCGATCCCGCTCGCTTTCCTGTCTTCTGTGAACCTGACTGGAAAAGTGATTGCCTTCATTGGTCGTATCATCATCATGATGATCCGTACTGTGCCGGCATTTGTCTATGGTCTGATGTTCATCCGTGTGACTGGACCGGGTGCATTCGCAGGTCTTCTGACGATGTCCCTGTGCTCTGTCGGAATGATCACAAAGATGTACACTGAGGCGATTGAGGATCTCGATACGAGAATTCTTGAGTCTCTCGACGCGTCCGGATGCACGACTTGGCAGAAGATCCGCTACGGAATTCTTCCGCAGTTACTGCCGAACTTTGCTTCCACTGCAATCTACCGCTTCGATATTAACCTGCGTGATGCGACCGTCCTCGGTCTTGTAGGTGCAGGTGGAATCGGTGCACCGCTGATCTTTGCGATGAACAGCTATCGTTGGAATGAGGCAGGCGCAATCCTTGCCGGTCTGATTGTGCTCGTTCTGATCGTGGAGCTGATCTCCACCCAGATTCGTGTAAAGCTGACGAGAGGATAGGAGTGAGAGTAAGAAGGATGAAAAAACTGGAAATTATTTTCACATCCGATACCCACGGCCATATTTTCCCGGTCAATTATCCGGCAGGAAGAGCGGATGCATCCGGACTCTTAAATATGGCATCTCAGGTGGAGAAGGATGGAAATACACTGATGATCGATGGAGGAGATTCTCTTCAGGGAACTCCGTTCGTTCAGTATTACCGTGAGCATCAGCAGGAGTGCAAGGCTCTGCTTGCTGATGGCAAAGGCGGATTTTTCCACCCGGTTGCCGAAGCCTTCCGTGCACTCGGATGTGATTATTTTACACTTGGAAATCATGATTTCAATTTCGGATATGACTTTCTCTCTGAGTATGTGAATGCGATGGGAGTTCCGTGCATCTGTGCAAATGTCGAGGATCTCGGCGGAAAACTCCCGATTCAGAAAGAGGTTGTCCGCGTGCTTGCAAATGGTCTTCGCGTCGGAATCACCGGCATCGTCACAGACTGGGTCAAGATCTGGGAGAGAAAAGAAAATCTCGAATTTTTAAAAATCACAGATCCGATTGTGTCTGCAAGAGAATCGCTTGAGCGTCTCAAAGGCGTCTGTGATGTGACGGTCTGTGTCTATCACGGTGGATTCGAGGAGGATCTTGAAAACGGAAAACTTCTCTCCGACAGTGGAGAAAACGTTGCCTGCAAGATTGCGAGAGAGCTGAATTTTGACCTGCTTCTGACGGGTCACCAGCATATGCCGGTTGCAGGAAGAATGCTCTATGGAACATGGGCAGTTCAGCCACCGGCAGGAGCTTCCAAATATGTGCACCTCTATGCGGAGATCTCAGAGGAGGAGAAGATTTTTGCTTCTTCTCTGGAATCCGTGGGAGAAAAGCATCAGGAAGAGCCGTATGCAAAGCTCTATCCGCTTGAGCAGGCAGTCCAGACCTGGCTTGACGAGCCGGTCGGGGCACTCAGCAGTGCGATTGAGCCGGAGGAGAAACTTCCGGCGGGGCGATACGGAAGCCATCTTGCAGAGCTCTTTAACCAGGTTCAGCTTGAGCGCACCGGAGCCGATATCTCCTGTGCAAGTCTCGGAAACGATCCGGCAGGACTCAAGCAGAGCGTGACAATGCGAGACATTTGTGGCGCTTACCTGTTTGATAACACGCTTGTGGAGCTTGAAGTAAACCGCGAGGCTCTCAAACTGATGCTCGAGCGCTGTGCGTCCTACTTTGATCTAGTGGACGGAAAAGTCGTGATCTCGGAGCGCTTCTTAAAGCCGAAAATCGAGCATTACAACTACGATTTCTTTTCCGGAATTCGCTATACCTTTGATCTGACCCGTCCGGTCGGAGATCGCGTGACCGAGCTTCTGCTTGCAGATGGAAGCGAGCTTGACGACAAGTCCTACCGCCTTGTGACGAACAATTACCGTGCGACCGGTACCGGCGGATATGCGTTCCTTGCAGACTGCAAGGTACTCTGGCGCGGAACGGAGGAGATGCCGGAGATGCTTGCGAGATATATCGGAAAGCATAATCCGGCGGATGTGGAAGGCAGAGCGCTGATCACGGTTTTGCCGACGGATAAATAGAACACGCACAACAAAATTACCACAATATTTATGGGGGAAGAACGATGAAAACGATTCTGATTGGAATTGCCGGAGGAACCGGATCCGGAAAATCTACGTTTACAAATCGCCTGAAAGACCGGTTCGGCGATGACATTGATGTGATTTACCACGACAATTATTACCGCCGTCAGGACGATGTCCCGATGGAAGTGCGCCAGAAGCGCAATTACGATCATCCGGATGCACTCGAGACCGATCTTCTTGTGGAGCACTTAAAACAGCTCAAGGCAGGTCATGCGGTTGACGGTCCGGTGTACGATTACACGATGCACAACCGCTCCGAGAAGACGATGCACATCGAGCCTCGCCGGATTATCATTGTAGAGGGCATTTTGCTTCTTGCAGACCGCCGTCTCCGCGACATGTTTGACATCAAGATTTATGTGGAGGCAGACGCGGATGAGCGTATCCTGCGCCGAATTGTGCGCGATGTTGAGGAGAGAGGTCGCTCTCTCGAGAACATCGTCGAGCAGTATCTGACGACGGTAAAGCCGATGCATTACCTGTATGTGGAGCCAACGCGCGCGAAGGCAGATCTTGTGATCAACAGCGGACTCAATGACGTTGCTTTTGACATCATGGCGACGAAGATCCAGAAACTTCTCGAGGAGGCCTAAGCCGGGGCTGTCATGTGAAGAGCTTGGGGATTGAGCGCATTTTGAATATTAGGACGCGTTTTTTTGCGTGAGTTCTTCTAATGCATGAAATGAGTAGCCCATCTCCTTCCATTTTGTGAGAAGTTCGTCAAGAATTTCTGCATTTGTGCGGGATGTGCTGTGTAAGAGCACGATCGCGCCGGGGTGGATGCGCCCGAGGAGTTTCTGAAAGGCTTCCTCGTGTGTGGGCTGGCGGTCTTCATACCAGTCGACGTAGGCGAGACTCCAGAAGAAGGTGTGATAGCCGAGCTCCTTCGCCATCTGAAGGTTGGACTCGCTGTATTTGCCCTGAGGTGGACGGTAAAATCGCGTCATTGTCTGACCGGTTGTCTCTTCAAAAAGTTTCTCCAAGGATTCTAATTCCTCGGAGAAACTTTTTTTTGTTGCAATTTTTGACATGTCGGGGTGGTGAAACGTGTGGTTGCCGACGGTGTGTCCCTCCGCAATCATGCGTTTTACGAGATCGGGACTCGTCTGGATATAGTTTCCGACGATGAAAAACGTCGCAGGCGCATGATGCTTTTTCAGGGCATCGAGAATTGCGGGAGTGTTGCCGTTTTCGTATCCGGCATCAAACGTCAGATAGAGGATTTTTTCGTCGGTATCGTCGGCGTAGTGGGCGTTGAACTGCTTGAGATAGTCGGAGGTCGCATTGGCGACCGGGGGCTTTCCCTCCTGCTGAAAGCTCAGCCCCCAGTTGCCTTCTGCGGAGACGGGGAGGGATGAGACCGGGGTGGAGCGTGCGGCAGCTGAGGAATCAGAGCCGGAACGTGCGCTTAGAAAACCTAAGAATCGCCCGGAGAAGAATGCGATAAGAAAGATGACGGCGACGACGGTGAAGCGTGTCAGAACGCGAGAGTGAGGAAAATGGAAAAAGCGCAGGTGTTTCATAAAGACGGATAACCTCCCGGAATAAAATTTGTGGTCTGCGTGCAGATGAGGATTTTTAGGAATCTGGGATCTCTCATATGATTACGATATGAAGGGAAGAGAGGAAACATTCAAAGAAGAAGGGAAACATTCGCACAACGATGTAGTTCACAAAACCGTCGAATTTTAAGATCCCCTCCAAGAAGTTGTAAGAAAGTTGTTACATTTGCCAAATAGAAAGTGTGGTATACTGATACGAGCAGGAAAAGAGAAACGCAAGAGGAGAGGACAGACAATATTATGAAGAAAAACTGGAAGAGATTGCTGGCGATGGGAATCGGATTCACCCTTACCTTTGGTCAGATTACATATGGAACAATGATTTCGTCTCAGGCGAGTGTGACACAGTCGTCAGGGAGCACGCAGAGCGTCCTGAAAGAGCCGACGGTTTCCGCTCAGGGAGCTGTATTGATGGATGCGGCGACCGGACAGGTGTTGTTCGGAAAGAACCAGGATCAGCAGTTTTATCCAGCGAGCATCACGAAGGTCATGACGGCATTGCTTGTGCTTGAACATTGCAATTTAAGCGATGTCGTGACGTTCTCTAAGACTGCGACGACGAATCTGGAGTCAGGCGCGACTTCTCTCGGAATTGCGGAGGGCGATCAGCTGACCGTGGAGCAGTGTCTGTACGGACTTCTCTTGAAATCTGCAAACGAGATTGGAAATGGTCTTGCCGAGCATGTGTCGGGAAGCGTCAGTGCGTTTGCGGATCTGATGAACCAGCGCGCGGTACAGCTTGGATGTAAGAACACGCATTTTGCAAACCCGCACGGTCTGAACAATTCCACGCACAAGACGACTGCCTATGATATGGCGCTGATCATGCGTGCAGCGGTGCAGAATGACACGTTCCGAAAGATTGACACGACGACATCCTACAATTTCCCGGCGACAAAGAATTCCGGAGCGCGGACGATCACAATGGGGCACAAGATGATGTATCCGACTGATACCCGCTATTATGAAGGAATTATTGGCGGTAAGACCGGATATACTTCACTGGCGGGCAATACGCTTGTGACGGCGGTTGAGAGAAATGGCGTGCGCCTGATTGCAGTTGTTTTGAAGTCGGCCGGAACGCATTATACCGATACGAAGGCGATGCTCGACTATGGATTTGCAAATTATACGACACTGACCGGAAGAACCGGAAGCACGACGGCTGGAACAACGGGAACAACAGGTAGTCAGACTTCGAGTCAGCCGGGAACCGTTGGAACAGGAAATGCAACTTCCGGGACAATTACTTCGGGTGGTCCGGGCGTGGTTTCTGGAACGACAGGGACAATAGGAACGACGACTTCCACAACTCCGACGACGGGAAGTACGGAGACTTCAGGCACTGTGAATTCTGGAAACATCAGTAGTTCGACAAGCGGAAGCACAGTAGGACCGTCTGGAAATGGAATTCCTGCTTCATCTGCTCCGACAGCCGGAACTCCTGAAGCCGGAGTCAGCACAGTGGGACCGGGAGGAACGATTCACACAACTGGAAACAGCGCGGGGGCGCCGGGAAGCACCTCCGGCACGCTGAGTCAGCCGGGAACTTCCTCAAGTTCTTTCTCTTCAAGTGCATCGTCAGGTTCCCAGTCTTCGCCGGCGGATGGATCCTCCGCTTCCTCTGCGGGCTGGAAACAGGGCTGGAATCAGGATCAGACAGGATGGTATTATATCAAGACTGCGACTGGCGCCCGTGCAGCCGGAGAATGGATGAATGTCGGCGGACAGCGTTACTGGTTTGACTCTAACGGATATATGGCAACCGGATGGCGCACGCTTTCTGATGGTTGGTATTACTTCCTGCAGGATACGGGATATATGCTGAAAAATAACTGGATGCAGACGAATGGGATCTGGTATTATCTCGGAAGCAACGGAGCGATGCTGACGAACACGATAACACCGGATGGCTACTATGTGGACGCAAGTGGAGCGTGGACAAAATAACGTGGAGAAGTAGAAAGACAAAAAGAAAAGTACAGAGCTGAGTGCATGGAAGTATGGGAATATAGGGACATAGAGATACAAAGTTAAAAACTTAAACGTGTAAGATCAGGCATAAGACATACAGATGTACAAAAACACAGGGGGAAGTTGGGGAAAAACGAATGAGAGAAAAACTGTATACGATTGAACTGACCGATGCGGTTAACTCTGGCGATGAGTGTTGCTTTTGCTGGCTTGAGCGCAAGATGGAGCAGGAGAACCTGGAATTCGTTCTGGGTTCTTCTTATATGGAAAGTGATGTGAGGGATCAGACAAGTCTGCACGGATTTTGCAGACATCACACAAAAATGATGTATGACTATGGCAATACGCTCGGGAATGCTTGGATTCTCAAGTCGAGAATGGAGAAGGTGAGAGCGGATCTTGCCGAGAAACTTGGCGTGGAGTCGGCAAAATCTGCTGAGACAAAAAAACGGCAGGATGGGATCTTGAAGTCATTATTTTCCGGAAAGACTGGGAAAAAGAAGTTGATCAGCGGGGAGGTTTCAGAAAGTCGCAGTCATGAAAATTGCGGCTGTTACATCTGCGAGCGCATGGATACGATTTATGCGCGGATGCTTGACACGTTTGCATGGATGCTCGAGCATGATCCGGACTTTGGAGAGACATTGATGAAGTCAAAGGGATTTTGTCTGCGTCATTTTGAGGAGGCAGAGGAGACCTGTGAGCGGACACTGAAAAGTGAGGCCTGGGAAGCCTGGAAACCGAAATTAAACCGCTTGATGCTTGACAATCTCGACCGAGTGCAGGAAGATGTAAATTGGTTGATTGAGAAGTATGATTATCGCAACAAGGATGCGGACTGGAAAGAGTCGAGGGATGCCGTGCCGAGGGCGATGCAGAAGCTGGCTGGCACGCATCCGGCAGATCCGGTGTTCCGCGACAGACGGTAATTTGGATGGTTTACCCGGAGCGAGAGCGGGCGTAGCGGTGCATAAGGTTGCAAAATACGCAAACCCACCTGCTTATAGAGGAGGGAGACATTCACACTAAGTTATATCGTTATAAAGAGGGAGAGAAACACAATGACATTTGGAGTCAGACAGGTTCTGCCGTGGGCAGTGGCAGGTGTAGCGGGCGCGACAGCGGTTCTTGCGAGATCCCGCTACGAGAGAAATCATTTTGTGACGGAGGAGGTTACGATCGTCTCCCGGAAACTCGCGAGAGAGTGGACGGCAGTTTTTCTGTCTGATCTGCATGACAAGCAGTTTGGAGAGGGCAATCAGCAACTTGTCGAGGAGATTCGTCAGATTGAGCCGGATCTGATTTTGATTGGCGGAGATACGATGGTTGCAAAGGAGAAACTTGCAGATCTGACTGTGACGAGAGAACTGATGGAGCAGTTGAGTCAGATTAAAAACTGTCGGATTTTCTATGGAAATGGAAACCATGAACAGCGTCTTTGCAGGGAATGGGAGACTTACGGAACGATGTACCGTGAGTTCCTGCATATTTTGAGGGAGTATGGGATCTGCTATCTGTCAGATCGCACACTTCATGTCGGAGAGGATCTTGCAATCAGCGGATTGAACATTGACCAGCCGTATTACCGCGATTTTTCACCGGCGAAGATGAGTGAGCGCTATGTCAAATATCATCTTGGAGAGGCAGATCCGCGCCGGTTTGAGATTTTGCTTGCACATTCCCCGCTCTTTTTTGATGCCTATGCACAGTGGGGAGCAGATCTTGCGCTCTGTGGTCATTTTCACGGTGGGACAATTCGCCTGCCATATCTCGGAGGAGTGATGACTCCGCAGTTTCAGTTTTTCCGCAAATGCTGTGCGGGAACGTTTGAAGAGAACGGTCATACAATGATTGTCAGCAGAGGTCTTGGGACTCATTCGATCAACCTTCGCCTTGGCAATCGTCCGCAGTTGATTGTACTGAAATTAAAACAACAAATAGGGGAATAAAACGAGAGAATTCGTGCAAAATAGGAAAAAGAAACAGAGTTATTGCGAAAAAATGCGCAGGTATGCCGATAGACAGTAAATTTAATTCATGGTAAATTAGTCGGAAATAAATCGAAGCAGAACACCGAACGTTATAAACGTAATCAGTGCTTGAACGGTCGTGGGATTGACTGGTTCAGAGAATTGAAAATGAGTACATAAGGTGAGAAGAGGAGAGATTGATTCCATGACGGATACCAGAAGAAAAGAATTGAAAGACAGAGAAGTTTGTGGCACTAGAATTTCGCATATGGATTCCAGTCTCTGGATGGATGATTATGAGGTGTTTGATCAGGCAACTGAGCAGTTTTATCGCAGAGAGATTGATGCAAAGGCATACAAGGGGATTTCAGGTGGATTTGGAAGTTACGCGCAGAGAGGGGCAGAGGCGAATATGTTGCGTCTGCGTCTTCCGGGTGGACGAATCGACCAGAAAAAGCTCAAATTTCTTGCGGATTCCATAAAAAAATATCAGGTAAATAAAGTGCATGTTACGACATGTCAGACGGTTCAGTTTCACAATCTCTCGGGGGAGGATGTATGCGTACTTGTGAGAGAGGCCGTACAAAATGGGGTGATCACGAGAGGTGGCGGTGGAGACTTTCCGAGAAACACGATGGTTTCTCCGCTCTCCGGTGTCGAAAAAGGCGAGTATTTTGATGTTTTGCCGTATGCGCTTGTGGTTTCCGATTTCCTGCTCGGTTACATTCATGGACCGAAGATGCCAAGAAAGCTCAAGGTCGGATTTTCCAATTCTCCGGCGAACCTGACGCATGCGACGTATCGGGATCTCGGGTTTGTCGCGCGGGAGGATGGGTGTTTTGATGTGTACAGTGCGGGCGGTCTCGGTCTGAATGCGAAGATCGGTGTGCGTGTCGCAGAACAGGTGAAACCGGATCAGATTCTCTACTATGTGGAGGCAATGCACGAGATGTTTTTGACTTATGGCAATTATCAGAATCGTGCGAAGGCGAGAAGCCGTTATATGCAGGATTCGCTTGGCGGACCGGAAGCATACAGGGATGCATTTGAAGAAAAGCTGAAGGCAGTTTATGAGTCGGGAAAAAATCTTGATTTGGTACTCAGTGAAAAAGAAAGGATGTTATTTGGAGAGAAGGCTCCGGATGGTGAGATTCCAAAATCAAAGAGAGTGATCGCACAGAAGCAGGACGGGCTCTGCGCAGTCTGGTATCACCCGGTCGGTGGATGCCCGAAACCAGAATTTTTTGAGCGCATTTATGAGACGGTTCGGGAGATGGATCAGGTTGAACTCAGAATCGCTCCGGATGAGAGCATTTACATCATCAACTGTACCGGAAAAGAAGCAGAGCGTGTGCTCGCGTGCACGGGTGACGGTGCCGAGACGGAATTTTCCAGTTCGGTGGCGTGCATTGGAAGTGCAATCTGCCAGCAGGGACTTCGCGATTCCCAGGCAATGCTTCGGAAGCTTGTAGAGATGGAGGGCAGAGAGGGATTTGCCGACGGCGTTCTCCCGAAAATCCATATCTCGGGCTGTCCTTCGTCATGCGGAACGCATCAGACCGGAGTTGTCGGACTGCGCGGTGCGGGAAAGAAAGTCAATGGCGAGATGCAGGTTGCCTTTCAGCTGACTTACGGGGGCTGTGACCGCCAAAACCAGGAGAAAATGGGAGATCTGCTCGGAGTTCTCTCGGAGGATCAGGTCCTTGCATTTTTTACAGAGCTTGGACATGAGATTGTGGAGTCCGGAATGACGTTTGAGGCATGGTGCGAAAAGAATCCGAGTCGTTTTGAGGAAATGGCGTACCCATATACAAAATAAAAAGAAAATGAATCTGAATCAGGGAAACATCAAAAATCCTCCGTCTGGAAGTAGGAGAGGCATCAATTTGCGATGCCACTTATTTACAGAGCGGGGGTTTTTTGTTATACTTGGAAAGAAAATTTGTAACGGTTTCGCAGGTCTGAGCATTTATTGCTCTGACTGTAAAGACAGAAAAACGTTACGAAACTTTCCTACCTGAAAATGGGAAGGACACGTTGATGAAAAAGTGGGGAGAATATGGCGGGAATTTCATATAAACTGGAAAAATTTGAGGGTCCGCTTGACCTTCTGCTTCACCTGATAGAGAAAAATAAGATCGATATCTATGACATTCCGATTGTGGAGATTACGCATCAGTATCTCGCATATGTTAACCAGATGGAAGAGGAAGATTTAAATATTGTCAGCGATTTCCTCGTGATGGCGGCGACGCTTCTTGATATTAAGTCCCGGATGCTTCTGCCGGCAGAACCCAAGGAGGATGACGAGGAGGACGGAGAAGATCCGAGAGCAGAGCTTGTCCGTCGCCTGATGGAGTACAAGATGTACAAGATGATGGCGCAGGAGCTTTCTGATATGGAGGAAGAGGCGGATGGAGTTCTGTTTAAGGGACCGACAATTCCGCGGGAGGTGGCAAAATACGAACAGCCCGTCGATCTCGATGAGCTTCTTGATGGTCTGACACTCGCAAAACTTCAGAGAATTTTTGAGTCTGTGATGAAACGGCAGAGAGACAAGGTTGATCCGATTCGAAGCAAGTTTGGAACAATCAGGAGGGAACCGGTCAGCCTCGAGCAGAAGGTGATGGAAGTCATGACCTATGCGAGAAAGCATCGGATCTTTCGTTTTCGCCAGATGCTTGAGGGACAGAACAGCCGAATTGAGGTGGTTGTGACGTTTTTGGCAGTTCTTGAGCTCATGAAGATTGGAAAGATTCATCTGACTCAGGAGCACGCATTTGACGATATGGATATTGAGATTCTCGAGGCAGAGGGAGAAGAGACTGCGATTGAGCTGAATGATCTGGAAGATAAATAGTTCGCCCCTTCTACGATGGAGATAGTTGCTTTGCGTTGTATGTGGGTAAGACGGATCAATCAGTGATGAATCATAATGGAAAGACAGATAAGACGAATAAAGAAATGAGAAGGAAACAGTATGGGAAGTCTTTTTGACGATGAGGATGATGACGAGGAATTTGATCTGGCGAAGATCGAGGCGCGTCATGAACGAATGGAAGCAGAAGCTCTTCTCGATGAGGAGGAGAAGCGCCTGGCGGAGCAGATTGCGCAGGAGCAGGCACAGGAAGTATCGGAAATACCGGAAGAGGAAGGTGAAGTCGAGGAAGAGCCGGAAGAAATCCCCGGGATTTATCCGGCGTCCGACTGGGAGGCGATCGTGGAAGCGGTGCTGTTCACGATGGGCAATTCGGTTCCGGTGGAACAGCTTGCGATGGCGATTGACCAGAGTGAGGCGATTGCAAAGCGGGTGGTGAGAAATTTACAAAGGCGCTACCAGCAGGAAAATCGAGGAATGCAGATTCTTGAACTGGAAAATGCCTATCAGATGAGCACGCGGGCGAAGTACTATGAGAATTTGATTCGTGTGGCATCTGCGCCGAAGAAACATGTGCTTTCCGATGTGCTGTTGGAGACGCTCTCGATCGTGGCATACCGCCAGCCTGTGACGAAGATTGAGATCGGACGAATCCGAGGAGTCTCCTCGGATCACGCGGTCAATCGTCTCGTGGAGTATGGTTTGATTTACGAGGCGGGTCGTCTCGATGCGCCTGGTCGACCGGCACTCTTTGCGACGACGGAGGAATTTCTTCGGAGATTTGGAGTCGGGACGATCACAGATCTGCCGACGATGAATCCGGAGCAGAAAGAAGAGATTATTCAGGAAGTCGAGGAAGAGCTTCAGCAGAAGGATAATCAGAAAAAGGATCAGGAAGAGACTGAAAAATAAGAAAAAAAGGATTGATAGAAAAAACCGGAACCAGAGAGAGCCGGAACTAGAAATGGCTGGAATTAAAGAAAGCCGGAACTAGACAAGAAATCTGTAATCAGAAATCGAGAGAGAAGGAGAAACGTGAAAACTATGAAAATCAGAATCAAATATTTTAAGGAAAACATGGAAAAGCTGACCTATGTGGATGGAAAGTCTGATTGGATCGATCTTCGATCTGCGGAGAATGTGACGATGAAAGCGGGGGAGTTTCGTCTGATTCCTCTCGGTGTGGCGATGGAGCTTCCGAAGGGATATGAGGCTCATGTTGTTCCGCGCAGTAGCACGTTCAAGAATTTTGGCATCATCCAGACAAATCATATGGGCGTTATCGATGAGAGTTATTGCGGAGACGGGGATCAGTGGTTTTTCCCGGCATATGCCCTGCGCGATACCGAGATTCACGAGGGCGACCGGATCTGTCAGTTCCGCATCATGGAGCATCAGCCACAGATCTGTTTTGAGGAGACGGATCAGTTGGGTCATGAGGATCGGGGCGGTCATGGAAGCACCGGAAGAAAGTAAGAGGCGAGAATTGTGGAGAGATATTCAGCAGAAGGTGTAAAGCGGAGAAAAGGAAGCATCATTGAACTGGAGAGTGCCAGAAAGATGAGTCGTTCAATCAATGGGGATGGAGATTCCAGGAGAGGGCGCTCAGGCGGTGCAAGACGGGGAATCAGTGAGCAGGAACGCAGGGAACAGGCAAAACGTGCTGAGATGGCAAGACGGATGGACGAGTCGAGGAGAGGGTCTGTCCGCAGAAAAGGTCCGTCGAGACGGCGCAGAAAGTCGAACGGTGGCATTGGAATTCTAGTTGCACTGATTGCGATTGTCGTGGTCTGCTCTGGATTTGGACTTGTGCATTATAAGAATCAGAAGGAAGAACACCGGCTTGCCAGGGCGGGGGTGGAGTATCTGAACCAGGGCAACTATGAGGCAGCGGTTGAAACCTTGAATCAGGCAGTTCAGAAGGCCGGAAAACGCATGGGCGCTTATGAAAAGCAGGTGCTTGGAGCGAGAGCGGAGGCAGAGTACCGTGTTGGCGATTACGACACCGCACTTGAGACGTACCAGACGTTGAGAAAGGCGGACGCAGAGAATGAAACCTACAAGAAGGGCGTGGTTCTGTGTCTGATGGAAAAGAAGGAGTACAGTTCGGCGCTTGAGCTTGGGGTATTACAGGCTCAGATTTACAGTCGAATGGCGACCGATCAGATCGAGGCGAAGGATTACAACGGGGCGCTCACGTCTGTTCAGCAGGGACAGGCGGTAGTCGGAGATGACCAGAGAACCGCGAGAGAACTTGCCTATGATGAGGCAGTGCTCTGGGAATATGCCGGAGACTATGGAAAGGCACTGGAACTCTTCGAGGACTACGAGAAGACGTATGGAACGGACGATGAGGTCAGCCGGGAGATCACCTTCCTGAGAAGTCGCCAGGGAAACAATTAAAGTAAAAGAACTGGGAGTCAATATTAGTATCAGCAATCCATGTTAATTAGAATCCGTATAAAGAAGCAGCATGGAACATTGAGATCAATATTGAAATAAGGATTGGGATTAACATTAGAGCTGACAGAGATCTGGAAAGAGAATAAGAGAATAAAAATATGGCAGATTTGATTGAATTAAAAGAAGTGGAGGAGAGGGTCATTCTGATCGCGGTGAATATCAGCGAGGAGGAAGATACCGAAGCCTCCCTCGACGAGCTCGAGGAGCTTGTCAAGACGGCGGGAGCGATCACCGTCGGCAAGATGATCCAGAACCGGGAACAAATTCACCCGGGAACATATCTGGGAAAAGGAAAGATTGAGGAAGTCAGGGAGCAGATCGCAGTCCTTGGCGCGACTGGCGTCGTCTGTGACGATGAGCTCTCACCGGCACAGATGAGAAATCTTGAGGATGCACTCGACACAAAGGTGATGGATCGAACGATGGTCATTCTCGACATCTTTGCCTCACGTGCGACGACGAGCGAGGGAAAGATTCAGGTTGAGCTTGCACAGCTAAAATATCGTTCTGCCCGCCTTGTCGGACTCAGAAGTTCGCTCTCCCGTCTCGGAGGCGGAATCGGAACGAGAGGACCGGGTGAGAAGAAGCTCGAAATGGATCGACGACTGATCCACGAGAGAATCGGTCAGTTAAAATCAGAACTTGAGGAAGTGAAGCGGCACCGCGAGGTAATCCGCCGTCAGAGAGAGAAGGCACACACTCCGGTTGCTGCGATTGTGGGATATACGAATGCCGGAAAATCGACACTCTTAAACCGGCTGACTGACGCAGGAATTCTCGCAGAAGACAAGTTGTTTGCAACGCTTGATCCGACGACGCGCAGTCTCGAGCTCGATGGCGGACAGCAGATTTTGCTGACCGATACGGTCGGATTTATCCGCAAACTTCCGCATCATCTGATTGAGGCATTTAAGAGTACGCTTGAGGAGGCAAAATACGCGGACCTCATCCTTCATGTCGTCGACTGCTCGAATCCGGCGATGGATATGCAGATGCACGTTGTCTATGAGACGCTTCGGGAGCTTGAGGTCGGAGATAAGATCATGGTCACGATCTTTAACAAGACGGATCGGATGACCGGTGAGGAGATTCCGAGAGATCTTCGGTCAGATTACCAGATTCGGATTTCAGCGAAGACCGGCGACGGAATTGACCGCTTAAAAGACCTGCTCGGGCAGATTTTAAGAAGTCAGAAAGTGTATATGGAGCGCTTGTTCCCGTACAGCCAGGCAGGAAAAATCCAGACAATCCGCAAGTACGGAGAACTGCTCTCCGAGGAGTATGAGGCGGAGGGGATTCGTGTCAAAGCCTATGTACCGGCGGAGCTGTTTGCCGGACTGATGCAGGAATAAAAAGAAATGGATTTTGCTATTTGACGAATTTCGGCAAGAATTGCACTTGATTAATTTAAAAAAAAAGATATAATGGATAACGGTTAGCTGTTTTATATTTATGCATATATTCATTTTGAATGCATATATGCAAAATGAGGAGGAAAAACATTATGAAAAAGAGATTTCTGGCATTAGGCATGGCAGCATGCATGGCAGTTTCTTTAACTGCATGTGGCGGAAGCAGTGAAAAGGAGACTACCGTAGCTGAGACTGCTAAGGAAGAGACCACCACCGCAGAGGGCGAGTCCAAAGCAGAGGAGTCTTCCGCAGAGGAGAGCAAGGCAGATACCGCAGACATCGAGACGGTTACGGAGGGCACTCTGACCGTAGCAACCAGCCCGGACTTCGCACCGTATGAGTTCTACGCAATCGGTGAGGACGGAAAGCCTCAGCTGGCAGGTTTTGATATGTCTTTAGCTCAGTACATCGCAGATTACCTTGGTCTGAAACTTGAGGTCGTTACCGTTGACTTCGACGGCGTTTTAAGTGAGCTTCAGACGAAGTCCGTAGATCTGGGTATGGCAGGTCTGTCTCCGGACCCGAAGCGTGAGGGTATCATGGACTTCTCCGACATCTACTACACCGGCGGACAGTCTCTCGTGACGGTAAAGGACAATGCAGACAAGTTCAACAGCTTTGAGGCAATCAACAAGTCTGATGTTTCCGTAGGTGCACAGACCGGTTCCATTCAGCTGGATCTGGCAAATACGAACAGCCCGGATGCAGATATTGTTTCCCTTCCGAAGGTAACCGATATCATCTCTGAGCTTCTGGCAGGCAAGCTGGATGCCGCTTACATTGAGACCGATGTAGCAAAGAGCTATCAGCAGAACTATCCGGAGCTTGAGATCGTTATGGATGTTCCTTACGAGAGCAAGGGATCTGCAATCGGTGTCAGCAAGGGAAATGAGTCTCTTATGGCAGGTGTCAATGAGGCAATTGCACAGGCAATCGAGGATGGTTCTATGGAGAAGTTTATCGCTGATGCAAACGAGCAGGCTTCTGGAAACACCTACGAGGGTCTTCTGGATTCTGAGGGAAACGTTCAGCAGTAAGCAATCGAACGGAGAGCTTTTCGGCTTTTTAGGATTCTTCAGAAAATCCGGAAATCCGGACAAAATCCGGATGTAAAATCAGAAATTCGCCAACCTTCCTCTCTTTTTTGGGGGAGGTTGGCGGTTTTTGTACAAAGCGATGTTATTCAAGTTATTGAAAAGGGATCGGAGAGATCCTTTGAAATCCCGCCGGGATAGAGCGTGCTTGAAAAATCCATTCAGGCGAAAATATCCCTAATGCATTTTTCAAACATACTCTGACCAGAAAACACTCAGAGTAAGACAAAATCAGAAAGGAGTACCTTATGTTTATTCAGGCAGAAAATTTTGCAAAAATTGCGCCTTACACACAGCTGTTTATTCAGGGAATTCTGGTAACAGTTCTGTTATCGGTCTTCACCGTATTGATTGGTTTCTGTATCGCCCTCGTTTTGGCGCTGATGAGAATGTCAAACGTGTGTCCGTTCCGCTCCCTCGGATTGGATAAGGATGGTCATATGAGAGAAGGAGGATTTCTCCTGCTTTTAAGCCGGTTTAATCCGCTGTCCTTCCTTGCAACGGCATATGTCGAGATTCTTCGTTCGACTCCGGTTCTTGTACAGATCTTTATTATTTACTATGGAGTCTTCGGCATGGTGAAACTTCCGGGCTTTGAGATGTTCGGTTTCATCAAGTTCAGCCGTTTCTTCCCGGGTGTTGTAGCTCTCGGAATGAACTCCGGTGCTTACCTGTGTGAGATCATCCGTGCAGGTATCCAGTCGATTGATGGCGGACAGACGGAGGCGGCACGCTCTCTGGGTCTGTCTCAGGTTCAGAACCTGCGCTACATCATCCTGCCACAGGCATTGAAGAACATTCTGCCGGCGATTGCAAATGAGTTTGTCGTAATCATCAAGGAGTCTGCGATTACCTACACCATCGGTGTTCAGGATATCATGTCTGCGGTAAACGCAGTCAAGGGTGCGACGTTCGTCATCGTAGAGCCTCTGCTCGTGGCAACGGCGATCTACTTCTGCCTGTGCTTCCCGACTTCCAAGCTGATTGCATATTTTGAAAGGAGAATGAGCCGTGGCGACAAGAGATAGTTTGATTCAGGTAAAAAATCTGAAAAAGCATTATAATCATGGAGTGATCAAGGCGCTTGACGATGTGAGCGTGGACATCAACAAGGGCGATGTGATGGTTGTGATCGGACCGTCTGGATCAGGAAAGTCTACGTTTCTGCGCAGTCTGAACCTGCTCGAGGAGCCGACCGGAGGCGAGATCATCTTTGACGGAATCGATATCACGAAGAAGAAATACGAGGATGAGAACGGAAAGACGGTCAAACTCGATATCGACCATCTTCGCCAGAAAATGGGAATGGTGTTCCAGCACTTTAACCTTTTTCCGCATATGACAATCCTCGAAAATATGGTGCTTGCACCGATGAAGGTGCGCGGAATGAGCAAAGAGGAGGCGGAGAAGAAGGCGCTGGCGCTTCTCGACCGCGTCGGACTCAAAGATCGTGCAGGTGCTTACCCGATCCAGCTTTCCGGTGGACAGAAACAGCGAGTTGCGATCGTGCGTGCGCTGGCGATGGAGCCGGAGGTGATGCTGTTTGATGAGCCGACTTCTGCCCTTGATCCGGAGATGGTCGGAGAGGTTCTCGATGTTATGAAAGAGCTTGCAAATGAAGGGATGACGATGGTTGTCGTAACTCATGAGATGGGATTTGCCCGTGAGGTCGGAAACCGTGTGCTCTTTATGGCGGACGGAAAACTTCTCGAGCAGGGTACTCCGGAGGAGATTTTTGAGCATCCGAAGCATGTGAGACTTCAGGATTTCTTTGCGAAAGTTCTGTAAGATTTGAAGAATTGAAGTCAGGGTGCGCATTTGTGTCTGCGGGGAGAGTGCAAGGTCAAGGTGCAAAGGGAATATTATGACAGAGAAAGGAAGCGTTTTAAGAGATGACAGAAGAAAAGAAGACGGCGCTTGCCGTGATTGAGGAGAAACGGGAGGAGATCATCGGGGTCGCAGACCAGATCTGGGAGTATGCAGAGTTGTCCTTGAAGGAGTTCCGGTCTGCCAATCTCTACTGTGAGACTCTTGAAAAAGAGGGATTTCATGTGGAGAAAGGCATCAGCGGAATTGAGACAGCATTTTCGGCAAGCTACGGAAGCGGACGTCCTCTGATCGGAATTCTTGCAGAGTATGATGCCCTTTCCGGACTTTCTCAGGTTGCTGGAAGCACGGAGCGGAAAGAGCGCGTTGCAGGTGGAACCGGTCATGGCTGTGGACACAATCTTCTCGGAGCCGGTGCTTTTGCGGCGACGCTTGCGGTAAAAGCATATCTCGAAAAGACAAAGACTTCGGGAACCGTCGTTCTCTACGGCTGTCCGGGCGAGGAAGGCGGAGCTGCGAAGGCATTTATGGCGAGAGATGGAGTCTGGAAAGACCTTGATGCAGCGCTGACCTGGCATCCGGAGGATGTCAATGAGGTCGCAACCGGCTCGTCGAACTCCTGCATTCAGGTACAGTACAAGTTTACCGGAATCGCTTCCCATGCGGCAGGAGCGCCGGAGCGCGGACGCAGTGCGCTCGATGCAGTGGAGCTGATGAATATCGGCGTGCAGTTCCTTCGCGAGCATATGAGCGATAAGGCGCGCATACATTATGCGATTACGGATGCCGGCGGATGCAGTCCGAACGTTGTACAGCCGAGAGCAAGTGTGCTCTACATGGTTCGCTCGAATCATGTCTCTGAGGCGATAGAGCTTCAGAAGCGTGTTGACCGGATTGCCGAGGGCGCAGCTCTGATGACGGACACGACGATTGAGCGCAAGTTCATTGACGGTCTGTCCGATACCGTCAGCAATTTCGCTCTTGAGCGTGTGTTGTACAAAAACTTCTCGGAGATCGGAGTTCCGACCTACACCGAGGAGGAGAATGCGTTTGCGGACGAGCTAGCAAAGACCTATGTCGGAAATGATTACGTTCCGGGGGTTGCAGCAGAAAATGACCCTGCGCTGAGAGAAGAAGTGATTGAGAAACGGGCTCAGGTTGGTCATGCAATGAATGCGTTTCTTGCTCCGCTCTATCAAGGTGAAGCATTTAAGGCGGGGTCGACGGATGTCGGGGATGTGAGCTGGCTGACGCCGACGGCACAGATCCATGTTGCATCATGGCCGAACGGTTGTCCGGGTCACAGCTGGCAGAATGTCTCCTGTGATTGCACCGAGATCGGTCACAAGGCAGTGCTTTGTGCAGGAAAAGTGCTTGCAGGCACAGCGATTGATCTGTTTACCGATCCGGAGCTTTTGAGCGAGGCGCGCAGGGAGTTTGAGAAGCGGACGGCAGAGGGCTTTGTCAGCCCGATTCCGAAAGATGCGGTTCCGGTTGTTCCGGATCTTGGCTGAGACTGAGATCATTTACTGAAGGGTGACAGGTTTTTAAAAGAAAGTTTATAAATTTTTAAGCGGGGCGAGGGTTTAAAATCCCTCGCTCTTGTTGTATACTAAACAGGAAAACATTTCTGACACTTTTGCCTGAAATGTGTCAAAAAGATTATGTCAAAAAAATTTGGTGACAGAATTCAGTGACAAAATTTGCTGGCATGGAAGACAAAGGATAAGGAAACAAACAGAAGGAGAAAAATCTATGGGTGTAAAGAATGATGGTCCAGGGCAGACTCCGTCAAAGAAACTGCTTTATTATTATGGAATCGTTCTTCTGATTACACTTTTGCTCAATGCCCTCGTAGTTCCAATGATGGTGGAGCGGAAAGTGACGGAAGTTCCATTTAATCAATTTTTACAGATGGTCAATGATGGGGAGGTCGCAAAAGTTGCGCGGGGAGACGGTCAGATCACGTTTCAGGCGAAGCCCTCGGATGGAGAGAAAGAGGGAGCGATCTACAAGACAGGTGACTGGCAGTATGATGATTTGACGCAACAGCTCCTCGACAGTGGAGTCGATTTTGCGGAGGATATTCCGACAAAGGCATCTCCACTTCAGAGTTTTATTTTTAACTGGGTACTTCCGATCATCATGTTCGTTGTGCTCGGACAACTGCTGAGTCGCATGATGACGAAGCGGATGGGCGATGGCATGGGCGGTGTGATGACATTTGGAAAGTCGAACGCAAAGATCTATGCGGAGGCAGACATTCACACGAATTTTGCGGATGTTGCTGGTCAGGAAGAGGCGAAGGATGCACTGAGGGAGATTGTGGATTTCCTGCACAATCCGAAGAAATACACCGATATCGGCGCAACCTTGCCGAAGGGTGTTCTGCTTGTCGGCCCTCCTGGAACCGGTAAGACCCTTCTTGCGCGTGCTGTCGCGGGAGAGGCGCATGTCCCGTTCTTCTCGATTTCCGGATCGGAGTTTGTCGAGATGTTCGTCGGCATGGGTGCGGCGAAGGTTCGCGATTTGTTTAAGCAGGCGAATGAGAAAGCGCCGTGTATCGTCTTCATCGATGAGATCGATACGATCGGAAAGAAGCGTGACGGCGGTGGATTTTCGGGAAATGACGAGAGAGAGCAGACGTTGAACCAGTTGCTCGCGGAGATGGATGGATTTGACGGACGCAAGGGTGTTGTGATTCTCGCGGCGACGAACCGTCCGGATTCCCTCGATAAGGCACTTTTGAGACCGGGTCGTTTTGACCGAAGAGTTCCGGTGGAACTTCCTGATTTAAAGGGTCGTGTGGCGATTCTGAAAGTTCATGCGAAGAAAGTCAAGATTTCCGATGACGTTGATTTTGAGGCGATCGGACGCGCAACGGTCGGAGCGAGCGGTGCAGATCTCGCAAATATTATCAATGAGGGTGCTCTGCGCGCTGTCCGTCAGGGACGCAGAATTGTGAGTCAGGCAGATCTTGAGGAGAGCGTGGAGGTTGTCATTGCCGGTTACCAGCGCAAGGATGCGAGCGTCTCCGAGAAAGAGAAGCGGATCGTCGCTTACCACGAGGTTGGTCATGCGCTTGTCGCAGCATGCCAGAGTGAGAGTGCCCCGGTTCACAAGATCACGATTGTTCCGAGAACTTCCGGTGCCCTCGGTTACACGATGCAGGTGGAGGACGGAGAGCGTTTCCTTATGAGTAAGGAGGAGGCTCTGAACAAGATTGCGACTCTGACCGGTGGTCGTGCGGCGGAGGAATTCATGTTCCATTCGATCACGACGGGCGCTTCCAACGATATTGAACAGGCGACGAGAATGGCGCGTGCGATGGTTACCCGTTACGGAATGAGCAGTCAGTTTGGAATGGTTGCGCTTGAAACACTGACGAACCAGTATCTCGGCGGGGACACAACACTTGCATGTTCCCCGGAGACTTCCCGCCTGATTGATGAGGAAGTCATTCGTATTGTGAAAGAGCAGTATGAGAAGGCAATGGGCATTCTCAAAGAGCATGCAGGGAAGTTGAATGAGATTGCGGGCTATCTGCTCGAGCGCGAGAGCATCACCGGTGAGGAGTTTATGGAGATGCTGAATGAGGGACAGAAGGGTGCAGAGACGGATGAGAAATCTGGCGAGATAGAAGAAAAGGCAGAAGAAAATGTAGAAGAAGAGGTTGTGGATGCGGACGCCGACAGCGATGTGGAGGCTGAGGGTTCTGAAAAGACTCATCCGGTGAGCCTCACAAAAACAGAAAAGTCAGAAACACCAACTGTTATGGAGACTGCAAATGCAGATGTAGATTCTAAAGATGCAGAGAGTTCAGAAAACGAATTTGTAGAGCCGAAGACGGTCGCGGAGAGCGAGAAAACCGGCGACGAAGAATAAAATTATTATGGTTCATGTATTCAGGTCTTTGTAAGCGTTGACTTGAATACATGAACAGGAACGTTGCAGAAGTTTTTGACAGAAGATCAATCGAACAAATGTTTGCAAAACACACAGGAATGTGATATAATTAAGAACACTTAGCAAGGAATTTCGAGCTTAGTGTTCTTAATTGTATAGGCGCAAAAGAAAAAGCGACCGGGGCGCGATGAGCGTCCGATTTCACAGAAAGAACCGTGGTGACTTGCATAACAGAAAGGTCTTTGAGCGATGGCAAAACAATATATCAAGATACGAGGTGCGAATGAGCACAATTTAAAAAATATTTCTCTCGACATTCCGAGAAATGAGCTTGTGGTTCTCACAGGACTGAGCGGATCGGGAAAGTCGTCTCTGGCATTTGATACGATCTATGCGGAGGGACAGCGACGTTATATGGAATCTCTGTCGTCTTACGCACGCCAGTTCCTTGGACAGATGGAGAAGCCGGATGTCGAGAGCATTGAGGGACTTTCCCCGGCGATCTCGATTGATCAGAAGTCGACGAACCGCAACCCGAGATCGACAGTCGGAACGGTCACGGAGATCTACGATTATATGCGTCTTCTGTATGCGCGAATCGGTATCCCGCATTGCCCGAAGTGTGGAAGGGAGATCCGGCGTCAGACAGTCGATCAGATGGTCGATCAGATCATGGCACTGCCGGAGCGGACGAAGCTCCAGCTTCTCGCCCCGGTTGTCCGTGGACGAAAGGGTGAGCACGTTAAACTGCTCGATCAGGCGCGCAAGAGCGGTTATGTGAGAGTGCGGATTGATGGCAGTCTCTATGATCTGTCCGAGGAGATTCACTTGGAGAAGAACATCAAGCATACGATTGAGATTGTCGTCGATCGTCTCGTTGTGAAAGATGGCATTGAGAAGCGTCTGGCAGACTCGATTGAGACGGTGATGGGACTTTCAGATGGATTAATGACAGTCGATGTGATCGGAGGAGAGCCGATTCAGTTCAGCACGAGCTTTGCGTGCCCGGACTGTGGAATCAGCATTGAGGAGGTAGAACCTCGCAGTTTCTCGTTCAATAATCCGTTCGGAGCATGCCCGGACTGCTTTGGTCTCGGATATAAGATGGAGTTTGATGAGGAGCTGATGATTCCGGATAAGTCTCTGAGCATCTCCCAGGGGGCAATCACGGTCATGGGCTGGCAGTCCTGTTCGGAGAAGGGCAGCTTCACTCATGCGATTCTCGAGGCACTGGCAAGTGAGTATCATTTTGATCTCGAAACCCCGTTTGAGGACTATCCGAAGGAGGTCCACGATATTCTGATTCACGGAACGAATGGTCATGAGGTCAAGGTTCATTACAAGGGACAGCGAGGAGAGGGTGTCTATCCAATTGCGTTTGAGGGACTGATCAGGAATGTGGAGAGGCGGTACCGCGAGACGTTTTCAGAGACTTCAAAGGCGGAGTATGAGACATTTATGAGAATCACTCCGTGTAAGCTCTGTAAGGGACAGCGTCTGAAGGCGAGCTCGCTTGCAGTGACCGTCGGTGGCATTAACATCTACGAGGCAACGGAGATGTCGATTGCGAAATATCGGGATTTCCTTGAGACATTGACTCTGACTCCGATGCAGGAATCGATCGGAGCACAGATTTTAAAGGAGATCAAGGCGCGTCTGGATTTCCTGTTGAATGTCGGACTGGAGTACCTTTCCCTGTCGCGTGCAACTGGAACTCTGTCAGGAGGAGAGGCGCAGAGAATCCGTCTTGCGACTCAGATCGGATCGGGTCTTGTCGGGGTGGCGTATATTCTCGATGAGCCGAGTATTGGACTTCACCAGAGAGATAATGACAAACTGCTTGCGACGCTGATCCGCCTGCGTGATCTTGGCAACTCGGTTCTCGTTGTCGAGCATGACGAGGATACGATGAGACAGGCAGACTGCATTGTCGATATCGGTCCGGGGGCCGGAGAGCATGGCGGAGAGGTTGTCGCGGTCGGCACGGCGGAGGAGATCATGAAGTGTGAGCGGTCGGTGACCGGTGCCTATCTGAGTGGTCGAATCCGGATTCCGGTTCCGTCAGAGCGCAGAAAGCCGACAGGATTTCTGACCGTACGCGGGGCGAGCGAGAATAACTTAAAGAATATCGATGTAAATTTTCCGCTTGGCGTGATGACTTGTGTGACCGGAGTTTCCGGATCAGGAAAGAGCTCTCTTGTCAATGAGATTCTTTACAAGGCGCTGGCGCGTAAGCTGAACCGCGCGCGGACGATTCCGGGCAAGTTTAGGAAGCTTGAAGGCATTGAACAGTTGGATAAGGTGATCGACATCGATCAGTCCCCGATCGGGAGAACTCCGCGGTCGAATCCGGCGACATACACCGGTGTGTTTGATATGATCCGCGATCTGTTTGCCTCGACCCCGGATGCGAAGGCGAAGGGATACAATAAGGGACGATTCAGTTTCAACGTCAAGGGTGGACGATGCGAGGCATGTAGCGGAGATGGAATCATCAAGATTGAGATGCATTTTCTTCCCGATGTCTATGTTCCGTGCGAGGTTTGCGGAGGGAAGCGTTACAATCGAGAGACACTTGATGTGAAGTACAAGGGAAAGAGCATTTACGATGTGCTGAACATGACGGTTGAGGAAGCGATGAAGTTCTTCGAGAATGTGCCGTCGATTTACCGCAAGATTGCGACGCTCAATGATGTTGGACTTTCCTACATCCGTTTGGGACAGCCGTCGACCCAGCTCTCAGGCGGAGAGGCACAGCGAATCAAGCTGGCGACAGAACTGAGCCGAAGAGGAACCGGAAAGACGATCTACATTCTGGATGAGCCGACAACAGGACTTCACTTTGCAGATGTTCACAAGCTCGTCGAGATCCTGCGAAGACTCTCGGATGGTGGCAATACGGTTGTTGTCATTGAGCATAATCTCGATGTGATCAAGTGTGCCGATTATCTGATCGATATCGGTCCGGAGGGCGGAGATCGCGGAGGTACGGTGATCGCCCAGGGAACTCCGGAGGAGGTTGCAGAGAATCCAGATTCTTATACCGGACAGTATGTGAAGAAATATCTGGCAAATGATTAAGAAGGATCAAATAAAAAATAAAAATCCCATTGCCGAAGACAATTTTCAATGGATTTTTGCTCGTGACGGTGAAGGCACTGAACTGTTACAAATATTTAGATAGATACAGGAGGAGGCTAAGATGCTGAAGGCAGTGATTTTTGATATGGATGGAGTCATCATTGACAGCGAGATCGAGTATCTCAAGAGAGATCTGGAGTTTGCCAAGAAAAAGAATCCAGATGTGAAGATGGAAGATCTTCTCGGCATGGTGGGATCTTCGAGAGAAGATGCATGGCAGTGTATGGTGAAGGCAATCAAGAGTGACAAGACGTGGCAGGAAGTTCGAGATGAGTGTTATGCGAGCAGAACGAATTTTCCTGAGATGGATTACCGTGAGATCTTCCGTCCGGAGATCCCGGGAATTCTGCGATCTCTTCAGCAGATGGGGTTTCGTCTTGCGCTTGCATCGAGTACACGCAAGGAATTGATTTTGCGGGTGCTTGAGGAGAATGGGATTCGCGATTACTTTGAGGTTGTTGTCAGCGGTGCTCAGTTTAAGCGGAGCAAGCCGGACCCGGAGATCTATCACTATACGGCAGAACAGCTTGGACTCTCTGAGAAAGAGTGTCTTGCGGTCGAGGACTCGACATTTGGAGTCACGGCTGCCTATCGCGCCGGTATGCCGGTGACGGCTCTGATCGATGAGCGTTTTGGCTTTGATCAGTCCCTGGCGGGATGGAGAATGCATAAATTAGAAGAGGTTTTGGAGATTGCAGAGAGCCTGCGCTAAACGTTAAACGTCGGAATGTAATGGTTTGTTTTGTATGGTGCCGTAACCAGCGGGTTCTTTGAAATTCTGAAAAATTTAAAAAATACTTGCAAAATAGGAACAATTCGTGTATGATAAAGGAGATGCGTCTGTAGCTCAGTGGATAGAGCAGTGGCCTCCGGAGCCGCGTGCGTAGGTTCGATTCCTATCAGACGCATTTTCTTTTTGCTGAAGAGCCCTATTGAGAGCCGGTGTGCCGAGAATAGGGCTCTTTTTCTTGCTTTTTGAAACGCATTTTGCTATGATAAGATGCGGATTGTCGGGATAAAAATCGGGCATCCAAAATTTTATTGTCCGGAATCTGAGGCAGACTGGAGGAAATGACATTTAATATGGGACTTAATGATAAGAAAAAAAGCAGTTTTGAGCTGAGCAAAGATCAGAAAAAGATGTTGCCGGCGGTATTGATTCCGCTTGCAGTGATTGTGCTGATTATGTTTATCGTGCTTTCAGACAAAAAACAGGCAGAGCCGGTCTCTGCACGGTCGGAAACTGCGGTGGAGAGCGTGGAAGACGGAGCAGGCACGGACGATCAGGCAGAGGATTCTGATGGCGAGGGAGAATCCACAGCAGATGAAGGAGAGAGTGCAGACGATCAGGAGAGCGCGGCTGAGGGGGAAGACGGTGAGACCGAGGCGCAGAATTTTGAAACCGAGGATCTGAAAAAAGATTCCGTTCCGGAGATTCTCAGCCTGATGAAGACATATTTTCAGGCGCGTGCGAATGCGGATGCTTCCGCACTGAATCAGGTCTATGGTGGCAGTGAGAAGGAAGAATGGCAACTTCAGAAAGAAGCCTCAAAACTGCGCAGTAATTCCAAGTATGTGCAGGGATTTGAAAATGTGACGACCTATGTGGCGGATGGACCGGAGAGCGACACCTGGCTGGTGTATGCCGTGGCAGATATCCGTTTCAATTCCGTGAAGATGACTGCTCCGATGATCATGTGGTGTTGTGTCCAGAAGGATTCTGAGGGGAATTACCACATTCTGAAAGATGATGCGATCTCAGATGAGATGCAGAAGCTTGTGGATACAGAAAATCATTCAGAGGGAGTGCGCCGTCTGGCATCGAGTGTCAATACAAAGCTCAAGGATGCGATTGAGTCAGATGAAGATCTTAAGACCGTTTATGGTGTCTTGAGAGACGGATCTCCGGTTTATGAAGGCAGTGAAAATCAGCAGAGTGTAGTTGTTGAGTCGGATAATCAGAGTACAGAGTCCTCCGAGAGTGGTGCAGATGCCGCGGGAGATTCTGCCGGTGATGCAACGACCACAACAGATTCCGCTGCGAATTCTTCGGAGACGAGCGGTGCGGACAGTGCATCCGGCGAGGGAAGTGCAGAGAGTGGTTCTGCGCAGTAAAGTTGCATCCAAATCTCCGCGAGCGTCAATTTGAATCATACGCCGAGTCTTTTAGAACGTTGATTGGAACGATAAATCAAGAAAACGAGAGAAACTGGAAATAAGAACTAGAAATGTCAAGAAATGATAGATTTAAGAAATAAAGAATGAATGGAAAGTGTGACGAGAGAAATGGAAATGAAACAGGCAATGAATGTAACCGATTATAATTTTGATCTTCCGCAGGAGCTGATTGCTCAGGATCCGCTTGAGGATCGTTCTTCCTCCCGGCTTCTGGTTCTGAACAAGGAGACCGGTGAGATGGAGCACCGCGTTTTCCGCGATATTGTGGAATATCTTCACCCGGGTGATTGTCTTGTCATCAATGATACGAAGGTGATTCCGGCGCGTCTGCTTGGCGTGAAGGAGGACACAGGTGCTCATGTGGAGGTTCTTCTCTTAAAGAGAAGAGAGAATGATATTTGGGAGACGCTTGTAAAGCCGGGAAAGAAGTGCCGTCCAGGTGCTGTTTTGAGCTTTGGAGATGGTCTGTTAAAGGGAACGGTTCTCGATGTCGTTGATGAGGGAAACCGTCTGATTCAGTTCTCCTATGAGGGAATTTTTGAGCAGATTCTTGATCAGCTCGGTCAGATGCCTCTTCCGCCGTACATCACCCATCAGCTCAAGGACAAGAACCGTTATCAGACTGTCTATGCGGTTCATGAGGGATCAGCAGCGGCTCCGACAGCAGGACTTCATTTCACGAAAGAGTTGTTAAAGCAGATCGAGGATATGGGAGTCAAGATTGCACATGTCACGCTTCATGTTGGTCTTGGAACGTTTCGTCCGGTAAAGGTGGACAACATTCTCGATCACCATATGCATTCCGAGTTTTACATGGTGGAGGAATCTGAGGCAAAAAAGATCAATGACACGAAGGCAGAGGGCGGACGCGTGATCTGTGTTGGAACGACGAGCTGTCGAACAATCGAGTCTGCGACGGATGAGAATGGTATTTTGAAAGCGGGAAGCGGTTGGACGGAGATTTTTATCTACCCGGGATACAAATTCAAGATTCTGGATTGTCTGATCACGAACTTCCATCTTCCGGAGTCCACTCTGGTGATGCTGGTATCTGCACTGGCAGGCAGAGAGAATATTCTCAATGCTTACCAGGAGGCAATCAAGGAGCGTTATCGTTTCTTCAGCTTTGGCGATGCGATGTTTATCAAATAAGATTGTTTATCAAACAAGTGTTGCTGTTTGCGCGAGGCGAGAACAGTAACGAGTAATCGAACGATGGGGAAGGAAAACATGGAAGAAATCCGTTTAAATAAGTATCTGAGTGAGCAGGGAATCTGTTCGAGACGAGAGGCGGATCGTCTGATTGAGGCAGGAAAGGTTACGATTGACGGGCGCAAGGCGCAGACCGGAGAGAAAGTGACCGGTCACGAGAAGATTTTCTGTGATGGAAAACCGGTCGGAAGAGCTTCCGGTGGAAAGAAGGCAAAGCCGGTTCTTCTGGTTGTCAACAAGCCGAGAGGGATTGTGTGCACGACTTCGGACAAGGATCGTGCGCCGAATGTAATTGAGCTGGTGCATTATCCATCCCGTGTCTATTCGGTCGGACGACTGGACAAGGATTCGGAGGGACTTCTGCTTCTGACAAATCAGGGTGAGCTTGCCAATGAGATCATGCATGCGGGAAATCTGCATGAGAAAGAGTATCTGGTGACGGTGGATCAGCCGTTTAACTCAGCCTTTTTAAAGAAGATGCGCGAAGGCGTGGAGTTAAAGGAACTTGGAGTCACGACGAGACCGTGCCGGGTGGAGTCCGTTGGACCGAAGACGTTTCGGATTATTCTGACACAGGGACTCAATCGCCAGATTCGTCGGATGTGTGAGGAACTTGGCTATCATGTTGTAACACTCAAGCGAGTGCGTATTATGAACATCCTTCTGGGCAAATTAAACACAGGAGATTATCGCCGTGCAACGCCGAAGGAGATGAAAGAACTTGAGCGTGCACTTGAGCAGGCAAGGGAACTTCGCGAAGGGCAGGACGAGGAGATGACCGAGTAGGGCAGATCCGTGAGTGATTGGTGGTTTGTAGGCAGAATCCTTGCTTTATCGTCAGCATCATTCGAGCAGAGCGGAGGTCTGGAATGTGTTGCGAATGTTGCGAAATCGGTTTGAGATATTTTGTGTGAAAACGGAGAAGAGGGAGAAGACGGGAGCGGAATATGGGACAGAATCAGGATGAAAAACTTTTGCGAATGAAGGAGCTGACGGCGAGACTGTCGGAGGCATCGAAGACCTACTATCAGGAGAGCCGGGAGATCATGAGCAATTTTGAGTATGATAAGCTCTACGATGAGCTTCTCGCACTTGAAGCGGAGACCGGCGTGGTGATGGCGGGAAGTCCGACTCAGAAAGTCGGTTATGAGATTCTCAGTGAGCTTCCAAAGGAGGCGCACGAGGCACCGATGCTCTCCCTCGATAAGACGAAGGAGGTCCGTGTTCTTCAGGAATGGCTTGGAGATCAGGAGGCACTTCTGTCCTGGAAGCTCGACGGTCTCACGATTGTGCTGACGTATGAGGGAGGAGAGCTTGTGAAGGCAGTGACCCGTGGAAATGGAGAGATCGGTGAGGTCATCACGAACAATGCCCGCGTCTTTGCAAATGTTCCGCTTCGGATTGCCTACAAGGGACAGCTGATTCTCCGCGGAGAGGCAGTGATCCGTTACTCGGATTTTTATCAAATCAATGAAGAGATTGAGGATGTCGATGCAAAGTACAAGAATCCGCGCAATTTGTGCAGTGGATCGGTGCGCCAGCTGAATAACCAGATCACGGCTCAGCGAAATGTAAATTTTGTGGCTTTTATGCTTGTGCGCGCGGATGGAGTGGATTTCCACAATTCCAGACGGGAGCAGTTTGAGTGGCTGAAAACGCAGGGCTTTGAGGTTGTCGAGTACCGGATGGTAAAGAGAGCGAGCCTTCCGGAGAATGTTCAGTATTTCTCTCAAAAGATTGCCGATTATGACATTCCGTCCGATGGTCTTGTGCTTCTGCTCGATGATATTGCTTACGGAGATTCTCTGGGGCGGACTGCGAAGTTTCCGCGCAACTCGATCGCTTTCAAGTGGGAGGATGAGATTCGCGAGACTCACCTTCTTGAGATCGAGTGGAGTGTATCGAGAACGGGACTGATCAATCCGGTCGCAATCTTTGAAGCGGTGGAGCTTGAGGGAACGACGGTCAGCCGTGCGAGTGTCCATAACCTCAGCATCATGGAAGGACTTCAGCTTGGAATCGGGGATACGATTACAGTTTACAAGGCAAACATGATCATTCCACAGATCGCGGAGAACCTGACGCGAAGTGGAAAGATGGAGATCCCGAAGATCTGTCCGGTCTGTGGAGGTGCGACGGAGATTCGCCAGATGAACGATGTCAAATCTCTCTACTGTACCAATCCGGACTGTCAGGCAAAGAAGATCAAGAGTTTCTCTCTTCTCGTCAGCAGAGATGCACTGAACATCGACGGACTTTCCGAGATGACACTCGAGAAATTCATCGGCAGTGGACTGATCCACACCTATGCGGACATCTTTCATCTGGACCGCCATCGCGAGACGATCGTGGAGATGGAGGGATTCGGAGAAAAGTCGTATGAGAAGCTGACGACCGCAATCAGACAGGCATCCCACACCACACTTCCGCGCGTGATCTATGGTCTCGGAATCGCGGGGATCGGTCTGGCAAATGCAAAGATGCTCTGCCGTCAGTTTGACTTTGATTTTGAGAAGATGCGCCATGCATCCGAGGAAGAACTGACTGCGGTCGATGGCATCGGAACTGTCCTTGCGGATGCATGGATCTCATATTTTGAGTCTGAGAAGAATAACCGGCTTGTGGACGATCTGCTTGCAGAGCTGACGATTGAGCAGGAGAGTCCAAGTGCGGAGACCGCGATTTTTGCGGGAATGACGTTTGTAATCACCGGCTCTGTGACACATTTTGCGAACCGGAAGGAGCTTCAGAGTGTGATTGAGGCGCGTGGTGGAAAGGCGACCGGCTCTGTGACCTCAAAGACGACGTATCTGATCAACAATGATGTGACCTCCAACTCGTCAAAAAACAAAAAGGCAAAAGAACTTGGCATTCCGATTCTCTCCGAGGAGGATTTTCTGAAGCTCTTAGAGTGATCTCCTGACAAACGGGATCAGCTCAAATCGAAACTGGAATGAGGATTCATCAAACTGGTATTCCTTTAAGACAGTCGGTCCACAGCTGTTTGATCCGATTCCATTCTGTGCGTAATCAAGACAGAAGACAAGGCTGTCGGATTCTGTCAGTTCATAATTGTGAGCCGTTTTTTCGAGTTCTTCCTGTGTATAACGGGAGGCATTGAAGGAGAACGGCTCTTCTGAGACAGCGGTGATGCCAAACTGGGAAGCAGATAATTCCACAAAATCACAGTCGAAGTGACTTCCGTTTTCCTGAGGACGGATATAATCCTCATGCAGATCTTTCACATTTGCGTGGTATAAGCCATGGCTTGCCCCCTGATGCTTATCTCGGTAACTTTCCTGCGGTCCGAACCCAAAGAAGGAGACATTTTCCAATTTCTTGTTTAAAAACATCCGCAGTCCAAAGCGGGGAAGAACAGGAAATTCCGTGTCCTTGGTCACCGTGAGGATGGCGCAGATCTTTCCATTGCCGTCAATTTTCCAGAGAATGTTGACATTCAGGATTTTCTGGATCGAGTCGGCGACAATGGCGGTGTGGGCGATGAGGAAGACTCCGTACATATTCTGAAGAATTTCCACCTGATAAGCGCGGGTATATGCCCTGTCAAAGCGCGCCTTCTTCCATTCTGATTTGAGGTACATATCGTTATCGGTAGGTGCTCTCCAGATGTTGAGCTCCATGGGATGATTCAGATACGCTCTTCCGGCAAACAGAAGCTGGGAAAAAAGACCAGTTCGTTTGTCGAGCGTGTAAGTAAAATCTTTTGCTTTCAGGATGACAGCTTGATCCGTTTCCTGAACAACGATCTCATTGGTCTCTGCGGTTCGGTTGATCCAGCTGAGTGCTTTCTGGTTTCGCCCGTCCTCATTATTAAGGAGAATCTCATCAAAACCGAGAGGATATCCGGGATTCATCAGAGGAAGTTCCTTCTTCAGGAGATAGGTGAGCTTGAGATAAATTTTTCCCGTCTCTGGAACCGCAATTTTTAATTCTGTTTTTCCGTGATCGTGTGGTCGGACGGAAAACGGGGCGAGTCGTCCGCTCTGAATGGACAATCCGTCTCTTGTCACTTCAAAAAGAATCTCCACATAGTCTTTTAAATCATCAAAATCCATGTAGTTGTGTAAAATCAGTTCTCCGCTTGCTGGATCGTAGGATACGACTCTTGCAGGGCGGTAGACATTCTTGTACTCCAAAATTCCAGTGTGAGGGGTGCGATTCGGGTAGACGACTCCATCCATGCAGAAGTTTCCGTCATGGAGTTCTTCTCCGTGATCTCCGCCGTAGGCGTATCGCATTTTTCCATTTTCCGCTCTGCCGTGCGCAATGGCATGGTCACACCATTCCCAGACAAAACCGCCACACATCCGGTCATCACTTTGAATCATCTGGAAATAATCTTCGAGATCTCCAGGTCCGTTTCCCATCGCATGACAGTACTCGACGAGAAGAAACGGCTTGCTTCCATCTTTTTTGAGATATTCTTGAATTTCTGTGAGTGCAGGGTACATCCGGCTGTACAAATCCAGATTTTTGTAGTCGTAAGTTACATCGTAGTTGCGGTAGCGGGCGCTTTCATACTGGGTGATTCGATCAGGATCGAACTCCTTCGTCCATCTCAGCGCATTCTCGAAATTACATCCGTATGCACTCTCGTTTCCCATTGACCACATGATGATGCAGAAGCGGTTCTTGTCGCGCTCCACCATTCGCTGAACGCGGTCAAGGATTGCCTGCGCCCATGCCGGGTCATCGGCGATTTTCTCATTCCAGCGTTTGAAACGATTATAGTCGGTATCTTCTTTGCGGTACAACATAAATGGTCCATGCGCTTCTAAATCTGCCTCATCGATGACCAGGAAGCCGTAGCGGTCACACATCTGATAAAAATAAGGGGCGTTCGGATAGTGACTTGAACGGATCGAATTAAAATTATGTTGCTTCATCAAGGTGAGGTCTTTTTTGATCTGTTCCACACCGACGGTGAATCCGGTAACCGGGTCAGAGTCGTGACGGTTGACTCCGCGAAATTTAATTTTTTCTCCGTTAAAGAGAAGTACACGGTCGCGGATTTCGATTGTGCGGAGTGCAAGTTCGTCGATGATCGTTTCATATTCCGTCTGAAGTACGATCGTGTAGAGGTAGGGGTGCTCTGTGTTCCAGAGGATCGGATTTTCAAGCTCAAACTTTACTTGTCTAGGCTCCGAGACCGTCTCTTCTGCGAGGAGTGTGCCATTCGGATCTTCTATGCGGATGGATGTGAGAACCGGATGATAGAACTCCATATTGAGGTGGATGGTTGCACGATTTTCCTGGATCTTAGTTGTGATGTGATAGTCCCAGATTGCATGCTCAGGGCGTTTTAAGAGATAGACATCGCGGAAAATTCCGCTCATGCGAAACTTGTCCTGATCCTCCAGATAAGAGCCGTCACACCATTTTAGAACGAGAACTGCGAGGGTATTTTCCCCCTCATTTAAAAGATCGGTGACATCGAACTCGGCAGTTGCATGGGAAACCTGACTGTATCCGACATAAATTCCGTTGATCCAAACGTAGAAACAGCTGTCGACACCCTCAAAGTTCAAAAAGGCTTTCTTTGCAAGCGCATCTTTCTGATACAAAAACGTTCGGACATAAGCGCCACAGGGGATGTCCTGAGGAACGTAGGGCGGATCAAACGGAAACGGATAGCGAATATTGGTGTACTGGTTTGAGTCGTATCCAGCTGTCTGCCATACGCTAGGAACGATGATCTCATCAAACTCTTTTGTGTCATAGTCGGACTGATAAAAGCGATCATGAAGTTCATAGATGCTCTTGTAATATTGGAATTTCCATGTGCCGTTTAACAGTTGAAAACGATCGGAATCGCCCCGGTGCTCAACCAGAGTATTCATCCGTTTGGATGCCGGGATGTAATAAGCTCTTATCGGCATGGTGTGGTCATGTAAGACGTTTAAATCTTCATAATAGCGTGGAATAATCATTCATAAACCCTCCTGATAGGCAATGCGTTGATATATATTTTTTTGTTGTGTCTGATGTTTGTCTTGTGTTTGAAGTCAAACGAGAAAACGGTCCGACTAACTTGAAAATATTTTGTTTTCTAGGGATATTTTACAGAAATGCGTTCTGCCTGTCTATGAATAGAAATAGACGAAATATGCACAAAATGATATAATATAAAATATGGTTTATAATGCAGTTCAAATGCAGTTTGGAATACTTTTTAGAAGAGCATACGGGATGACAGGGGGAAGGACAGATGTATATCAATACCGGATATCTGAATCAGTCACACAAGGACTTTAAGGACAAACGTCAGCCACTGATTGTGGGCAGTTGTGGAAATTACCGCCTGTCTTCGTATCCGAAAATGCCGACTTATCGTCCGAGGGGACGGTTGGATTATCAGATCATCTATATTGCGTCGGGAAAGGCATATTTTCATTTTGATACGCCGGAGAATGAGACGATTGTGCCGGCTGGAAATGTTGTGATGTTTCGTCCGAAAGAACTTCAAAAATATGAATATTACGGGAAGGATAAGACGGAAGTATTCTGGATTCATTTTACGGGAAGTGATGTGAAAAATATACTCAGAAAATATGGGTTTGCGGACAAGCAGAGAGTGTTTTCGGTTGGAACGTCGCTGGAATATGAGCGCATTTTCAAGAGAATCATCAGCGAACTGCAAAAATGTCAGAGTGATTATGAGGAGATGCTGATGCTTCTTCTGCGTCACCTGCTGATTGTATTTAACCGAGAACTTACACGAGAACACGTTCTGAAAAACGAATATATGGATCGAGAGATGGAGCTGACGGTCTCTTATTTTAGCACGAATTACAATCTGGACATCAATATTGAGGAGTATGCATCCTCGAAGGGGATGAGTGTCAGCTGGTTTATTCACAATTTTAAGAAATATACCGGGGAGACTCCAATGCAGTTTCTCACTTCCATTCGCATTACGAATGCCCAGATCTTGTTAGAGACCACGACCTACTCAGTCAATGAGATCTCACGAATTGTCGGGTATAACAATCCTCTGTATTTCAGTCGTATTTTCCATAAAAGAAAAGGATATTCACCTCAGCAGTATCGAAAGAGAATGATGGAAACGGAAGAATGAGCAAGTCCCCTCTTTGTCGGACAAAAGGGCAGGTTCACAGTATGATAGATACCTGTTAAACGGCAAAGAGGGGATTTTTATGCTCTTTTTTAACAGTATGATTTTGTGCATATTCTGTGTAACTTCATTCATCGACAAATGCTAAAGAAAAACGTATGATAGGGACTGTTGAGGGACGAAATGAATAGAAAAAAATACATATTTTTATTTGGATTTTCATCTCTTGGCGGGGAACTGAAAATGGGGGATTGCGTAAAGGAGAGGGATACCCGGTATGGAAGAAAAGAAATATTTAAAGTGGTACAACAAGGTTGGTTACGGTTCGGGGGATATTGCGGGAAATGTGGTGTATGCATTTCTCACGTCTTTTGTCATGGTCTATCTGACGGATACGGTTGGATTGACCGCGGGAATTGTGGGGACGCTGATTGCTGTCTCAAAGATTTTTGACGGATTTACGGATATCTTTTTTGGCTCGATGATTGATAAGACGCATACCAGACTTGGAAAGGCGCGTCCGTGGATGATTTATGGATATATCGGTTGCGCCGTGACACTGATCGCCGTGTTTGCAGTGCCGATGAATCTTGGCAATTCCGCAAAGTATGCGTGGTTTTTTATCGCCTATACGTTGTTGAACGGTGTTTTCTATACGGCGAATAACATTGCTTATTCGGCGCTGACCTCGCTTGTCACGAAAAACAGCAAGGAACGCGTTCAGATGGGCTCATACCGGTTTATCTTTGCATTTTCTACGAGTCTTCTGATCCAGTCGATTACGGTTGGGTTTGTTGATCGCCTTGGCGGGGATGCAGGTGCATGGAGAACGGTGGCAATTATTTATGCAGTGGTGGGACTGATTGTGAACACGATCTCCGGTCTTTCTGTGAAGGAGCTTTCGGAGAATGAGCTGAATGAAGGCGAGGAGAAGACGGAGCAAGAGGAATATGGACTTGTTCAGGCGTTTCACCTGCTCATAAAAAATAAATATTATCTGAAGATCTGTGGCACTTACATTTTACAGCAGTTGTACGGTGCAATGATCGGAGCCGGCATTTATTATATGACTTGGGTCTTAAAAAATAAAAATTTGTTTGGTCAGTTTGCGTGGGCGGTAAATGTTCCGCTGATCGTTGCACTGATTTTCACTCCAACCCTTGTCGGAAAATGGAAGGGAATGTATAAGCTGAACTTAAGAGGATATATCCTGGCAGTCATTGGAAGAGCGCTTGTTGTGGTAGCGGGATATATGGGAAGCATTCCTCTCATGATGGCATTTACTGCGCTTGCGGCGCTTGGTCAGGGACCGTGGCAGGGAGATATGAATGCAGTGATTGCATCCTGCTCAGAGTATACTTATCTGACACAGGGAAAGCGGGTCGATGGAACGATGTATTCCTGTACTTCGCTTGGCGTAAAACTGGGTGGAGGAATTGGAACGGCTGTGGTTGGATGGCTGTTGGAATTCAGTGGTTACGTTGGAACCAATTCTGTACAGCCACGGTCAGCGCTTGATATGATGCAGTTTATGTACCTGTGGCTTCCTCTGTTTTTTGATGTTCTGATTATGTTTGTTCTCTCAAAGATGGATGTGGAGACGGCAAATGAGAAATTAAAGGCAGAAAAGGGAATGATCTCGGATGAGGTCACAGATCATGTACAATACTGATCAGAAGTTGACTGGTTGGAATGAGGTTATGAACCTTTATTTTTAGTAAAACTTGTTTCTCAAAAAACTTATTTCCGAGATGGCATCTCGACTATTGCCTCTTCTTGTGATATACTACAAAGCGTATATTTGCGAGAAGAGGCATTTTTATTGATAAATAATAGGTAAATATAGGTAATTGAGTAAAAAGTTCATGTAAACATGTAAATAAGAACATGAAGGTTTTTGTTGAGATTTTGCATCGAGATTAATCGATTGGGGGAGAAAATTATGCCAATTAAAGTACAAAATGAACTTCCGGCGCGCGCCGTTCTTGAGTCGGAGAATATCTTTGTGATGGACGAAGATCGTGCACTGAGTCAGGATATTCGTCCGCTTCAGATTTTGATTCTAAATTTGATGCCGTTGAAGGAGGATACGGAGACTCAGCTTCTTCGTGCGCTCTCCAACACACCGCTTCAGGTAGATTGCACCTTTTTGATGATGTCCTCTCATGTGTCGACGCATACGTCTGCAAGCCATTTAAATAAATTCTATGTCACTTTTGATGAAGTTAAGAGAAATAAATTCGATGGTCTGATTATCACCGGTGCTCCGGTTGAGAATATGGAGTTTGAGGAAGTCAATTATTGGGAAGAGCTCAAGACGATCATGGAGTGGTCAAAGACTCATGTTCATTCCACCCTGCATATCTGCTGGGGAGCACAGGCTGGTCTGTACTATCATTATGGAATTCCGAAATATATGAGAAAATCCAAGCTCTCCGGAATTTATCGTCACCGAATTCTTGACCGCAAGGTTCCGCTTGTGCGCAGTATGGATGACTATGTGATGGCACCACATTCCCGCTACACGGAGGTGCGCCGTGAGGATATTGAGAAGCATCCGGAGCTTCAGATTGTCGCAGAGTCGGATGAGGCAGGCGTTTTCCTTGTGCTCAATCGGGATGGAAGCCAGATCTTCGTTCAGGGTCATCCGGAGTATGACCGCATGACGTTAAATAACGAGTATCACCGTGATCTGAAAAAGGGATTGAATCCGGAACTTCCGTGCAATTATTATGAGAACAACGACCCGTTCAGCGTTCCGGTTCTTACATGGAGAAATCTCTCCAACACGCTCTATGCAAACTGGCTGAATTTCTATGTATACCAGACAACCGATTACATTCTGGATGCAGAAGAGTAGGAGAATCCGGGGAAACTTAGAAAGAATTTTGAATCGAAACACAAAGCGGAATCGAAATAGAAACTTGGATCGAAAATGGGCGATACAAGAGACAGATGAGACGAATAACAGGAAACAGGAGAAACACTGGAAATGAAAAAAGTAATTCTTGCATCTGCGTCCCCGAGGCGCAGAGAACTTCTGCATCAGGTTGGAATTGAGCCGGAAATTGAACCGAGCCATGTCGAGGAAGTGATCACGACGACAGTTCCGGCGGATGCGGTGATGGAGCTGTCGGCACAGAAAGCCGGAGATATTGCGAAGCGCCATGAAGGAGAGCAGGTGATTGTCATCGGGGCAGACACGGTTGTATCGGCGGATGGAAAAATTCTCGGAAAACCTCACGATGAGCGCGAGGCATTTGAGATGCTTAGCATGCTCAGTGGACGGAAACATCAGGTCTACACGGGAGTGACGATGGTTTCTTGCGAGACAGGAAAGACCTGTACATTTGCGGAGAAGACGGATGTGGAGGTTTATCCGATGACGGAGGAGCAGATTCGCGCTTATATTGCGACCGGAGAGCCGATGGACAAAGCCGGAGCTTATGGAATTCAGGGACGCTTTGCGATGCATGTAAAGGGAATTTGCGGAGATTACAACAATGTGGTGGGACTTCCGGTTGGAAGACTCTGTCAGGAGCTTTCTAATAAGTTATCAGAAAATAAATAAGATTTTTCGTTTATAAATTAACCAGAAATTGATCAGAGGTTAAAAAATTAGCGGGAGAGTTCGTTTTGAGCTCTCCCGTCTTTCTTATACTTTTGTTTCATAAAATTTTGTAGAAGATTTTATTTTGCCCTCTGGAATAAAAACATAAGAGTAAATGTTTCCAAAAGGGAATAAAGAGAAAAATTTATGCCAGCGGTTTTCCGCTGAATACCGGGAAAATGTTGAAATCACCGTAATCTGCGATATGCTCCATGTGCATTAGAGTCTCCATATCTGCGTCGGAGATCACGAAATCGACGTTGGCATTGTCTGCCATGTGATCCGGGTTTGCAGTCTTTGGAAGTGCCACGGTGCCAAGCTGGATGACGTAGCGGATGCAGAGCTGAGCAGGAGTGACATGGTACTTTTTGGCCATTTCTGTGATTGCCGGGTTCTTGAGCGCCTCGCCGTGAGCGATCGGAGAGTATGCTTCCACTAAAATGTTCTGGGACTTGCAATAATCAACGAGCGCAAGATCGGTGTTGCTGATATGAAGCAGAATCTGGTTTACCATCGGCTTTGCATGACAATCAGAGAGCAGGTTTTCCAGATCATCATTATAAAAAAGTTTTTGGTGTCATTTTTGGAAAATGCCCTGCGCGGTCATGTGATTATGTATGCTGTCTTAGTGTTGCATTCATTGTCCTTGCGCTGTGTTTAGACGAAGCGCGGAAATGTTCATTCGTTTAGTGTTAGAAACTTGTAGCAACCTTTAGAAACTTGACATGGAAGGCATTTCACGATATGCTTGCATTAAACCTTAACTACAATGTACAACTTGAAGTACACTTTAAGTCAAGAGTTTTCTGCGATTTTTGACGGAGAATTTTTCGCAATAAGAGCAATAGGAGTAAGAAGAGCAAGAAAGTAGGAGATACAAGAGTCTAAGAGTAAGCAAATTAGAGAATAAGCAAATCAGAAAATGAGAAAAAATGAGAAAATAGGAACGATTCAGATTGAAAAAATGTTGGAGGGATTGGGATATGATTTACACAGTGGGAGAAACAGCGAAATTGCTGGGAGTGACGGCTTCGACTCTGAGATACTATGATAAAGAAGGACTGCTGCCATTTGTGGAACGCTCGGTTGGGGGAATTCGGATGTTCAAAGAGTCTGATTTTGAGTGGCTTCAAGTCATTGGTTGTATGAAGAAGGCAGGAATGTCGATCAAGGATATTCGTCAGTATATCGAGATGGTTTTGCAGGGGGATGACACGATTGAAATGCGCCTTGAGATGTTTCGTCATCAGCGGGAGGAGCTTAGAGCACAGATGGAGGAGCTTGAGCACACGATGGAGATGGTGGAGTATAAATGCTGGTATTATGAGACAGCAAAGAAGGCAGGAACGATAGATGTTCCGCGAGATATGAAAGTAAATGAAGTTCCAGAGCGTTTTCGCAAGATCCTTCGTGAACTTCGAAAAGTTCCGGAAGCATGAATGATCATGTCTGAAGTTTCCATTTCTGATGCTATTCAGGCATGATAACTTGGAGTGGGTGATTCTGATGGGAAGATGTAAGCAGAGCGGACCGGAATCATGCGCCAAGTCGATGTTTGTTGCGTCGACTTGAATTTGAATTAGGTGTGGCGTGGAACTCTGTGATTATGATTGAAAAAAACTCCGATGTGAAATATCACACCGGAGTTTTTGTTTTGTATGACCTCATCGGGAATCGAACCCGAGTTTACGCCGTGAGAGGGCGTCGTCTTAACCGCTTGACCATGAGGCCATGATCGATATTATGTTGTATCGCTTGACTAATCTCTGTGAGTGACTCGTCATTAGCGAACTCCTATATTCTATCGTGTTTGTTACAAAAAAGCAAGCAGAAATTTCACTTTTTTTTCAAAACAGCATAATAGCCAATGAGGCAACGAAAATAATGAATTTTATGCATAATATATACAAGAAAATGAAGGAAAATGAGATAAATGAGATTGGAGTGTTGCAAATTTCTCAGGAGGGAAATGAATTCCATTCCTGGTAATATGATCGATCTGTTGATATACTTTGCAACTATCAGTGATGAGTAGTTTTATTTATTGGCTATTGATTGTTATTGGTTTATTATTGGTGCACACGGTTTTCCTTGCATCCGGTCGTTACATAGTGCTCGTAGTAGAATTTGAGGTTATTCCCGTAGGCATTTTTGAGATCTTCGTTATTTTCTTTATAAACGAGAGAATAACGCCTAATTTTTTGATGTGGTTGCATTTTTTCATGATGATGATACATACCTCCCTGTGTAAACTGGGGTTTGTATATCTACCCTTATAAAGAAGATACGTTTTTTATTGCAAAATACAACGAAAAATGTCAAAAAAATAAAAAATGAATGCGAATACATGGTGAATTGCGTTTGCGTGTCTATTTGAATATAAATAACATTACAGAGAAAAAGAAAATAAAGAAAATAGAATAAAGAAAATAGGGGGAAAGTGCGATGAGAGATATCACTCTATGTCATCCACGCCTTCAGAAATTGGCAGTTCAGATGGTGGAATCGGCGAAGAGACAGAACCTTAAAATTAAAATTGGAGAGACATTTCGGACTGTGGCGGAGCAGGATGCTCTGTATGCACAGGGGCGTACAAAGCCGGGGAAGATTGTGACAAACGCACCGGGAAAGAATTACAGCTCTTACCATCAATGGGGAACTGCATTTGACGTTTATCGCGATGACGGTCATGGGGCGTATAATGAGAGCGGGAAATTTTTTGAGCGCGTTGGGGCGATTGGAGTCTCGTTAGGCTTGGAATGGGGCGGAAATTGGAAGACAATCGTGGATAAACCGCATTTTCAGTTGCCGGACTGGGGGAGCAGTACGAGTGGGATCAAGAATGTGTATCGGAATCCGGAAGAATTTATGAAGACCTGGTATTTAGAGCATGTTCCGGTGGGGTGGAAAAAAGAGGATGGAGGATGGCGCTTTTATTACCGGGATGGAAGAGGGCGATATGTCCGTAATGACTGGTACTGTGACAATGGAGTGTGGTATTGGTTTGATGGAGCGGGATATATGGTGACGGACACCTGGTATCGCTATAAAGATCACTGGTATTATCTGGGAGAAGACGGGAGCATGCGGACGGGACAGATCACTGTGGATGGAAAATGGTATTGCCTGGACCTAGAGGGGCGCATGATGACAGAGCCGGTTGTTCTCACACCTGATCAGAATGGAGCACTTTGGATGCCTGGGATTGCAAAATGAAAAATAAAAATGATATGAAAATAAAACCAACGAGGCTTAGATCTGGATACGGAAAGATTAATAAAAGAAAAGTCGGGGCAACAAGATTTGAACTTGCGACCTCTCGGCCCCCAGCCGAGCGCGCTACCAAGCTACGCCATACCCCGACGTTTTAACAACATTAGTAGTATATCATGAAAAGAAAAATTTGAAAAGTGTTTTTTGAGAAAAGGTTTTTTGAGACAAGTTGCTCAATGCCTTTTCTTTTTCTTATTTTGTTTGTCTTTTCTGAAAATGCCAGTCCATCCGCTTGCGGAATGATTGCTAATTTGCTATGATAAAAGACGTGTGTAAGGCAGAAAAAGAATTCTGAGAAAAAAGAATTCTGATTGGACATTTTTACGCGTAGCGAAAAAATAAAATAACGATATTTATTGAGTAAGTAAAGGATGCGAAAAAACAAATGAAGGAGACTATGAAGGACAAAAAAAATGGAATTGTCAGCTTTGACATGGATATGACGCTTCTGGATCATGCAGATTACAAGATTCCGGAAAGTGCCAAGAAAGCCGTGGAGCTTTTACGTGAGCATTATTATATTGTGGTTGCGACTGGACGAGATCTGGACAGTCCTTTCAGCGCAGGGCTGAAAGAAATGGTAGAGCCGGATGCAGTGATTCATCTGAATGGAACAAAGATTACAGTCGGAGATAAGCAGATTTATGAGCACCTGATGGATCATGCTCTGGTGGAGCGGATGTTGCGTTTTGCAGAGGGAAAAGAGTTCTCGATCGGAATGAGCAGTGGAACGGAGGACTATTATGTCAATCCGAAGTTTGTGGAGCATCATGATATCAAGAGATGGGGTGTGACAGAGAGAAATTTCCAGGACCCGTGGAAACTTCTTGAGCTTCCGGTCAGAACTCTGACGTACATCGGTGCAGAACCGGGCTGTCATGAAGTGGAAGAGGCATTTCCGGAGGTGAAACTGCCGATGTTCTCAAGTCGTGAGGGTGCGGACATCGTGGAGAAGCAGTCCTCAAAAGCGGAAGGTCTTAAGCGTCTTTGTGCGTATTATGACATTCCGATTGAAAATACGGTGGCATTTGGAGACAGCATGAACGATTATGAGATTATCCAGACGGCAGGAATCGGTGTGGCAATGGGAAATGCGATTGAGATCCTGAAACAAAACGCAGATTATGTGACGGATGAGATCGGAAAAGATGGAGTCTGGAATGCCTGTGTGAAATTGAATCTGATTCAGCCGTAGAGCTGAAAAAATATGGTGTTTGATTGGTGTTTGACAGAACAGAAGGAAAGAAGGCTAAGAAGAATATAATGGAAACGGTAACAGAGAGAATTCAGAGACTTCGGGAGAAGATGGCGGAACATCAGATGGATGCCTATCTCGTTCCGACATCGGATTTCCATGAATCTGAGTATGTGGGAGAGTATTTTGCGTGCAGAAAATATATCACCGGGTTTACCGGTTCGGCTGGACAGGCAGTCATTACAAAGGACTGGGCCGGACTCTGGACAGATGGAAGATATTTTGTTCAGGCATCCGCAGAGCTTGCAGGATCTGGAGTAGAACTCATGAAGATGGGCGAGCCGGGAGTTCCGACTGTGGAAACGTATCTGCAACAGCATTTGCCAGAGGGCGGAGTGCTCGGATTTGACGGTCGTGTGATCAACAGCATGATGGGCGAGCGACTCAGAGATCTGCTCGGAGCAAATCGGGTGAGCGTCGAGAGTGGATATGATCTTGTCGGAGAGATCTGGGAAGATCGCCCGGAGCTTTCCTCAGAGCCGGTCTGGGTGCTTGATGAGAAATATGCGGGCAAGTCGGCAAATGAGAAGATTGCTGATCTTCGTGCACAGATGGAGCGGGCAGGAGCAGATACCCATATCCTGACAACGTTGGATGATATTGCGTGGCTTTTAAATATTCGTGGAAATGACATTCCATGCAATCCGGTAGCGCTGTCTTATCTGGCAGTGACAAAGACGGATCTGATTTTGTTTATTGATGCAAAGGCAGTGTCGGATGAAGTAGGGGAGTATTTGAGTGCTCAGGGTGTTAAGACTCAGCCGTATGATGCAATTTATGAGTATGTTCACAAGATTCACCATGCGCGCGTTCTGTTAGAGAAGGCAAAGGTAAACGATGCGATTTTGAATGGTCTCGATGAGACGAACAAGGTGATTGACCAGATGAATCCGACTGTGATGGCAAAGGCAGTCAAGAATTCGACTGAGATCGAAAATATGAAAAAGGCACACATTCTTGACGGTGTGGCAATGACGAAGTTCATCTACTGGCTCAAGAAAAATGTGGGAAAGATTCCGATGACGGAGTGCAGTGTTTCCGATTATCTCGAAGAACTGCGAAAAGAGCAGGGGGCACTGGATCTGAGCTTTACGACGATTTCCGCGTATGGGGCAAATGCCGCAATGTGCCATTACCATGCACTCCCTGAGACCTGTGTCAACCTGCATCCGGAGGGTCTGTACCTTGTTGATTCGGGCGGTCAGTATTTAGAGGGAACGACTGACATCACGAGAACCGTTGCACTTGGACCGGTGACGGAGGAGGCAAAAAAGCATTATACGCTTGTGCTGATCAGTATGCTTCGCCTTGCTCACACGACGTTTATTCAGGGGGCAAGCGGAATGACGATCGACTATGTGGCGCGGGAGCCGTTCTGGAAAGAGGGGCTTGACTTTAATCATGGAACGGGACATGGAGTTGGTTATCTGCTGAATGTGCATGAGAGACCGGTTGGAATTCGCTCGAGAGTGGCAGCGGGACGCCGTCCGGAAGTTGTTCCGTTTATGCCGGGAATGGTATGCTCCGATGAGCCGGGACTTTATATTGAGGGCAAACACGGGATCCGCACAGAGAATCTGATGTATTGCCTGAAAAAGAAAAAGACAGATTTTGGTCAATTCTTGGGATTTGAGTATCTGACCTGGGTTCCGATTGATCTTGAGCCGGTGGAAGTTTCGATGATGACGGATGAGGATCTTGGATTTTTGAATGAGTATCACCAGACAGTGTATGAGAAGATTTCTCCGTATCTGAGTGGAGACGAGTTAGAGTGGCTGCACCAGGTGACAAGACCGTTGGAGAAGAATGCATAAGCATCGATAGCGCATCTCCTGTCAACCGACACGATCAGACGGGGGATGCGTGAAAAGGTTGTCGTTGTATTTGTATTATAGGATTATATTTACTCTTCCCACGGAAGTTCCACGATAATGGGTTCATGGTGGACAGCAGGAAGAAAATGATCCAAAATATCGCGTGTGCTGATTTTCAGGCTTGAGGTGTTGATGCATGGATGACAGCCGATAAATGCATGGTGATCGATGACATCGCGATCAATCAGGAGCTGTACGCGATTTTCCGGGTCATTCATCAGTCCAAGCACGCTCACAGAACCGGGAGTCAGATCGAGAAGTCGTTCCATATCGTCCGGTTTGCCAAAAGAGAGGCGGGCACTGCCGATTTGTTTGGAGAGTTTGGAGGTCTTGAACTTCTTTTCGCCGGGCATCATTAACAGGTAAAATGCAGTTTTCTGTGCATTGCACAGAAAGAGATTTTTGCAAATGTCAATATCGAGAAGATTGTCTACATCATGACAGGCTTCGATTGTCGGCATGGCACTGTGATCCACACGGATATAGGGAATATGGAGCTCGTCAAGAAGGTCATAAGTGCGGATCTCTTTTGTAAGACGTAAACTTTCATCTTCAGGGCGACCGTGATAACAGGTCGGATCAATGAAATAGGATGGATCAGAGGAAAAAGCGGAGTTTGGTATAGTTGGTGTATGGGAAATATTGAAATTTTGATTCATAAAAGCTCCTTTCATAAAGAAATGTAATTTTTGTAATAGAATTTATGTGGCGTTTTACTCACAGAGTAATTATACGGGAGAAGCGTCAAAATTCAAGTATTTTAGTATTTTCTGCGCTGTTTTTGTTTGGGTGGCAAGATAGAGAATAGAAAGAAGATAGAATTATTCATGAGAGAGACAGAGAAAAATAAGAAAAAGCGCATGGATACGGATGCGAGATCTTCCAAACCAGTGCGTGATGGAAAATCATTTGGTGATAAATCGGAACGAAGGGTATTGAAGGAATCAAAATCATTAAAAGCGTCAAAACTATTAAAGGCATCAAAAGAATTAAAAGAATCAAAGGAATCAAAGGGATCAAGGGGATCAAAAGAATCAGAGCGTTATCAGGGTTATCAATCTGATAAGCCTTCAAAAATCTTAAAAGAGATTGGTAGAGATAAAGCGAAGGATAAAGAAAAGGATAGAGAAAAGAATAAAGAGAAGAACACAAAAAAATTAAAGAAAAAGAGTCTCTGTCCGGTTTCTGCGCGCTGTGGCGGTTGTCAATATCTGGATATGCCGTATGAGGAACAGCTGAAATTAAAGCAGGCACAGATGCAAAAACTTTTAGGAAAATTCTGTGGCGTGCATCCGATTCATGGGATGGAAAATCCGTTCCACTATCGTAACAAAGTTCATGCAGTATTCGGTCACCGCAAAGGCGAGCCGGTATCCGGTGTTTATGAGGAGGGCACACACAATCTTGTTCCGGTGGAGAGTTGTCTGATTGAGGACCAGAAGGCAGATGAGATCATTGGGACGATTCGCGGAATGCTCAAGTCATTCAAAATCCGCACTTATGACGAAGATACGGGCTATGGTCTTTTGCGCCATGTGTTGATCCGCCGTGGATTTACAACAGGAGAAATCCTTGTGGTTCTCGTGACGGCATCTCCAGTATTCCCATCTAAAAATAATTTTGTTAAGGCATTGAGACAGAAGCATCCGGAGATCACAACGATCGTCCAGAACATCAATGATCGAGGAACAAGCATGGTGCTTGGCGACCGTGAGCATGTGTTGTATGGAAAGGGATATATAGAAGATGAGCTTTGTGGCTTCCGTTTCCGCATCTCCCCGAAGTCCTTCTATCAGGTAAATCCGGTTCAGACAGAATATCTCTACAATAAGGCGATTGAGCTGGCTGGTCTTACCGGAAAAGAGACGGTTCTGGATGCCTACTGCGGAATCGGAACAATCGGAATCACCGCATCCGCTCATGCTGGTCAGGTAATCGGTGTGGAGTTGAATCCAGATGCAGTGCGCGATGCTGTCCAGAACGCAAAATGCAATAACATCAAAAATATTCGTTTTTACTGCAATGATGCCACAAAGTTTATGACGCAGATGGCAGAAGCAGGGGATGGAGTCGATGTAGTGCTGATGGACCCGCCAAGATCTGGAAGCACAGAAGAGTTTATCCGTGCAGTTGCATCTGTAAAGGCAAAGCGAGTTGTCTATGTCTCCTGCGGACCAGATACCCTTGCACGCGATTTGGAAGTGTTTAAGAAGTATGGATATCAGGCAAAGAGCGCATGGCCAGTGGATCTCTTCCCCCAGACTTACCATGTGGAGACGGTAGTTCTTTTGTCCCACAAAAAAGCCGACAGTTATATCCACATTGATGTGGAGTTTGGAGAGGGCGAGGGCAAGATTCCGGTAGATAGTATTGCTAAAAGAGCCGAAGCGTACAAGCCCAAAGAAAAAGTGACCTACAAAATGATTAAGGAGTACATAGAAGCGAAATACGGCTTCAAGGTACATACCGCATATATCGCAGAGGTAAAGCGAAATTTGGGATTGCCGATGTATGATGCTCCTAACGCAGTAGAGGAATTGAAACAGCCGAGGAAGCATCCGACACCAGAAAAGGTAGAAGCAATCAAAGATGCACTTCGTTATTTTGCAGTGATATAAAACTTTACTTACAATCGAATATTTCTTACATAGCCGTTTATTCATTTATTTGAGTAAGCGGCTTTTTTCATCCCTATTTTTCGGAATAGGGATATTTTTTGTAGAAGGAGGAGGTTTATTTGAACACACAGATCATCGCCATTGCCAACCAGAAAGGCGGCGTTGGCAAGACAACGACCTGTGCCAACTTGGGAATCGGGCTGGCGCAGGCCGGAAAGAAAGTCCTTCTGATCGACGGAGACCCACAAGGGAGCCTGACAATCAGCCTGGGAAATCCGCAACCGGACAAGCTGCCCTTTACCTTGTCCGACGCTATGGGTCGAATCTTGATGGATGAGCCGCTCCGTCCCGGCGAGGGTATCCTGCACCACTCAGAGGGTGTAGACCTGATGCCTGCGGACATCCAGTTATCCGGTATGGAGGTATCTCTGGTAAACGCCATGAGTCGTGAGACTATCTTGCGGCAATATCTGGACACGCTGAAGGGGCAATACTCCCATATCCTCATCGACTGCCAGCCCTCCCTGGGTATGCTCACAGTCAACGCACTGGCAGCTGCCAACAGGATCATAATTCCCGTTCAGGCGGAGTATCTGCCCGCCAAAGGGTTGGAACAGCTGCTCTCCACGGTAAACAAGGTAAAGCGGCAGATCAACCCCAAGCTCCAGATAGACGGTATCCTGCTGACGATGGTGGACAGCCGAACCAACTTTGCCAAAGAGATCTCCGCGCTCCTGCGTGAGACCTATGGTAGCAAGATCAAAGTATTCGGCACAGAGATTCCCCATTCTGTCCGGGCAAAGGAAATCAGCGCCGAGGGAAAAAGTATTTTTGCCCATGACCCTGGCGGCAAGGTGGCAGAGGGGTATCGAAATCTGACGAAGGAGGTGTTGAAACTTGAAAAGCAGCGCGAAAAAAATAGAGCTGGCCTCGGTAGATGATCTGTTCTCCACCGAAGAAGGCCGTCAGGATGCAAAGCTGGAAAAGATTCAGGAGATTCCGCTGTCTGAACTGCATCCCTTTAAGAACCACCCATTCAAAGTCAAGGATGACGAAGCCATGATGGAGACCGCTGACAGTATCAAGCAGTATGGCGTTCTGGTTCCGGCGATTGCTCGACCGGACCCGGAGGGCGGTTATGAGCTGGTAGCCGGACACAGGCGGCACAGAGCCAGTGAGCTGGCAGAAAAGGAGACCATGCCGGTCATTGTTCGGGATTTGGATGATGATGCCGCCACGATCATTATGGTTGACAGCAACTTGCAGCGAGAAAGCTTGCTCCCAAGTGAAAGAGCCTTTGCCTACAAGATGAAGCTGGATGCCATGAAAAGACAGGCTGGCAGACCGAGTAAAGAAAATGTGTCCCAAGTTGGGACACAAAAGCGATCAGACCAGTTGCTTGCTGAACAGGTGGGGCAAAGTCGAAATCAAATTCAGCGCTATATCCGTCTGACAGAGTTGATTCCTGAATTGATGGATATGGTGGATGAAAAGAAGATTGCCCTGAACCCTGCCTATGAGCTGTCCTTTCTCAAAAAGGAAGAACAGGTAGACCTGCTGGACGCGATGGACAGCGAACAGGCTACCCCTTCTCTTTCTCAAGCCCAGCGGCTCAAGAAATACAGTCAGGAGGGGCATCTGACCCTCGATATGATGCGTGTCATCATGGGTGAGGAAAAGAAAAGCGATCTGGACCGAGTGACATTTACCTCTGACACCTTGCGGAAGTATTTCCCTAAAAGCTATACGCCCCAGCGGATGCAGGAAACTATTATCAAGCTGCTGGAACAGTGGCAGAAAAAACGCCAGAGAGATCAGGAACGATGAAAGGAGCCGCCTATGAGGGATATTTCAGCCCGCGAGCTGAAAGGACACAACATTCTTGCCGTGGAGCGTTTTCAGGATAACACCCGCTGGATGATTGAGTTTTCCGTCCTGCGTCCCAGCACAGCTTACGGTAGCCCCGGTGAGGAAATACGACTGTTTTTGACTGAGGACAGGTATCAGGCCGCCCTGCAAAGCCAGCAGCGTCGGGAGATCAAGATCAAGCGTTACGCTCGTGTGATTGAGGGACATATCCTCGATTTCAAACCGGGAAAACGCCGCCGCTCATAAACCCATACAACGAAAGGAAAGGAATGACTATGTGTACGGTAAAGGAAATTCAAGAAGCAATCCGGGAAGATTGCAAATCTCAGCATGACATGGATACAACGGATATTGACCGCGTGATGCAAACACTTCCTTTCGCCCAGGAGGAGCCATTTACAGAGGCGCGTCTTCAAAAGCCGCTGTTTTGGTTTTATGCAAGAAAATTTGAAAAGTGTTGAACACCGCAATTCTTTGGAATGAGGATTGCGGTTTTTTGTACCCAAAATTCGGAAGGAGTGAGGTCGATGGCCGTTTTTCGCATTGAACGGACCCGTGATTATACCGTGATGAGCAATCATCATTTACGAAATGCAAATCTGTCGTTAAAAGCCAAGGGGCTGCTTTCCATGATGCTGTCTTTGCCAGAGGACTGGAATTACACCACCCGTGGTCTTGCAAAGATTTGTAAGGAGGGCGTGGATGCCATAGGCGCTGCGTTGCGGGAATTGGAGGCTGCCGGTTACATTGTGCGGCACAAACTGCGTGACCGCCAGGGACGCATCAGTGATACGGAGTATGTCATATATGAGCAGCCACAGCCGAAGAACCCGGATACGCCCCAGCCGGATATGGCTTCACCAGATACGGAAAACCCGGATATGGTAAAACCGGATACGGAAAAGCCCGCAGAATTAAATATAGAGAAATCAAATACAGAAAAAACAATTACTTATGGATCAAGTACCGATTCTATTCCCTTCCGGGAGGCAGCGGCAGCACAGCTGCCGGAACGGAAAGGAAGGGATGCGATGTCTGTCTCAGAGATGGAAAGTTATCGGGATTTAATTCTGGAGAACATCGAGTATGACCACCTGTGCCGGGAGTTTACCACCTACCGGGAGGACCTGGACGAGATTGTGGAGCTGATGGTGGAGACCGTCTGCGCCAAGCGGAAAACCACCCGGATCGCTGGCAGCGACTTCCCCCATGAGGTGGTCCGCTCCCGTTTTTTGAAGCTGGATTGCTCCCACATCGAGTTTGTCATGGAATGCCTGCGGAACAATACCACCGAAATCCGCAACATGAAGCAGTATCTGCTTGCGGTGCTGTTTAATGCGCCGACCACGATCAGCAACCACTACACCGCACAAGTTAACCACGATATGTACGCAGGCGGCTGGTAAACAGCCGCTTTTCTGCTGCCCGAAAACACCGGGAGAAAGGATTTTGCCATGAAACGACCTCTTGCCTACATTACGGCTCCCTGGAGCAACAGCCAGTATGAGAACGCCGAGAACGCTGCGGCCTACTGCCGTCAGGTGTACGATGCCGGGTATTCGCCCATCTGCCCGGTGCTGTTCCTGCCTACCTTCCTCAAAGACGAGATTCCCCAGGAACACAAGGACGGGCTGGATATGGCGCGGGACTACCTGCGCCGGTCCCATGTGCTGGTGGTCTGCGGCCACGGCATCGACGAGACCGTGAAGAATGACATTGCCACCGCCGAGCGCCTGCGGATCACCGCCACCACCATGGACGGTATCCTGGCCGTGAAGGGCCAGGGACGCGGGAAAGGAGGTGCACGCCATGTCTGAGGGAAAGACCATAGGGCAGCTGATGGAAGAAATGCGGGTAAAGGCAGGAGCGCAGAATTATCACGGTCATGGATATATGGATCTCCAGCGTTTTGCGGAGGACACCCGGCACATGATTATTTTTGATGTGCTGACGAACGATTCCCCTGTTGGCTGGAAAGGCGAACGAACCCGCCTGTTCCTGTCGGATACCGGTTATGAAAAAGCACTGGATAGTCAGGAAAAGGGGCAGATTAAGATTTTGAGCCACGCAAAGGTACGTCAGGGCAATCTGCACTATGACCGTTCTGACCAGTTACGCTAAGGAGGGCGGTATGAAGCGTTATCTTCTGCGGCGGCTGGTGGTTCCGCCTTAGCAAAAAAAGAGATTCCCTGCAAACTTCGTGGAAAGGAGGCGAGAAAATGCAGGAAGAAGTGGAAAACAGAACTTTGACGCTGGTTGTCAGTGGAACAAAGTTTACCGGCAGAATGTTTAAGGCTGCCATAAGCAAGTACATGGCACATCGCAAGGAAAAGAAGCTGGAAAAACAGAGAAGCCGTGATGCGCCGGTTGTTCCGCATGGAAAACAGACTGTGAAGCAGCTTGTCGGGCAGAATCAGGGAATATCCAACATTGAGATCACAGACCCCTCTATCAAGGAGTTTGAGAAAATCGCCCGGAAATATGGTGTGGATTATGCGGTGAAAAAGGACCGCAGCAGTTCTCCGCCAAAGTACCTGATTTTTTTCAAAGGCCGTGATGCAGATGCTCTGACAGCAGCTTTTACAGAGTACACCAACAAAAAGGTCAAAAAGGCAACGAAAACAGAGCGCCCGTCCGTACTGGCAAAACTTAACCAGTTCAAAGAGATGGTTAAAAATGCTGTGGTGGATCGCACCAAGCGAAAGGAGCTGGAACGATGAAAAAGACATTGGACATCAAAAAGCTCGTTTTGCTGAATATGCCGTATATCCTGCTGGGGCTGTTTGCTACCAATTTTGGAGAGGCATGGCGAATGGCACAAGGGGCGAATGCTTCAGAAAAGTTTCTTTCGCTGGTTGCGGTTCTGCCTAGGGCGCTGCAAAGTTTCTGGCCAAGCCTGCATCCATTGGACTTGTTGGTAGGGCTGTGCTGCGGTGTTGGTCTGAGGCTGGCGGTGTATCTTAAAAGCAAGAACGCCAAGAAATATCGACATGGATTGGAATATGGTTCGGCCCGCTGGGGAACTCGTGAGGATATTGCACCTTACGTTGATCCTGTATTTCAGAACAATGTGATTCTGACGAAAACGGAGAGCCTGACAATGAACAGCCGCCCCAAGGACCCAAAGACCGCCAGAAACAAAAATGTGCTGGTGATCGGCGGCTCCGGTTCCGGTAAGACCCGCTTCTGGCTGAAACCCAACCTGATGCAGATGCACAGTTCCTATGTGGTCACAGACCCGAAAGGAACCATTTTGGTGGAGTGCGGAAAAATGCTCCAAAGGGGCGCACCCAAGTTGGGGAAAGACGGAAAGCCCATGAAGGATAAGCACGGCAAGATCATTTATGAGCCGTACCGAATCAAGATCCTGAATACCATCAACTTCAAGAAGTCCATGCACTATAACCCTTTCGCCTATATCCATAGCGAAAAGGACATCTTGAAGCTGGTAACAACGCTGATCGCCAACACCAAAGGCGAAGGCAAGGCCGGAGACGATTTCTGGGTAAAAGCAGAAACCTTGTTGTACTGCGCGCTTATTGGCTATATCCATTATGAGGCTCCGGTGGAGGAACAAAACTTCTCCACCCTCATTGAGTTCATCAACGCCATGGAGGTCCGGGAGGATGACGAGGAGTTCAAAAACCCCGTGGATCTGATGTTTGATGCACTGGAAACCGAGAAGCCAAACCACTTTGCGGTGCGCCAGTATAAGAAATATAAGCTGGCCGCCGGTGTTGTATGCTCTAAAAGACTTCTTAATCAAGCGGTTGAGAAGTCTCTTAGAACACACAACTTAAAATCGAAGAA
>JAJEPU010000040.1 GCA_020686985.1 Brotaphodocola catenula
TTCTCAATTCAAAGATGTCTTTACCAAAAGACTCTTTTTTATAAGAATTTTCAGGGTTTTAAACACTGTTCAATCTTCCATTTTCAAGGTTCAGTTTTTGTTGCTTGTTTCTCATCAGCAACTCGTTCATTATATCAGAGTGTTGTGAGCTTGTCAAGCACTTTTTTGTTTTATTTTTTCGATCATTTTTCAGATCGTTGCTCCGTTTTGCGGTGCGTTCATTATATTACCAGACCCTTTACAAAATGTCAACCACTATTTTACATTTTTTTACATTTTCTTTTTCAAGTCTTTTTCTTTCCCCCTCTTTCCCCCCTTTGCCTCACCCACACAGCCCCCCACATAAGAGCAAAACTCCAATTTTTATGCTCATTTTCACCAAATCCCCTCCTGTTTTTGGGGATTTCTTATTGTTTTTATAAAAAAACAGGTTTTTCTCAATAAATCATGTTATGATTATATATTAAGAAGCAACTACTATTTTATATGATTCAGGGGGATTTTCTTCATTTATGAATGCCAAACAAAACAGTCGGATCATCAACGGCATCGCTTTCGGTTTTTCTACCGCATTTCTTATCTCAGCAGGAATCGCTACATTATACACGAGAAAAACGATTTCTGCGGTTTTATATGGATGGTATCTGATTCTGATCACTCCATGTCCCCTCGTGACCGATTACTTCGCCGTCGGCGGTCTCTCAAGCGCTATGCTCAACGCTGGAGCCTGCGGTCTTCTGTGCGCCATTCTCATGGTCAGTCTCAAAGGCGAGTCCCGCGCCAACACAATGGCGGGATATTTTCTCGTTGTGGCACACTGTTTTTACGGATTAAATATCCTGAACATGTTGCCCTGCCTCTTTACCCCTTTCATCTATTTAAAATTAAAGCACCTGAATTTTAAGAGCAACCTGCATGTCTGCATGTTTACGACCTCGTTTGCTCCCTTCATCAGCGAATTCCTGTTCCGCTACACAATCGGGGACAATTTCGTGTTCGGTCAGGTACAGCTCACTGCCAAAGGAGTGATCCTCGCCATCCTGTTCAGCCTGATGCTCGGTTTTGTCGTTCCGGCAATCCTGCCCGGTGCACACGCATGGCATAAGGGATATAACCTGTACAACGGTGGTCTCGCATTCGGAATCTTCGGCTTCCTCGTGTTCAACTTCATGTACCGCACGATGGGAATCGAAGTGCCAACCTCCCTCGTCGTGGATACGCCAGTCTATGAGCAGTTTGGTCACAGCTTCCGCCTGTATGGAAACTGCTTTTACTTAACGATCTTTGCGATCTGCATCCTGAGCGGATATATTTTAAATGGAAAAAGTCTCCACGGACTGAAACATCTGTTCAAGGACACGGGATTTCGCAGTGACTTTGCGGAAAAATACGGAATGCCGATCTGCCTGATGAACATCGGGTTTTACGGGTGTATCTTCTTAATTTATTTAAATCTCGCCATTCAATTTTCCGAGGGCGCTGGATTTACCGGTCCGACTTTCGGAATCGTGCTCGCCGCTCTGACGTTCACTGCAATGGGACAGCATCCGCGCAACATCCTGCCGATCCTTCTCGGCTACGAGTGCCTGTACCTCTTTACACTGTTCTTCTGCCACATCAACGGAAGACAGCTCACCTGGTCAATCTCGATGCAGGGCTATTTAAACGGAGCTGCCTTCGCGACGGGAATGAGCCCGATTGTCGGACGCTACGGCACTCGCGCCGGCATCGCCTGCGGATTCTTGTGTGCCTCGATCTGTACGGCGACAAGCGCACTTCACGGTGGCTTCGTTCTCTACAACGGTGGTTTCACCGCCGGAATCACAATCCTGATTGTTCTGCCGATCCTCGAGCACTACGTTCCTGCGACCCGTGAAGAAATGAAAGATCAGCATGTGAATATGAGAGATCTGATCACACTTGTCCAGAACAATGTTGATCCAAACCTGATTCGCCCTTACGATACCTCCCGCTACAATGAACTCGGAGACGATATGGACGAACAGTAAACGCCCCCAGACAAGATTTCAAGATTCTATACGCAATAAAAAACCTCCACTGCCTGACGGACACCCTGATATGTACCCCGTTTTCTGGCAATGGAGGTTTTTCTGCTTTATAAATTGTGAATTTTATTTTGAAAAATATCTCAACACCCCGCTCAGTGCTACCTCATAGCCCAGCCCAAGCGAATCCCGCTCCACATACTCTTCTCTCGTGTGCGCACCCGCGCCAAAACATGTTCCATAGCACACGCTCGGAATTCCCATCGAAAGAGGAATGTTGCAATCCGTCGAAATCGGAACAAGCGCAGGCATTTTTCCAGTTATGCATGCAAGCGTCTCTTTCGCAAAATCAAGCATCTCTTCGCGAACCTTTTTCTGCTCCTCATTTAATCGCTCACACGGGCGCAGCCCGACAACCTCCACCGATACCACAGCACCCTCTCTCTTCTTTGAAAAAATCTCCGCAAAACGCGCCTTCATCCAGTCAAGGCTGTCCGCATCATCCGAGCGATACTCGCAGAGCATATGGACCTCCTGCGCAATCGTGTTGACTGAGGTTCCACCTTCGATCACACCGACGTTGTAGGTCGTCTTTCCGCCCTCCGGCACAGAAATTTCATAAATTTCCCGAATCAGATCTGCCATGACTGCAATCGCATTTGGATTGCCAAAGCAACTATAAGAATGTCCTCCTTCAGTCTTTACGTTCACGCGAAAGCGCTCGGAACCTACCGCCCGACAGGCGATCGTGTCCATTGTGCAATCAAAACTCGTAAATGCCTTGATCCGATTTCCATAATCTTCACAGATTTTCCGGGAACCTCTTAAATTTCCAAGTCCCTCCTCGCCCGTGTTGCACACAAACAAGACACCACATCCATCTGACGGCTTCAAATCCCGCTCTGCAACATATCTTGCCGAAAGCAGGAGCGCAACAAGATTTGCGGTGTCATCTCCGACTCCCGGGCAACAAAGACGTCCCCCTTCCTCCTTCCACGGAAGAGGGGTCTCATCCGGAAATACAACGTCCATGTGTGCCATAAAGACAATCACAGGATTTGTCGCCGTCACATGATGCGGATAAACCACATTTCCGGCACTGTCCACATAGACTCCTTTTGCCCCATTTTTCTCAAGCCAGTTTTTACAAAACTCGGTTCGACGTTCCTCATGATTCGAAGGTGCCGGAATCTGTGCCAGCTCTTTTAAGAGTTCATATCCCTCGCCTGCATGTTCTCTGATATACGATTTTTCTTCTGATCCAAGTTCCATGATCCCAGTCCTCTCCCGTATCTTGTATGCATCTTATATGCGACTTATAAGTGTCCTATACGCATGTTTTCAAATCAATACTCGCAAATCTGCGCTACTATACTGCTCCTGCACTACTACTGAACTGTCAGTGCACTGCTCCTGCGATCATTATAGCACTTAATCAAAAAAATGGGAACGCACCTCTGCGATCATCCGACGAATCTTTTCAGGATCTTTTTTTCCGTCCGTCTCGACTCCACTGCTGACATCCACACCAGACGGAGAAAAACGATCAATCGCAAAAGAAGCATTTTCAGGATTCATCCCGCCTGCAAGAAACCACGGCTTTTGAATCGGAAGATGTGATTCTAACAGCTTATGATCAAACAGTTTCCCTGCTCCCGCCTGCATCGCATCCAAGAGCAAATAATCTGCCTCACTCTCATACCAGATCGCAAGATCCGTCTTCTCACTTATCCGAATCGCCTTGATCAGAGGAACCTTTCTGCCAAGACGGTTCAGACGCTCCCGCAAATCTTCAAGATTGCTCGGAGTCTCCTCCCCGTGAAGCTGAACTACATCGATGATCTCTCTTTCCACAAGGCGCTCAATCTGCTCCGATGGTGCATCCACAAACACCCCGACAATCGGAATCTCCCGACTCAAGCGCGCACGCAGTTTCTCTGCCAGCTCCTCACTGACCTATCTGCGACTTTGTGCAAACACCAGTCCTGCAAAATCTGGTCTGCATGCATTCAGCACATCCATATCTTTCAATCGAGTCAGCCCACAGATTTTGATCAAAGAATCCTCATCGGCTTTTTCTAACTCCAGCGTCGGCTCTGCATACTTGATGTAATCGTAGGAGAAATATCCCACAAGACCACCGGTAAATGTCGGGAGATCCTTAAGGCGCGGGCTTCGATTCTCCTCAAGAATCTGGCGAATCGCCTCCTTCGGATGATCGACTTTTCGGGTCGTTGTCGTCGCACCCTTGATTGTCATCGTCCCATCCTGACAGCTGATCTCGAGAAGAGGATCAAATCCGAGAAACGTGTAACGTCCCCACTGTTTCGATTCCTCCACACTCTCAAGCAGATAACAGTGACGGCTCACCTGTTTTAAAATTCTCAGAACTTCAAGTGGTGTGCGAATATCTGAATAAATCTCCCTGGTCAGCGGAATTCTTCCGTATCTGCCTTCCTCAGCGAGTTTCTTAGCCTGTTCAAGCGTCATCATCTCTCTTATCCTCCTTCTAATTGATCGATTGATAGAATGTGGAATATATGGATGGAACGAAATTTCCTATGAAATAAAAAAGCCCCGTCCATGACAGACTCTCAAATATAGAAAATCTGCCAAGGACGGGACTTGTTACATTCACGCTTCCCGCGGTGCCACCTTGATTCACTTCACCGGAAGCTCTGACTCAATCGGGGTATCTCTCAACTGCCCGCTCTGTCTGTATCACTCCGGCTTCCGTGCGCTTTACGGAATACCATCATATTCCTGACCTCTCACGCGTGTCTCACGTCGCAGAATACTCAGCTGTCTATGATTTACCATTTGATTTATCTCATTTGCCAGCCTTTGACTGCGCCCTCGGCGGTCCATTTAACAAACTGCGTTCTAACGGTTCTCAGCATCCCGTCTCTCTGTAAGTGCACGACTTGTTTTTATCTCCGCTTCATCGGTTTGATTGAATTTATATTTTATTTTTTCACATTTTAAGACTTTTTCCAGTGCTTGTCAACTATTTTCTGTATCTTTTTTCCTGGTTTTTCACTGGAGATTATCCAAGTCGACGTTTGCAAAAACCCGGGATTTATTTCTGCGCCTGAAGCGTAAACCAGAACTCCACACCGCCCTCAACGTTTACAACGCCACAACTCTGGTGATGAATATCCATGATCGCCTTGACGATCGAAAGTCCGATTCCGCTTCCTCCGTAAGCCCTTGTTCTCGCCTTGTCAACCTTGTAGAACTTCGTCCAGAGGTTCGGAAGATCTGCCTCCGGGATCGGATTTCCGGTATTGAAGACCGTCACCTTCACCGTCTCCCCGATCTTCTCAACGCGAATCTCAATCCGTCGCTCTCCATCGAGATGATGAATCGCATTCGTCAGATAGTTCGTCACAACCTCCTCGATCTTAAACTCATCCGCAAATACCATACACGGTCCATCCGGCTGATAGCAGACCGTCGCCTCATTCTGCTGAATAAGGATCGATGAGGATCGGATCAGATCCTGAATTAGTTCTGTGATGTCGAACGTGTCCATCGACGGAGCATCGTTTCCAAACTCAAGTGCCGTCAGCGTCAGAAGCTGTTTCACCATCTTGTTCATCTTTCCCGCCTCATCCATGATGACTTCGCAGTAGTAATTCCGACTCTCCTCATCCTTACACATTCCCTCGGTCAGACCCTCGGCATAGCCCTGAATCAACGCAATCGGAGTCTTGAGTTCATGGGAGACATTTGCGATAAATTCCTTTCGCATCTCATCAATCTGGGTCTTCTCGTCAATATCGTGCTGGAGCTGTCGGTTCGCATCCTGAAGCGCTCCGATTGCATCCTTGAGCCGACTCGAGAGGTTGTTCATATTGCGTCCGAGAATTCCGATCTCATCCTGAGCATCCGCCTCATAGTGGGCATCAAAGTCGAGATTTGACATTTTCTCCGAGAGTGCCGCGAGCGCGAGCACCGGCTTTATCACGCGGTTGGCGACAAAGTACATGATGATCGTTCCAAGAATCAACGCCACAAATCCGACAAACGTCGTAAAACGGTTTGCGAGCATCACGCTGTCATGGATTCCTGCAAGAGGCATCGACATGATAAAGAGCGTACTGTTATCCGAGAAAAATCCCCAGGCTTCCATGTAGCTCGCATTCGACCGCTTGTCGTAATTTGTCTCCACGATATAGTTGTCATGTTCTTTTAAAATCTGGGCATCTCCTCCGCCCTTTCCAAGCACATAGCGCTGTACTTTCTGTGCGAGGAAATCGCTCTCCCGACCGGAACTTAAGAAGGCTTTTCCCGTTGAGCTGTCAATCAGAACCGTCGTCAGGTTATTTCTCTCACCGAATGTTCGGATTGTTCGAAGAATCGTATCGTTGTCCTGATCCGAATTTGTCGCAGTCCGATTCTTCTTTTTCTGCTTCCAATAACTTCGAAAACTTCCCGAGTTTTCAGAATCATCCGTCTGAGTATCCGCATCCTCCCCGTTTTCATCAAACGGCATCTGTCCCCACTGCTGCCATTCTGCCTCAAGTTCCCGGCTGATCACACTGCTGATGCTCTCGCCATCCTGCGCTTCCTCCATCACTTTATGGTTGACGGTGTTGTATGCCTCCTCCATCACTTTGAGTTTCTGATTGACGTAATAGCGCTCAAGCCACCAGTTGTTGACAACGAGAATCGCAAGAATTGTCGCCACCATCAGTCCCACGTAAATCAACATAATCCGGTGACGGATTGAATGTTGCATCCGCTTATCCTGTTGGAGCTGTTTCTCAATCTTTTTGACTGTCATCATCCACCTCAAACTTGTATCCCATGCCCCAGATTGTCTTGATATAATTGCCCTTCTCACCCATCTTGCTTCTCAGCTTCTTTACATGGGTATCGATTGTGCGGGCATCACCGAAGTAATCATAGTTCCATACGTTGTTGAGAATCTTCTCTCTCGAGAGCGCAATTCCCTGATTATCGATAAAATAGTTTAAAAGCTCAAACTCCTTGTAGCTCAAATCAATCGGTTTTCCATCGATCGTCACCTGATGCGCCGGTTTATCCAGACAGATGCCACCGACATCAGAGATTTCCTTGACAGTCATATTGCTCCGGCGCAGAATCGCCTCGACACGGGCAACAAGAATCTTCGGGCTGAACGGTTTGGAAATATACTCGTCCACACCGAGCTTGAATCCCTGAAGCTCATCTCTCTCCTCACTGCGTGCCGTCAGCATAATGATCGGCACCTTGGAGTACTGGCGGATTGTTTTACAAACCTCCCATCCGTCCATCTTCGGCATCATCACATCGAGAATAATCAGTGCAATATCTTTCTGTTTAAAGAAAATATCGACTGCCTCCTCGCCATCTCCTGCCTCTAAAACCTGAAATCCCTTTACGGTGAGGAAATCCTTCACCAGCTTTCTCATTCTCGCCTCGTCATCCACGACAAGCACTTTTAATCCATCCATCGTCTCATCCTCCTGACTATCCATCCTATCTCATATTCATCGTATTTTAATTATTTTTGTTTTTTTTAGACCTTTAAGGCTTTTTGCCAAGGTATCTCTTCGGTCCCTGTTATCTGCATTGTATCAGATTTATTTTCGTATTTCCACGTTTTCACAGAGATTTCACAGACCGGCTGTTACCGTATTAGAATTTCTTGTTTTTCCTCTCACTTTGTGCTAAAGTGGGGCTAAAAAACAGATTAAAAAATATCCTTATTATCATTTATCGGAGGTCAACGATTATGGACTCTATTCAAAACTCATCCACAATTCCTGCCATTCGCATTGCAGAAAAAAAGGACGCATCTGCCCTCTTAGACATCTACGCCCCCTACGTGACGGACACTGCCATCACGTTTGAATATGAAATTCCGTCTGTCGAAGAATTCGCAAACCGAATCGAACACACGTTAAAGAGATACCCCTATCTCATTGCCGAGGAGAACGGTACGCCGGTCGGTTACGCCTATGCCAGTCCGTTTCATGACCGCCCTGCTTACGACTGGGCTGTTGAGACTTCGATTTATGTCGACCGCTCCCACCGTAAAAACGGGATTGGCCGCCTCCTCTACAATGCCCTGGAGCGCACACTCTCCACTCAAAACATCCTGAATCTCAACGCCTGCATTGCCTATCCAGCTGAGGATAACGATCCCCATCTGACAAAAGACAGCGTCCGTTTTCATGAGAAACTCGGCTACCGCCTTGTCGGAGAGTTTTATCAGTGCGGGTACAAGTTTCACCGCTGGTACAACATGGTCTGGATGGAAAAGCACATCGGACCCCATCAGACCGATCAGCCCGCGATGATCCCGTTTTCTGAGCTGAAATCTCGCATCTTGCTCTAACTTTGCACTTCTAGCTCTGCACTTCTAACTTTGCACGGAATGTTCCTGTCAGACATCAGGATTTAACGCTTTTCAAATACGATCTGTGCAAAATTTTCTAGCAGACAACTTTCGCCCGGCTTCCGGTCTTTCCCGCCTGCCGGGTTTTTGTCACAATAATTTTGTTCTCAATCCGGTCTTTGAGCTCTGCAACATGGGAAATGATTCCAACAAGCCGCTCTCCCTCCGTCAGGTTCTCGAGAGCGCGCACTGCCTGCGAGAGTGCATCCTCGTCGAGAGAGCCAAATCCCTCATCCACAAACATTGCGTCAAGGCGAATTCCCCCCGCCCGCGCCTGAATCTCATCCGAGAGACCGAGCGCAAGAGAGAGCGAAGCCTGAAACGTCTCTCCGCCTGAGAGTGTCCGGACACTTCTCCGCGAGCCGTTGTAATGGTCGATGACATCCAGCTCCAATCCCGATTTTTCTTTTCGATTTTCCGAGATGCTTCGCCGTTTGAGTTCATACTGACCACTGCTCATCGTCATCAGACGCAGATTTGCCCGACGCAGGATCCGGTCAAAATACGCCATCTGCACATAGGTCTCAAGCTCAATCTTCTCTTTTCCGGCAAGTGTTCCGTTTGCGGTCTCCGAAAGTGCACGGATCCAGGTATATTTCTGTTCCGCGGATTCAAGCTCTTTTTGGCGAAGACGAACGCGCGTGAGGAGCCCCTCATTGTTTTTCAATATCGCATACTGATCCTGCACGCACTGATTCCACTCGCCCTCCTCCTCTCTCAACCGACCAATCTGTTCTCTGAGAGAAAAAAGCAGAGTCTCAAACTCCCCCTTAATTTCATTTATCTTGATGATTTTGTTTGTCTCATTGGTTTCTTTGGATTTATTGGTTTTATTGGCTTCGTTGGTTCTATCAAACTCTTCTTCCAGTTCTTCTTGCAGTTTGAAAAGTCTTTCCTTATGCAGACGAAGACTCTCCTCCAGGCGTGCAAATGTCTCACCGGCTCTTCTGCGGGTTTCCTCCGCCTGTTTTAAGGCAGTTTCCAACGTCCGCTTTTCCTCTCGCTTTCTCTGAATCAAGGCGTTCAGATCTTCGCTCTCCCAGGAATCTGTCTCCGTCTTATCACTCTTTTTCTGATTGTCGCGACTGGAGCTTTCCTCCTCATCCTGTCGGATCAACTCCCTCTGTTCGGCACGCAAACCGGCAAGGGCAATTTCTGCCTCCTGAATCTTCCGGCGAATCTCAAGGCTCTTCTTCTCGCACTCTTGAATCTGTGCTTCCCATCGCTGATACTCCTTTTCCTGTGCCTCTAACGTCTCTAAAGAAATTCGAATCCGCTCCAGCCATTCATTGAGATCGCAGGTTTCTGTCTCTGTCTGAGTTCCTAATTCTCCCAGAAAAATCCCGGTTGTCTCAATAAATTCCGTTGTCTCCTTCTCCCTCTGCTTCATCAGCTGTGCCGACTTTGCGCTTGCACTCTGTGCGTTCTGGCGAATTTTCTCAAGTTGCGCTTTCTCCCGCTCCAACTCTTCTTTATCCGGGACATCCTCTGCGAGAACGGCCGGATGCGGATGTTCAAGCGAACCACAGACCGGACACGGAACTCCGGGACTTAAATGGCGTGCGAGAACTCCTGCCTGTGCATCGAGAAACCGTTGTTCGAGAATGAGATATCCCTGTTCTGCCTGTGCCCGCTCTTTTGCAAGCATCTGATACGAAGCCTGTTGTTTCTCTATCTCCGTCTCCAACACGCGAAGATGGGCACCGTTTTGCAAAAGCTGTCTTCCTTCTGCCTGCTGTCGGATTCTCTCGCTGTGTTTTGCTCTTATCTGTTCCGAAGAAGACTCCTGCTTGAGAAGCTCTGTATATCTCGCAAGTTCCTCCTGAAAACGTTTCCCATCACGCTCCTCGTTCTGAATCATACCCTGAAGGTTTGCCAGACGAGCCTTTCTCAGTCTCTGACGGTTTCGCCGGTTTTCTTCCTCCTTAAGCAGTAAAATTTCCTGATCAAGGCTCTTTCCGCGCTCTGCCGCGGCACGGCAAATTTCATACTCTCGCTCTGCCTGATTCCTTGCCTCAAACGCAGATGCCATCCTCGCCTCATCCTGCTCAAGTTCTGCGCGCAGGCGCTGACACTCTTCTATCCGATCCTGTCGGTTTTGCTCTCTCTGCAAGTGCTCACGGCACTCTCTAAGACGCGCTTGCAATTCTTTTAAACGTTCTGCATCCACTGCACAAAATTCCGTGAGCAGTTCAATTCCTCGAACCGTACATCCCTGAAATTGCGCAGACTGAATCGCACCCCACTCCGCAATCATGTTTTGACGATCTGTTTTTTCTCTCGATCCGCTTTCGATCTCTGCTTCCCAAATGCGAACCCCATCGAGATACTGCACAATGCTTCTTCGCGTCTCATCGTAGGTCTTCCAACATTCTTTTGCAGAGGTTTTCAGGCGATTTTGCAAATCCTGATATGGTCCGGTGTGGAAAATCTGGCGAAAGATCTCGGATCTCTGCGCAGTTCCCGCCAGAAGAAGTTTCTGGAAATCTCCCTGCGCAATCATCGCAATCTGTGTAAACTGGCGATAGTCGAGACCGACAAGCTCTGTCACCGCCTTCGTTACCTCCCTCGCCTTTGTGATCGGCTGTCTCTGGTCCGGAAATGCCAAAACTGCATCGGCTTTCTGCACCGTCATTCCTTCCCCGCGCGTCTTCGGCCTCAGATACTCGGGATTTCTTCTTACTGTGTAGGTACTTCCCTGACAGAAAAATACAAGCTCCACAAACGTGTCCGCTGTGGCTTCCGCATATTTGCTCCGAAACATTCCTGCGTCGCGCACCTGCCCGCTTGCCTCCCCGTAAAGCGCAAATGTGATCGCATCGAAAATCGTCGTCTTTCCCGCTCCCGTATCCCCACAGATCAGGTAAAGACTTCCCCGTCCAAATTTTGTAAAATCAAGTTCTGTCCGCCCCGCATACGGTCCGAACGCACTGATAATCAGATACTCCGGTCTCAAAGTCACCTGCCTCCTTCCAAAAGAATCTTCTCAAGCTGTTCCTGACAAAATGTTCTCTGCTGTTCGCTCATCGGCTGATTATTCTGGATCTCATAGAATTCCTCAAACAACTCCAACTCCGATTTCTTTTCCACATTCTCAGCCGATTCGATCGTCTGATCTTCTCTTGTCCGCTGATTGTCGTAGAGCAGTTGCATCAAATTCGGATAAATCACGCGAAGCTTTTGCAGACCATCAGGAATATCCTCCTCATCTGTCAAAACAGCTCGAATATAGTCCTCGATATTCGTTCCCTTGTAAAATGACTTTGCCGTCAATTCGAGATATGTCCCTCGGATCTCCCGAAGATCGCGAAGCGGGTGAAGCGAACGCGTGCGAACGGAGACCTCGCCTTTTTTTTCAAGCTCCACGATCGTCACAGACTTATTCTGATGCATCTCTGAAAATGAGTATTTGAGCGGAGTTCCGCAGTAGCGGATCGTCTCTCGCTCCACACTCTGAGGACCGTGAAGATGACCGAGTGCCACATAATCAAAACCCTCAAAGACACTTGCCGGAACCTGGTCGACTCCGCCGACTGCAAGCTCCTCCGACTCACAGCGGTTTGCACCTGTCACGAACTGGTGCGCGACAAGCACATTTCTCTCATTCAGATCAAACGTCAAATGCGTGAGTGCTGTCCGCACTGCCTCCTCCGTCGTATCTGCCGGCTCATTCTCCCACACATGACGGACGACTGCCGGTTTTAAAAACGGGAGCAGATGAATCCGAACACAGCCCCACTCATCGTTTAAGCAAACACTCTTAAGCGTCCCATCATAAACCGAAGAGACATAGACCTTACTCATTTCCATCAACGAACTGCCAAACGCAAGCCGTTCGGCACAGTCATGATTTCCATAAATCACACAAACTGCCTCACAGCACTTTGCCAGTTCACTGAGGAACTCATCAAACACGCTCACCGCCTCCGCAGATGGCACTGCACGGTCATAAATATCTCCCGCAAGAATCACCGCCGACGGCTTTTCCTCCTTGGCGATCGCAAGTATTTCCCTCAAGATATGTCTCTGGTCTTCTAACATCGAATACTCATAAATCCGCTTGCCAATATGGAGATCGGACAGATGCATCAATTTCATAAATTTTTATCGCTCCTCTTTTTTGTGGACTCCCTGATAAATCAGAATCGAAATGATTCCGGAAATTACCTCCGTCACCCAAAATGCATGCCAGACACCGACTGCGCCGAAGAAATGGCTCAAAATCCACGCTACCGGAATGATGATCATCACATATCGGCACAGAGAAATCATCAGAGACGGAATTCCTTTTCCAAGTGCCTCAAGCGCTCCCGAGGAGACCACGGAAAGTGCGGAAACAAGGAAACCAAGGCTGATGATTCGAAGCGCCATTGCGCCCGCTTCTACCGTCTCCGTTCTCGTCGTAAACATCTGAATCAGCGAGCCTGGAATCAGCTGACAAAGAATTGTCCCTGCAACCATGATTCCTGCTGAGAGTACGAGTGCTGTGACATAAATCTGGCGCACGCGCTTCTTCTCTCCCGCTCCATAATTGTATCCCATCAGCGGACGCATTCCCTGAATGATTCCGTTTGCCGGAAGATACAAAAACGTCTGAAGCTTATAGTAAACGCCGAGCACAAAGACGTAGATCTGACCGTATCCTGCGAGAATGATATTGAGCGCGGAGACAAGAAGGGACGGGAGTGCAAGGTTCAGTGTCGCCGGAATTCCGATCGCATAGAGACGAATTCCCATATCGCGCGTCGGTCTCATCTGGCGGATTCTTATGTGAACCGAGATCGGCTTGATCAGATAAAAAATCACATATAAGCCTGCATTTACGGTCTGACCGATTCCGGTCGCAAGTGCCGCGCCCTCAATTCCAAGTTTTGGGAAGGGTCCGAGTCCGAAGATCAACACCGGGTCTAAAATGATATTGACGACACAACCCACAATCATGCAGAGCATCGAGACCGCCATTTTTCCGACTGCCTGATAGGTCTTTTCAAATGCCAGCTCCACAGCAACGGCAACAGCAAACAGAAATACAATGTTTGAATAGCGCACACCGAGGGAAATCACCTCCTCATCGCCGGTGAAAAGTCTCAAGAACGACGGCATCACGGCAATGCACACCACCGTCATCAGAAGTCCCTGCACAACATTATAAAACAATCCCTGCGAAGCTGCATCATCTGCTTTCTTAAAATCTCTCGCTCCAAGGTAAAATGCAATCACCGCATTGATTCCGACTCCAAATCCGATCATCAATGCGTTCACAAGGTTCTGAAGCGGGTAGACGAGCGACAGAGCCGTCATCGCACTCTCACTGATCTTTGCAACAAAAAAACTGTCGACGATGTTGTAAAGCGAATTCACCATCATGGAAATCACCATCGGCAGTGCCATCGAAAGCAAGAGCCCGAGAACCGGCTTTTCTTTCATCTGTGTCTGTTCCATTTTCTTATTTCCTCCTGTTCTTCTTTTTCTGTTTTTCTTTTGCCCTTCTTTTTTATTTCTGTTCCATTTTTTTGTTTGGCTTTTTTCTTAAAAGAAATTGCCCTGGCACATTCTCACGCCGAGGCGCGGTTGAAACAAAAAAAAACGCCACGCAGTCACCGGAACGACCGGAAACTGTGTGGCGAAAATAGAATCTCTCTAGAAAAATCCACATCCTCATGGGTTTTAGCAAACGCGATTATATCATCATTCTCCGTTTTCTGTCAATCAGATCTTATTCTTGTATCATGTCTTGCGGCACTTTGGAGTTACTGTTCACGCATTGCGCAAACAGCAACGCCATCACTTTTTGTTCAAAAAATTCCTCACTGTGAGGTGTAGCCAGTTTTCGGTTCCGGTGCTATAATGAATCTGAATTTGACAGGAGGAAAAGCGATTAATGACTATTCAGGAAACGATTTTAAAACATATTGATATCGACTATTCTTACCGTCTTGCAAAACGGATGGAACAGTTTCGTTCCAACGAAATCCTCGGATACCGCAGTGCTGGTTCCCGGGCAGAATTTGAGACCGGCGAGATGCTCAAAAAGGAAATGGAATCCATCGGTCTCTCTGATGTGACAAAGGATGCCATTACAGTCGACGGATGGGAATTTAAGAAGGCTGTGCTTCATTTCACGGCAGAGGATGGAACCGCCCACGAAGTACAGCTTGGTGCTTATCAGACAACGTTCGTGACGGATGGTCCGGAAGAATTTGAACTGATGTATCTCGGCAAAGGAACGGCTTCTGACTACGAGGGAAAGGATGTCACCGGCAAACTTGTCCTCGTCGACATCAACCAGCGCGACGAGTGGTGGATCAACTATCCGGTTTATCAGGCGCACTTAAAGGGTGCGCGCGCTCTGATCGCCGTTCAGTGCGGAGGATACGGCGAGATCGACGATGAGGCGCTCAATGCACAGGATATTGCCGGACCGGAGAATGCACCTGCTTTCTCAATCTCACGCAAGGATGCGAGTGCGCTCAAACAACTTCTTCACGTCGAGGAAGGCGTTGCCGGAAACGAGAGCATCAAAATTTTGCTCGACTCTGACACTCGCGTGATGCGCGACTGCACAACTTACAACATTGTCGGACGGATTCCGGGACTTCATCCGGACCGCATGGTCATGCTCTCCGCCCATTATGATTCCTATTTCAGCGGTTTTCAGGATGACAACACCGCAATCGCAATGATGCTTGGCATCGCAAAGGCTCTCGTCGACAGCGGATTCAAACCGCGCAACACGATCATCTTCTGTGCGATGGCAGCGGAAGAATGGGGGGTTGCGGATTCCAACTTTGACTGGTCGACCGGCGCTTACGAGCAGGTCTTCACGGCTCATCCGGAGTGGGTCGGCAAAGTCATTGCAGACTTGAACTTTGAGCTTCCGGCTCTCGCACACGGCACGCGTGCGCGCATCCGCAGTTGCTACGAGTACACGCAGTTCCTTGAGGACTACCTGTCGGAACTTCCGGAGCTGACCCGCGCCTACCCGGAGGAGACGAGAATCACAGCTCCGATCGAAACCTGGTCGGACGATTTCTCGATTGCAATCTCCGGAATTCCGTCGATGGTCAACGATTTCACCGGTGGAAGTTTCATGGAGACTCATTACCACTCCCAGTTTGACAATGACGAATTCTACGATGCTCAGGTTTACCGCCTGCACCACGAACTCTTCGCCCTGCTGATCGTGGCTCTTGATGAGACAGCTGTTGTCCCGCTCTGCTTTGCTCCGGTTATGCATCACGCCTTCCACGGTCTCGACGACAACGACCTAGATTTCTCTGAGAACAGCAAGCACGGTCTTCATTCTGGGATAGATGCCTTCGGCATGGATCTGGAATTTCAGATCTCCTCCCTCTGCGATCTGCTTCGGATCGCTGAGCAGAAGGCCTGGAGAGATTATGATGATCTTGAGGTGTCAAACAATCTCTATCGCCACCTCTTAAACGAAGGTGAGAATGCACAGGCAGAGGAACTTTTTGAGAAGGCTCGAAAGACGGAAAAACTTCTGCTCGAGCGATTCAAGAAAACCCAGGATGCACTCGTGCGAATCGACTGGTACGGCAATGTGCTCTACCCGCATGAAATTCTTCTCAAGAATTTAAAGCTCGTGTCCGGTTCAATTCATGCCCTGCAAAACAGAAGGCTCTCCTCAGCACTCAGACGTCTCTATCAGGTCGACAACAATGCATATGCCTTCATGTTTGATGAGGATGTCTACAACCACTTCACCAACTATGTGCTCCACCAGCCGAAGGAACGTCTGAAATGGGGATATGGTCGCCTGATGCCTCATGAGAACCTCTACGGTCTGGTCAAGAGCCTGTTGAAAAAGCAGGAAACCGGTGAGACAGATTACGAGGATGAGCTTCGCCGACTCACTGAAATTCGGGATAACCAGCATAAATTACTTGCGGAAACGCTGGAAGAACTCTCCCGACTTATTAAAACGGTGTTTCTGTAAGAGATGAGTATAGAGCAAGAGATAGATAAAGTATAGTGAGATAAATAATGTAATAGAGCAGACTGAATAAGTATAAACTCTCTTAGAGCCTAGACTAACAACTGACAATTAACAGTCTTTTTTAATACTACGAGGAATATTCACGAAAGGAATGACAGCCGTTACTATACGGTCAATCAATTATGGACAGTAACAAACTATACCGCGTACAGCGCAAAGATTTGCCACAGCTTGAACAGCTTTTAAACCGATGTTTTGCACACGATCCTCTTTATGAAACACTGATTCCTGATCCGGATGTGCGCAAGCGTTTAATGCCGGAACTGTTTCACTGCGACATGGACGAATTTTATGAGACCTGCGAAATCTTTGCAGACAGTCCGGACTTAAACGGAGTTCTCGTTGTCTCCGATGAGGCAGAGCCTTACAACATCTTCCAGTTCTATCTGGCAGAGACAAAGGCAAAGCTTCAGACAGACACCTACTTAATCAAGGAAGATCACTCTCTCAAAACATTTCAGAACTTTTTGAAGGGAAATGACTACCTCAACTCCAGCTGGACAGACCAGCTGCACCAGGATCAGCGCCTTCACATCATCTATCTGGCAGTCGATCCTCAGATGCAGCACCACGGCATTGCTGTTTCTTTGATGGAAGAGGCGATTGACTATGCGGAAAAACACCGCATGATGATTTCTCTCGAGACACACAACGAGAAAAATCTGGATTTCTATCATCATTTAGGATTTAAGACCTACGGCGTGATGAAGAGAAACTTTCCTCTCAAGCAGTATTGTCTGATCCGTGAAATTCAGTAACCTACATCGTACATATCCACTCACATGAAAATAACGTGTCACAAGGTCATAAAAAACAGATCTCTTGACACGTTATTTTGTCATTGTCACTTCTGGATTTCTCTGATGTTGCCCCTTCACAACCTTAATTTGCTCCCACAAAGTGTAAATTCAGAGCCAGAATCTGCGCGTTCACCTCACTTGTCTCCTCTTTTGTCAGGTATCCGCAAACCTGCATCCGACTCAGCACCTTCTGCTGGCGCTTTGAGGCGAGATCCGGGTGCTTTGACGGCGCATATCGGGACGGTGCATTCGGCACACCTGCAAGAAGCGTACACTCATAATCGCTCATCTTCGACGGCTCTTTTCCAAAATATCCTCGGCTTGCCTGTCCAATATTCTGGTATCCATCCCCGTAATAAATGCTGTTCACATACAATTCCAGAATCTCATCCTTGGAATACTTCTGCTCAAGATCAAGTGCTAAAAAGACCTCCGCCACTTTTCTTGAGAGTTGTTTTTCCTGACTGAAATACAAATTCTTTGCAAGTTGCTGGGTGATCGTGCTTCCGCCCTCCACATAACGTCTGGCTTTCAAATCGCGAACCAATGCCCGCCCAATTGCAATCGGATCGAGTCCAAAATGGTTATAAAACCGATGATCCTCCACAGAGACAACCGCCTGTGCATAGGTATCGGGAAGTTCCGAAAGTTTTGTGTATCCTCTTTTCGCCTGAATCTTAGCAATCTTTTCGTCAAGACTCTCTGCTTCAACCGCTGTCTGATATGTCTCATATCCTTCCTTCAGAACGGTGAACCCGGTACAACTCATCACCGTCAGCGCCGTCGCTGTCATCCATCCAGTTAATTTTCTCAGTCTCATGTTCACCGCTCCTTCCGCGTATTTTATAATTTCTTTTACGAAACTCTTCTATGAAACTTTATCCTATCGATGATCTTATTCTAGCATGGAGAAGGGCGGTAAGACTTTACCAATCTCTTATACTTTATGACAATATTTGGAAAATTCTGACGGATTTATTACAAGATTTAGAATCGATCTTCAGATTTTCAACACAGTTTCAACACAAATATATCACTATATCCCCATCAATCAGAAATAAGATGCCCCCAAAAGTCAGACCTGAAAATCTAACAATTGGGGGCACCACAATAAGGTGGGGGATATAGTGACGTAATCATGCAATGATGCAATCAATCAACCTTTATAAAACTCAATCATCTCATCCAGAGATTTTTGCCTGATAAGCGGAGCCTTTCCGAATGAGCCAAACTGAACGATCAGCGTTCCAACGACCTCCTTGACACCTCGCTCAATGCAGGCAACAATCTCTGCGACATCCTCATCCGAAATTGTGCCATACATCACCGTATCCATGATCGGCGGAAGGAAGACGCGCGGATCAAACTGGTCGCACTTCGTCTCAAGCAGTTCATAGATCGCACCGATCGAGGCGCTCGTGCGTTTCTCCGGATATTTCGCAAACAGCTCTTTCATGTTGCGCGTCACTGCAAGACGGATATCCGTATCGACATTAATCTTGCTGATTCCGGACGGAATCGCCACTTTCAGCTCCTCAATCGAGATGCCATAAGTGTTGCTCAAATTTCCGCCAAGTGCATTGATCTCATCCACGATGTATTTCGGCACCGTCGAAGAGCCGTGGGAAACCAACGCGCAGAAAATTCCAAGGTGATTTAAGCACTCCCGAATCGCAATCGGAATCTCTTTCCTGAGCTTGACATTCCTTCCCTTAGAAGCACCGTGCATCGTGCCGTAGGAAACTGCAAGCGCATCGACTCCGGTATTCTGAATAAATTTCACTGCATCAAGAGGATTCGTATACGTCGAGGAAGCCGAAAAGACATGATCCTCGACTCCGGCGAGAACACCGAGCTCGCCCTCAACGCTGACGCCTCTCGCATGCGCATACTTCACAACCTCGCGTGTCAGCTCCATGTTCTGTTCAAACGGGAGTGACGAGCCATCGATCATAACGGAGGTATATCCACCCTCAATCGCTGCGACACACGACTCAAAATTGCGTCCGTGATCGAGATGAAGCACGATCGGAATCTCAGAATCCGCTCCATATTTCTTCACAGCATTGGCGATGTTCTTTGCTCCGATCTTCTTATCCTCAATCGTCGCATTCGCAAAATCCGTCCGCCCGCCCATAAATCCATTTGCAAGATCCGCTCCCTGCAAAATTGCCGGAGAGCGGAACATTTCATGCACCTCAATCACAGCCTTCGCCTGGGCAACCGCATTTACATTAAATGCACCCTGCCCAAATCCATATGTTACCGTCGCCTCAAGAAGAGGACGCAAAGGAATCAGTGGCATTTTTTTCTCCTTTTCTTTACATAGGTTCTTTACATGTGATGCATATGACCGGCGCAGTGGCAGTCCTGTGCACCCTTTCCATCCGGTGTCTCATCCTTCATCATCAGATGAACGGCTCCGAGCTTGAACGTCTGTGGAAGTGCAAGAATATTCGGGTTCGGTCCAACGTATTTCTTCATCGCATCTGCGAGAGCTTCCTCGATCGTTGCCCGCGTCTTGAGTCCCATTCCGCGCGCATATCCCGGCTCCTGAGCGCCACAGAGATAGATCGCAGAGGTGTTCATCTCCGCAATGTGAGCACAGCTCATCATCGAGAAACCGTGGAATGGATGGAAGGCGTTGCAGAAACGGTACTTGCGGATATATTCCTCATTTGTCGCAAAATACTCTCCATAGCGATTGAGATCCGGCAGGGTGTTCATGTAATCCTTCTGGAACATCTCATAGAGTTCTCTCAGGTACGGCCAGCGCTCATCATGGAAATATCCGTTGCAAATCGAGGAACAGATGATCACACAGTGATCGCTCATCACGCGCTTATGACGGATAACCTGAGCGGAGATCGCCTGCATCAGCATAATCGGGTTCGTTCCCATTCCATTTCCGTAGTGGAAAGACTGGGGCATACCGAAGATCATCACATCGTACTTCTTTTCCGCCCACGGCACATAGGTGCGCTTGTCCGCCATGATCCAGGAGTGCGGTTGCATGACCTTCGCATATCCACTGTTGATCTCAATCTGACGGGAGTAAGTATCCAGAACCGCATCACAGCAGAAGAATTTCTTACCCATACATTTCTCCATGTGCTGTCCGATCTCATCAAACTTTGTGCGCATCAGGGACTTTCCATTTACCGGAGTGAAATCTGCACGGTGCATAACCTCCGGAACATGATGGGAAGCAATCGAGCGCCAGTGGGTGATTCCGGTTGCGCAGTGCTTGTATCCGCCGGAATATCCGCCGTAAGGATTGCCCTGCGTGTGACCGATCAGGATTGCGACATCGCTGTCATACACATATTTATTCATCAGAACAGGATCTCCGCGATCCGTCGTTCCGAGATCTACCATGTGATCATAGTCCTCACTGTCATGCGTGATGATCTGATGGCTGTACCAGTATTCCTGAAACAGTTCCGGACCGAGGATCTGGCGAAGCTCCTGCTCTGTGCTTCTCGGATGAAGACCGTTTGAACAGATCAGGAGAATATCCTTTTTCTCCACTCCCGCATGGTAGAGTTCCTGCAAAATCAGCTTGATCGATACCTTTCTGTGGGAAGTCGGCTGAGTACCGCCCTTTACAATGTCCGGAAAAACAATCGTGACCTTCGAGCCCTTGTGCGCCAGCTCAGACAACGGTGGCATTCCCATCGGATTGCGGATGGATTCCAGCGTTTTTGCCTCAATCTGATCCTCCGGAATACACGGCGGGTCCGGCACCGTCTCCCCCGGAATAAAGACGTCTGTCGTATCCGGCAATTCTGCACTCATCAGTCCCTGTCCATATTCAAACGATAATCTCATTCTCCATTCCTCCTGAATATTTTTATTTCTGTCAATCTGTTTGATTGCTTCCGTCAATCACGCAATCACAGCTCACTGATTCCAGTCAAATTCCTATTTTTGTCTATGTCTGGTCTACCAGGTCTAATTCTGATTTGCGTTCAGATACAGACGAATGATCTCTAAATACTCCTCCGGGTAAAATCCAATCTCTCCCGAAAATCTCGTCAGCGCAATCAGACCGCCATCCATTGACTTCACACTCGCAAGCATTTCCGCATTTTCTTTCTTTAAGCCGCCCCCGTAAACGACATCCATCCCCCCGGTCACTTCCTTAACGTAAGCTCCGATTTTTTCCATATATGCCTGATCCGGCGGAATCTTCCCCGGTCCAATCGCCCAGATCGGCTCATAGGCAATCGTGATTTTGGATCGATCCACATCCGCGAGTCCAACCTCAAGCTGTTCTCTCAAAACTTCTTTCCAGATCGGCTGTTCCTCAGAGGATTCTCCGATGCAGTACAGCACCTTCATTCCTGCACGCACCGCCTCCCGGATTTCCCTGTTCAGAATTCGATTCACTGCACTGCGCACTGCCTGATCAGAAACCACGAAACGCTCTGCAAACTCCGTGAAATTAGAAGAATCTGAGGGATCTGCATTGCCATTCATCAGCTCCCTCATAATTTCACTCTTGTCTCTTCTCTCCTCGCAGTGACCAATCAGCACACTCTCACAGCCGAGGGCATGCATCGCATTTGCGGTTCTCCCGGTTGTGAATGCTCCGAAGTTTCCTCCGCACACGGTATCAGCACGGAAGACGCCCTGACATCCAACCTGAATCGGACTGTCCTCCTCAAGCGCCTCAAGCGCCGGAATCAAATGAGCCTCCGGAAAAAACATCGCAAATTCCACACGCTCTCTGTCATATTCCTTCAGGGCATCCTGCGTCTCCCGAACGATTTTTGCTCCCCATTCCCGGATCGGCGCAAGCGAATTCACGCCTCCGGCTTCTTTTGGAATATCAAACCGTTTCAGATTCAGATAAATATGTTTCATTCCCTCTTCCCCTTCCGTTCCCAGTAATATTCCTGAAAATCAATAAATTCCCGATGATGGACATCCGCAAGCGGTTTGCACCAGGAGACAAACTCCTCCGTCACATCATTTCCCCGCTCATTGATGTAGGATTCCGGCACTTTTCGCTCATACATCATAACTTCCTCGATTGGAACCGTGCCCGGATGCATCCGGTAACTGCCATCCTCACTCGCTTCACGCACAAAGCTGACCATGACACCGGTCTGTCCCCCCAATGCCGACTCCAAGGCGGTTCGCCCCGCAAGCACCGCTTCCTCCCGATCAACTGCCGACTGAAGCGGAATCGACGCTCTGCCACAGATGCCCGGTTTCTCACTTCTCGCCTTGATTCCAAGTTTGCGAATCACAAGTTCCGCCAGATATGCGCCGACGTCCCCGTAGTAGACCGAACGCCCTGAGCGAAAGATCGGTGGCACAATCGGCTCACCGTTTTCCTTTTTCAGTCCCTCGCTTGCGGCCACGACGACTCCACCGAGCTCTTCATACAGGCGTTTGACATCCTCGAGAAATTCTTCTTCCCGAAATGGTCGCTCCGGCAAATAAATCAGATGAGGGGCATCCCCCTTTTTCTCTCGCGCAAGTGCGGAGGCGGCGGTGATCCATCCGGCATTTCGTCCCATCGCCTCAACGATACAGACATGGATCGGCAAAGACTTCACGTCCGCTCCGATCTCCGCGACAGTCTCCGCTAAATAGCGCGCCGAACTTCCATATCCCGGCGTGTGATCGGTGACCGCAATATCATTGTCAATCGTCTTGGGAATCCCAACCACACGGATGTCCGTGCCCTCACACGCCCGCCGGATCTTTCCGCAGGTATCCATCGTCCCGTTTCCACCTGTCGGCAGAACATATTTTATTTTCCACTTTGCAAAAATTTCCGGCATCCTCGCATAATCTTCCTCGCTGAGTGCATACCGCGAAGAACCGATCGCTGTACCCGGTGTCGTCAGAAGACGCTTGAGTGTCTCTTCCGGGAATTGCATCAAATCCAGAAAACGTTCTTTTAAAATTGCCTCACTGCCTCCGATCGCTCCATATACATGAGAAATCTCTCCGCTCTCCTTCGCAGACTGAATCACCCCGTAAAGAGACGCATTCAGCACCGCTGTCGGACCTCCACCGTGGATCACGAGCACATTTTTTTCCATTTTCCGATCCGCTCCCTTCTCTGATTCGCCTTCTGCTATTCGTTTTTTAGTCATTCCTCTTACTTTTCGTTCTTCTTCCAACTACTTTTCGGTTCGATTTTCAGTTTAATTCTCTGTCCGATTCTCCGTCTGGTTACCCCGCGAGTAACAGAGGTTTCCTCTTGCAATCGTGTAGACAACCTCCAGATTCTCATCGAGAATCGTCAGGTCTGCATCTTTCTGTGGTGCAATCGAACCTGTCCGGTCATAGATTCCAATCAGCTTTGCCGGATTCTCCGTCATCAAAGGTACAATTTCGGCAAGGGATTTTCCCGTAAACTGAACGAGATTCTGAATCGCATGAATTGCAGTCAGTGTACTTCCCGCTCTCGTCCCATCACTGACAAGCTTTGCGTCCCCGTCTTTCACGACAACCTCATTGACACCGAGATGGTAAAATCCATCCGGAAGTCCTCCCGCCATGATGGAATCCGTGATTGCCACTACATGCTCGGTTCCCTTCGCCTTGAGGATAAAACGAACCGTTCCCGGATGCAGATGGCGTCCGTCGCAGATCATCTCTGCATAGACATCCTGATCCTCAAGCACTGCTCCAAAAATCGCCGGTTCATGCTGATGCAGAAGTCGCATCGCATTTCCCACATGGGTCGCACTTGTCGCCCCATTTGCAATCGCCCGACGCGCTGTCTCATAATCTGCTCCGGAATGTCCAATTGCGACTGCCATTCCCATTTTTTTCATCCGGGGGATCGCCTCAACCACGCCCTCAACCTCCGGAGACACCGTGATGTAACGGATATCCCCTTCGGCGCTCTCCTGATACTCCTTTAAGAGTTCGAGATCCGGGGTTTTTAAGAGGTGTTCCGGCATCGCGCCCTTGTACTCCTTTGCAAGGAATGGTCCCTCCAAATGGATACCGATCAGTGTGGCTCCCTGGTGGGAAAACTGTTTCCAACGGCGATATTCTCCGATTGCCCACAGAGTCTGTTCCTTCGTATCCGTCAAGATCGAGGCCTGCCAACCTGTCACGCCCTGACTCGCCTGAAAACGGCAGATCTTTTCAAAATCTTCCGCCTTCGCTGAATTGACGTCCACACCGACCGCACCGTGCGTATGAATATCAATCAAACCCGGAATTACCGAGAGTCCTCTCACATCTATCACCTGCACTTTGACATCTGATGATGTTATTGCTGATGGTGTTATTGCTGATGGTGTTATTGCTGATGGTGATGCCGATATGTCAAGATTCTCTCCCACCTCTATGATTTTTCCGTCTCTAATCCGGACATCCTTCCTTGCAAATCCATGATTTTGATATACTTTGCCATGTTTCAAAATCAGTTCCATGAGCACGCTTCCCTCCAGTCTGTCCCTGCTATTCTGTCCGTTTTTCCTACTCTAAATTTGCCACAAAATCCGTAAAGGTCAGCGTCAGATCCGGATGACCCTGAAGAAGTGTCACCGGGAATGCCGAAGTTGGCTCCCCATAAGAAGCTCTCCGCACCACTGCCCGATGCCAGTTGCGGAAACATCCAAGACGAATCTTTCTCGCATGAGAGATCTCATACATCCCGATCGAAATGCAGTAATGTGGCATATCCTCAAGCGCACCGTTGAAATCTCCGATCGCATTTGCCGTGCGCGTCTCCGGTGTGATCGCAAGGACTCTCGTCTTCTGATTTAAAAACTCCTCATTTGTCAGAGACGGGTCTGCCTCATTGAACGCCACATGACCATTGATACCGATTCCTCCAAACGCGATATCGACACCTCCAAGCTCCTCGATCAGTCTCGGAATATATCCCACATTATTCGGGTCCGGGAAAACTCTCTGTCTCTTCGGCATCAGAAGTTCCTCATAAATCTTTGAGTAAACGGTTCTCTCCATAAATCCCCTGAAACTTAACAGATGATCAATCGGAACCCACTGCTTCTGATCGTCTAAATACTCATCCATGTTGATGAACCAGACATTTTTCAGACTCAGCCCGCGTTCATTCACCATATCCACAAAATACGGATATTGCCCCACCGGACCGACCGGGCAGATAAACACGGTCTTTTTCTCCGCACGATTGTTCTTCTCAATCTCCTCAATCATCTGATTTGCCATCTGGCGAAATACAGATTCATTATCCGGAAGACAGCTCAGAGAAATCTTCGGATTGCTCAAAAGCTCTTCCTTCGTGTACTGATAATACTCATGACGCATATGATCTTATTTCCTTTCCTGTCCCTCTTGTCCGAATCAATCTAACATCTGAATCCATCTAAAACGACAAGAGACTGCCACCAGATGATGGCAGCCTCCACACAGTTAAAGCTGTTATACTTTCCCTATTTTTGATTCATTTTTACTGATTCATTTTTATTTTGATTCTTTTCTACTAGATTCTTTTAGGTTCTTTTCTATTATTTTCCTGCTTCTACCATATTGTCAAGCATTACATAATCCGCAATTGGAACTTCCTTCTCTACCTGACCACCTGCGATGAAATTCTCCTGCTGGGTCTTATAGTAATTCTCAACAGTTCCGTCCTCTGCGCCCTTTGCAACTTCTGCACCGGTCAGCCAGTCTGCATCACCGCGCTGTTCGTAAACGCTGTTCTCATCCGTCTTTGTCTGGTTTGCCACATACTTTGCAACTTCCTCATAATTTCCGTCTGCCGCATAATCCATTCCCTTGAACAGCGCCTTGGTGAATCGAAGGATCTTGTCCTGATTTGCCTCTGCATACTTCGGGGTTACGATCCAGCTTCCCAGAGAAACCGTCGTATCGGAGAAAGTCATGTTATCTGCAAGTTTCGTGGAATCCTTCACTTCCTCAAGAATCTTTAAGCTGTTCGGAGACCAGGTTGCACATGCATCCACACCACCGGAAACCATTGCGGTCACAATACCGGAGGCATCCATATCAACGGCGCTGATATCGCTCATTGAGAGACCTGCCTTTGTGAGCGCATTCGTCAAAATATCCTCACTCGAGGTACCGGAGGAGTATGCCACTTTCTTTCCTTTCAGATCTTCAAGCGTCTTGACTTCCGGTCCACCGATCACGGCATCACCGTTTGAGATGTGAGACAGAGCAATGATCTTTGCCTGACCATTGATACACAGCTTATGAGCACCCTGTCCAATGTATCCGATATCCACGCTTCCGGACTCCAGTGATGCGATGATCGTCGGACCGTCTGCGAACTCAATCATATTTACCGTGATTCCCTGTTCCTCCATATATCCCTTTTCAATAGCCGTCGTCACTGACCAGAGGCTTCCATAGTTCGGCATGTAAGCGATGTTGAGCGTGATCGGCTCCTGTGCGGTCTCCTCGGTCTTGCTCTCCTCTGCCTTTGCTTCTGCTGTGGTCTCTTCCGCCTTCGTCTCAGCGGTCGCCGTAGTCTCAGGTGCCTTTGTCTCAGCCGGTTTACTGCTTCCACATCCTGCTAAAGAAGATACTGCCAGAAGAGATGCCAGTGCCACTGATAAGATTCTTCGTTTTCTCATAATAAGATCCTCCTTGATCTTTTTCTTTTCTCAATTCAAGTCTCCGTCTTTTATTTAAAACCTAACTCTCGTCCTACTTTCGCACTTCCAAATATTCCTTGTAAACCTCGCCCCAGATATAAGTCTTGAGATCAAGGAACGGAAGCTCCATCTTCATCTCCTGCGTTCTCGGATACGGCAGGTTGACATTCACGATCTTCTTGATTCGTCCCGGACGCGCGCTCATGATGATGACTTTCGTCGCAAGAATGACTGCCTCCTCCACATCGTGAGTGATGAAAAAGCAAGTCTTCTTCTCCTCCTGCCAGGTGCGAATCAGCTCGGACTGAAGCTGGGTTCTCGTCTGTGCGTCGAGCGCTCCAAACGGCTCATCCATCAGAAGCACTTCCGGCTGTACCGCATAAGCACGCGCAATCGCAACTCTCTGTTTCATACCACCGGACAGCTCCTTCGGATAGGCATCCACGAAATCTTCAAGCTGAACCATGCGGATGTATTTCATTGCAATCTCTTTTGCTTCCTTATCATTCATGCCCTTTAATTTCAGACCGAACATGACGTTTTTGAGAACCGTCAGCCACGGGAAGAGCGCATACTGCTGGAATACCACGCCTCTCTCAGTTCCGGTTCCTTCTACTTTCTTTCCATCCACATACACTGCGCCGGAAGTCGGTTCAAGCAGTCCTGCAATGATGTTGAGCAGAGTAGATTTTCCACATCCGGAAGGTCCTACCACGCAGATAAATTCATTTTCCATGATGTCAAGATCCACCCCATTCAGAGCGACCATTTTTCCTTTTCTGCCCTCATAAATCTTCTCGACATGGTCAATCTTCACTTTTACACGTTTCTCGTCTCCTGCCATCCCGTAAACTTCCTTTCCAGATATTTGATTACCTTCTCACTTGTAAGTCCGATGATACCGATGATGATGATGTAGAGCAACATCGGCGGCACCTCAAAGCTGTTGTTCAGTGACCGGATTCTCATTCCAAGTCCTGCGGTCGCGCCGGTAGACTCTGCCGCAATCAGAGTCGTCAGCGCTACGGAAACACCGAGACGAACCGCTGTGATAATAAACGGAGTCGTTGCCGGGAAAATCACTTTTACAAACAGATCATTGTCTTTTGCTCCGAGCACGCGCGCCGCCTTGATCAGCGTCTCATCCACATTTCGCACGCCCTGATAGATCGTCACGGTCATAATCAGGAAGGTCGCCAGCCAGATGACAATGACCTGGGGTCTGCGTCCAACACCCGCAGAGATAACTACGAGCGGTACATAAGCTAACGGTGGGATATTTCGGATAAACTGAATCCACGGCTCCACAATGTAGCGAACCGGACGATACCATGCCATCAAAAATGCAACCGGCACGGAAGTCACAAATCCAAGTACAAATCCGAGAACCACCGAGATCATACTGCTTGCAAAATCGTTCCAGAGCACTCCGCGCCCAACCATCGTCTTAAGTGCCTCTAATACTTCCGGTAAAAATGGAAAACTGCGGGATGTTCTTGGATTGATCGACAACCATTTCCACAATCCAATCGCGACGAGCAGTGAGATCAGAAGCCATCCCCCATTCGGAATCTGTCCGATCAGATCTTTTTCCTTCTTTTTCTGCTTCCCTGCATCAGAAGACATCTCGTTTCCTCCTTCTTCTTTTTATAGTTCTTTTTCTTTGTTACTTTCTTGTTTGTTCCCCACTTATTTCTTAATTTGTCTTTTGTCTACTTACTTTTTTTACGCTTTCTTCCCCATCTTTTTCTTATTGTTTTCCCATCCTGTTCTCATTTTCCGTTTGACTTCTTTTTTTGTTTAACTTTCGTTTAATAAACCTCCTCTTTTTTGCATTTTTCCGTTCTATTTTGTATGATTTGACATTTTTCCTTTGAGTTTGTAATATTATTATAACATATTTCACAATAAAAGCACGCTCTTTTTGAGCAAACGTTTGGCTTTATTTTGCCTAATTTTTTCCTTTCTTTTTTGTATAATCCGCTCTGTCTTTTTTCTCAAAAATCCGTTATACTCTTAGGTAAATAAAGAACGTTTTCCAAATTTATGAAGATATAAAAAAACGCAAACACGGAAGAAAAGGAAAAAAGAAAAAGAAAAAAGGAAAAAAGAGAAGACATAAAAAGAAAAGGAGGAAAAAACCAGATGACACTGAAAGAGATTGCGACTCAGGCCGGAGTTTCCATTTCTACTGTATCCCGCGTAATCAACAAGAGCGGGCGCTGTCCGGCAAGTAAGGAAGTTCAGGATCGAATCTGGGAGATTGTCCGCCAGACTGGCTACACACCAAACAGCTCTGCCCGTCAGCTCAAAAAAGGCGATCAGCATGCGGACACTTCGCGCTGTCACGCACTCGCCTGCCTGTTTGCCCGCGTTGAGGACACCAACACGGACAATTTCTTCTCCCCGCTCGCCCGCAGTATTGAGAAGGAGGCCTTTCGCCACAATTATATTCTGAAATATACGTTTTCCGCGTTTGATATTCATCATCCAGGCACTTATCGGCTGATCTCCGACAATCACGTCGATGGAGTTGCCGTGCTTGGGCGCTGTGACAAACAACTCTTAAAATTCTTAAAGCAGTATTTTCAATACATCGTCTACGCTGGACTCAACAGCCTCGACGCTCGTTACGATCAGATCATCTGTGATGGCTATCAGGCCGCAGTCACAGCGATCAATCACCTGATCCAGCTCGGTCATCGAAAAATTGCCTACATCGGGGAGACAGAACGGGAGAATCGCTATCGTGGATATCTCGATGCTCTCTCCGCGGAAAATATCACTGTCTATAAGGGTTATGTCAGCAACGTGACGCTCTCCTCCGAGGGCGGATACCTCGGCGCAAAAAAACTGCTTGAGCAAAACTGTGACGCGACCGCCTACTTCTGCCCGAATGATATGACTGCAATCGGAGCAATGCGCGCAATCCAGGAAGCCGGTTACTCGATTCCCGGGGACATCTCAATCATAAGTATTGACGATATTGAGACAGCTCAGTACCTGAATCCGATGCTGACAACCGTCCACATCCCGATCGAGGAGATGGGACAGATGGCTGCCAAGACTCTGATTGACCGGATCGAGGGCGGACATTCCCTCCCGATGAAAATCAATCTTCCCTTCTACATTGCAAACCGGGAGAGCTGTGGACCTGCACATCCTCTGCGCCAGAGGGAAGAATAAGATTGAGATATTGAGATAGTTGATGGATATTGGTAGATATTGATAAACCTGAATTATTCACGGAGCAATCTCTAACCTGAAAATTGCACCACGAATCAAAAAAATGATCCATGCAGCCATAACT
>JAJEPU010000041.1 GCA_020686985.1 Brotaphodocola catenula
TTGTATGTCCTACAAATAAGATAGCACATTTTGTTGAAGTTTCTTTATATTATTTTTTATCTAGCACAACAGGTTAATTTATTAATGGCTCACAAAAAAGGGCGTGCGAAAAAATGATTTCTCATTTTTTCACACGCCCTTTTTTATAAAATCTTCCATTTTTCACCGAAACTCAGAATATAAATGTCCTGCCTGAAGACTTTTTCCTCTCGCATTTGCCATCTCGGTGACTGTCACCATCTGAAATCCTCTACGGGCAAGCTCTGGCACAATTCGCTCCACAGCATCTGCGGTTGAGGTATAAAGCTCATGCATCAGAACAATATCTCCATCCTTGACATGATTTAAGACGGCAGATGTTGTCTTATCAGCATTTCTTGTCTTCCAATCAAGTGTATCCACACTCCACTGAATCATCGGCATATGCGTATTCGCAACAACTGTCGCATTATGATTTCCTCCCGGAAGCCGAAGAAGTGTCGGGCGAACTCCGCAGGCACTCTCTATCGCATCGTTTCCCCGGTTGACCTCTTCCTGAATCTGTCCCGCTCCAAGTTTCTGAAGATACTTGTGATTCATCGTATGGTTCGCAACCTCATGCCCCTCTGCAACCATTCGCTGAATCTCCGTCTTGTAAGATCCCGCACGGCTTCCCACCATGAAGAACGTTGCCTTTCCTCCATACTGTGCCAGACAATCCATAATTCGATTGCCGACAGACGGCTGAGGACCATCATCAAACGTCAACGCTACCATAGGCTTCGACGGATCAATCTGTCGTCCTGTGCCGGTCTGATCCTGTATCTCCTCCGTCGTTGTCTCACTCACTGCCTGCTCTTCCTGCGTAGCTTCACTTTGTACTTCATCCGTCTGTGTATCCTCAGACTTTGTACTCTCCCCCATTGTGATCACACGGGAGGTTGTCTGCTCCTGCGGTGCCGATCCAACGCTCGCCTGCTCACTCATCGAACCTGTACTTTCAGAACTCTCCGGTGTATTTCCGAGACTAACCTCCCCCTGCGCTTCTGCGGACGTTCCTGTTGTCACACCCTGTCCAACTGTAATCACAGCAGAACTCGCCCAAGCCGGCTGAACAGCAATCATGGCACATACTGCTGTTGCCAACATCGTTTTCTTCCATTTTCTCATAAATAAACTCCTCCTGAAATTTTAATTATCACTGCCTACATACCGTGTAATCAACAATGAACTCCAACAAAACAGTCCCCCACCTGTTCCCTCAAGCATACCACAAATCTCAGGAAAAGCCTAGCGTATGTATGGAATTTCACCCCACCCATTTTCACTATATTTAAGGAACAAGGCAATCCTCATTTACCTCACATCTCCCATTTCTTTACATGACAGCACAAAAAAGCAGACACAACTCGGAATCTTCTCCCAAATTATGTCTGCAAATCTAATTCATTTCTGTATTACATCTCTGCGTCTTATATGCGATATATGTATATCTATGTTTCTCACCATTACACATGCACAACGCACCTTACATCGAACCCTCTTTTTTGAACACAACCAGAACGGTCTTGATCAAAATTCTGAGGTCCAGTCCCATGCTCCACTCGCGGATATACTTTGTATCCAGTTTTACAACATCCTCAAAATCTGTGATATTGCTTCGACCGCTTACCTGCCACATTCCTGTCACACCCGGGCGCATTGCCAGACGTGCGCGGTGATGAAGATCATACTTGTCCCACTCATCGACTGTCGGCGGACGTGTTCCAACCAGACTCATATCACCTTTCAGCACATTAAAGAACTGTGGGAACTCATCGAGACTCCAGTCGCGAATATAGTTTCCAACGCCCTTCTTGATCGTTCCATCCGGCAGTTTCTTCGTTCCGATGATACGCGGGTCCCAGTCGAGCTTGAACATAAAACCATCCTTGACACGGTTCTGTGCCATCAGTTCCTTCTTGCGCTCCTCTGCATCCATATACATACTGCGGAACTTGTACATCTTAAACTTCTTACCATTTTTTCCCACACGAACCTGCGAGAAGAACACCGGTCACGGAGACTGACTCTTGATCGCCGGTGCAAGGAAAAGATAAAGAATTCCTGTGATCAGGCAACCTGCCAGACCACCCGCGATATCCATTGCACGCTTCAAGAATGCCTGCATCGGAGTTGCACAGTTGATGCTCGTCGTCAGCACTGTATAAATGCCAAACCGCTCCACAAACTGAATGTGGTCAGAAAAATCCTCCGACTTCGCAAGTCTTAAATGAACGACAACCCCCATCTCCATAAACTGATCCATCAGCTTCTTCGGGCGTTCCTGTCCATCCGGAATATTTAAGAAAACCTCATCCACCCATTCTCGGCAGACATACTCTGCAACAGTATCCTTATTTGCGACAACCTGAATATCCCCGTCAAGCACATCTCCGACACGATCCGCATCGAGAATCACAACGCCGACAATCTTGAATCCATCATAATTGTGATTGCAGATATTCGTAACCACCTGATCGACCATGCTGTTGACCGTCATAATAATCAGAGAACGTTTCGTCGAATCTGCCATATAGGCGAGAATGATCTTCTTCCAGAGGATTCTTGTAACAAAACTCAGGATTGCATACATAATCGCAATCATCAACATCATATACCGGGAATAAATTGAACTCTCCTTCGTCACAAACAAATAAAATGCCGTCATCAGAACCACGAGACAGACATGTTTGATCGTCGCCGTGAACTCGGAATAATAACCTCGCTTGAGCACATTTTTCATCGTCAGGAAAAACGCCATCACACACATATCAATGAGTAACATTGCAAGGTTTGTTGTCAAATAAATGCTGTCCCCATACGCCGTGATTCCACCATGCCGAATCGCATAGGCGACCAGATAGGCAATCTGGAGGCAACAGAGATCAAGCGCAGCAAAGTCGAGATGCTTTAGCCAGCCTTGCATCTTTCTCTTGTACATAGTTTTACCCCCCCCCTAATTTTTTCTAATTCCCTTATTTTTATATTTCTGAGAAGTGATCTCTTGTCACTTTCTCAATAGACCTTATTTGATAAGGATTCTCTCTTAACAAAGAAAATGGGAAAGAACCTTGCAGGGTCCATTCCCACTTCTGCCTTCCTAACTTAACTCGTCAGGCAACAAGGTTTTTGATTTTCTCAGCTTACTTTCCAGTCTTTCCCTTCTTGCCTGCTTTTCCGTCATCTGACTGGCTGTTATCCCCTTCGCCGTATCTTCCATACTTGCCATAGTACTTTCCGTAACGACCATACTTGCCGTATTTTCCGTACTTGCCATAGTACTTGCCATGCGGGTCCTCATCCGGGCGAACCTTATTGAGCACAACTCCGAGAATTCGGCATCCACTCTTGTCGAGCTGATCCTTTACCTTCTGCTCCAGATGGTAACTGATGCTTCCGCTCTCAATCACCATGACGGCTCCGTCACAATTTGTCGCAACAATCGCACCATCGATGACAGCTCCCATCGGCGGGGTATCAAAAATCACATAATCATACTGCTCTGCACCGTAGTTGATCAGCTCTCCGAAAAGATCCTCCTCGAGAAGCTCTGCCGGATTTGGGGAGTACGGTCCTGCAAAAATAATATCAAAATTCTCGACATCCGTCCGATTGATCACATCCTCAAGTTTCTTCTGTCCGCTGAGGTACTGAGACAAACCGCCAACATCTTTCTTCATCTGATAACGGCTTGCGAGTACCGACTTACGGATATCCGCATCGATCAGAAGAACTTTCTTTCCAATCTGTGCAAGAGAAACTGCCGTCACAACTGCAATCTGGCTCTTTCCCTCATCCGGAAGTGCGCTTGTGAACATGATCTTTCTCACATTGCTTCCGCAGAACTGAATGTTGGTACGAAGTGTCTTAATAGCTTCGCGATATGCATAACTGCTCTCACCGGCAAGCTGTCCTGCCAGCTCTACGATCTGTCCGCTCATCACTTCTTTCCTCCATTCTCTTCTCTCTCATACTTTCCGTAATATCCGTACTTCTTTCCGCTTCCTGCATTCTCCCAGTCCGGAATCGATGCGAGAACGGTAAGACCGAGATACCTCTCTACGTCTTCCTCACTGCGGATCGTATCATTCATCAGAACGGTAAGCACAATCACACCACAAGCGATCACGATACCTGCCACTGCGCCGAGCATCGCATTCTTCTTATTATTCGGGCTTGTCGGATAATCTGCAATCGTTCCCTTCTCAATGATTTTCGGCGGAACCATCTCCATGATGTCACCAATATACTCAGAAGAGGTGGATGCAATCGAATCTGCAAGCTGTTTTGCGAGTACCGGGTCCGGATCGGTCACAGTCACGGTCAGGATACGGGTGTCAGACGGGTTGTCCGTCGTAATCTTTGATTTCAGCTGTTCATAGGTCATATCCAGGTGATTCTCAGAAATCACACTGGTGAGCACCGGACGGCTACTCAGGATTACCTTGTAATCCGCAGTCAGCTGGCTTCCGATCTGAAGATCTGCAAGTGAAGTCAGCGTCGTCTCCTTCGACAGGATGTACATCATCGCTGTGGAAGTATACTGAGGAGTCAGTACCAGCTTACTGTAGACACCGGCGATTCCGCCGCAGACAACCGCTGCCAGAATAATCGCCCAGAGTTTCTTCTTCATTGCAAGAAGAAGTTCAAGCAGGTCAATCTCTACCTCATCATTGTCATTATTCATCTGATTTTGGTTTTCCATTTTCTTCATCCCTGTTTTTGTATTTCCCCTATTGGTTCATTTCTCAACACTTTTATTGCATTTGTTCGCAGTAATCTTCGGAGCATCTCCTCATCCAAATGATTCTCAAGCCACTTTAATGCCTCCTGAATCTTCGGTTCTCTCCAGTCAATCCGATGCATGTCCGTTCCCATCAGATGAATATAACCCTTCTTGACCTGGTTTCGACACCAACGGGTCTCTGCCTGAAAAATACTTCCATTCAGACTGTCATAATTCATCTGAAGCAAACATCCGCTTCGTCTCAAATCCTGAAGATTTCTCTCCTCTCTCAGGCAACGATATCGCTCCATATGTGCGACGATCGGCACATAACCGGCAGACAGAAGCTGACGGATTCCGCGATACAGATTCTGATACGGCACAGATGGATCAAATTCCACAAGAACATAACGGCTTCCATTCAAAGGCAGAGCACGCCCGTTTTCCAAGTCTCTCAACAGTTCTTCCTTATAATAGGTTTCCTGTCCGAGATAAAGCTGAAAACCCGGCAGCTTCTGCTGAACCCGCTGTCTCAGTTCCTGAATCAATTCCTGATATCCTGTGATTCCACGCCGATGAGAATAATGTGGAGTTGCAACCACTGCACCGATTCCCTCTGCTGCAGCCATCTCCAACATCTTTAAGGACTCCTCCATAGATCCAGAACCGTCATCCACTCCCGGAAGAATATGTGCATGAACATCTACAATAACCGGCAGTCTATTCACGCCCTCTCCTCCTTTCTTTGATCGTGTCATGATGTTCTGAAAAGAATCTCGAAATATGGCGGTTTTGCCACATTCCTAAGATAGCATGAAACATCTCAAAATTCAAGTTCTTTTCAGCATTTCCATTTTCTGCTTTGTTTTTCCTCAAAAACAAAGGATATTCCCGCCATTTCATCAAAAATTGGTGGAAATACCCATATATTTTACTCTATTATTTTGGTCTAAACTGACTGTAGGATTTTCCCGGAATCATTCCGCCGCGGTAAGATGCAAGTTCACTCACCGTCACAAGCTGGTATCCCCGGTTCACAAGCTCCGGAATCACGACCTCACTTGCATCTGCGGTCGCACTGTAAAGGTCGTGCATCAGGATGATGTCTCCGTCCTTCACATTGTCGAGAATCGTCTGGATTGTACTCTGTGCATCTCTTGTCTTCCAGTCGAGCGTGTCCACGCTCCAGAGAATTGCCGGCATCGAGATCGCTCCGACTGCCGCCATTCCAGCATCACTCTTCGCTCCGCCGACCGGACGCATCAGCACCGGAGTGATTCCACAGGCATCTGAAATCAGGTGGTTATTCTGCTCAAGCTGAGCCGTCAGTCCCGCCTGATCCTCCTTCGTCATTGCGACATGGTCATAGGTGTGGTTTCCGACCTCACAGCCCTGGGCAACCATCTGCTTGACGACATCCATATTTTTTGCGACCTGACGACCGACCATGAAGAACGTTGCCCGACCTCCATATTCTTTGAGTTTTGCAAGAATTCGCGCTGTGGACTCGGAAGAAGGACCATCATCATAAGTCAGGGCGATCATCGGCTTTGTCGGATCGATGTTTCCGGCGTAAGAATTACCGTCGGCAAGTTTCTTTGCCACCGAAATTCGGATTCCCTGAATCGGAAGACCGACACCATATGCACCTACCTCTTCTCCATTTTTCATCCAGTCTGTCCACTGGTTATCCTGAAGAACGCTGTAAAGAATGTCATACTGCTCGGCAAGCTGACCCGTCAGCTCCATCGCGATTGCTTCAAGCGGTTCATTTCCGTCCGCTTTTCCGGACTCATTGCCATCCTCAACCCAGTCAAGCCATCCAGTTCCGCTCAAGTTTGCGCGATAGGTCACAGTTCCCGTCATTCCGTAAGGCTGACCATTCAAAGTCGCACGAAATGCGGTCACATACTTGTCTGATGGCGTCATGCAGTAGGAATTATCCGCAAAGAAACGGCTCCAGCCAATGTTACTTACAGAAACTCCGTAGATTGCACTGACTCCGTCACCACTCTCCTCGCTTTGTCCCTCTGCACCGCTCTGACCATCCTGCGCTCCGGCTCCAGCTCCGTCTAAACTTACCGAATCTGCATCGGACTCACTCGCATTTACCTCGCCTGACGAGACGACCTGATCGGAACTTGCCTTTTTTCCAAAATGCCCGGCAACTGCCATGACGACAGAGCCGATTGCCAGACAAAACAGGATCACTGCCATCACCAGCATGGCACGAATTCGTCTTGCACGGCGAATCCTCTGACGTCTCAGGTGCTCTCTCCTTGCCTGAATCTGACGTCTCTCCTCCTCGCTGAATCCGCCGTCTCTCCTCTTTTCACTCATCTGTTTCCCCCAAAGAATCGAATCAATTTTATCATTCTGTCTCTCCTTGATGCCAAATGTATGTAACATTATTCGCTTCTTGTTTTTTCTATCATGAGAACAGTCTTTTCTAAATTTAAACTCAGAAATCTTTTCCGAATTCAGAAATCTTTCCTATGCGAAAAGTCCCCGGCACTGTGTCCAAAAAGGCAGCACCGGGGACCTGTATTCTTGCTATATGATTCTATATAAAACTATGCATGATTCAAGATCGGAAAGCAAAACAATCGCTTACTCTTCCGGAGTGTTGTCCTCATCCGCACCGAAATCATCGCTGTCATCGTCGTCGTTGATGTCAAGAACCTCAACAGCCTCGGTATCATTCTCCTCAGATGTGGTTACGGTATCGTCATCATCCTCGTCCATCATGATCTCGTCATCCATCTCAAGCTCAGTATCCAGCTTGACATCGCGATAGTGCCTCATTCCGGTACCAGCCGGGATCAGCTTACCGATGATAACGTTCTCCTTCAGACCGATCAGATGGTCAACCTTTCCGTTGATTGCAGCCTCGGTCAGAACCTTGGTGGTCTCCTGGAAAGATGCAGCGGACAGGAAGGAATCAGTTGCAAGAGATGCCTTCGTAATACCAAGCATAACCTGCTTGCCCTCTGCCGGCTTCTTGTTCTCCTCGATCAGCTTCTCGTTCATCTCATTGAAGTCCAGAACATCCATGGATACGCCCGGCAGAACATCGCTGTCACCGCTCTCCTCAATTCTGATCTTCTTCAGCATCTGACGAACGATCATCTCGATATGCTTATCGTTGATTTCTACACCCTGAAGACGGTATACACGCTGTACCTCCTGGATCATGTAATCCTGTACGGCACGAACGCCCTTGATCTTCAGAATATCATGCGGGTTTACACTACCTTCGGTCAGCTCATCACCAGCCTCGATTACCTGCTCATCCTGAACCTTGATTCTGGAACCGTAAGGAATCAGATAGGTCTTGGTGTTGCCGGTCTCGGTATCGGTTACAACGATCTCGCGCTTCTTCTTCGTATCTTTCAGGGTAACAACACCGCCGAACTCGGAGATGATTGCAAGTCCCTTCGGCTTACGAGCCTCGAAAAGCTCCTCGACACGAGGAAGACCCTGTGTGATATCTCCACCTGCTACACCGCCGGTATGGAAGGTACGCATTGTCAGCTGAGTACCCGGCTCACCGATGGACTGTGCTGCGATGATACCGACAGCCTCACCAACCTGTACCGGCTGGCCGGTTGCCATGTTCGCACCGTAACACTTTGCACATACACCGACATGAGACTTACAGGTCAGGACGGTACGGATCTTCACAGAGTCACGACCCTGCTTGTTCAGAACCTTCATAACTGCTGCCGCACGCTTCGGGGTGCACATATGGTTTGCCTCGATCACAGTCTCACCGGAATCCGGATCCACGATGGTCTCAGCGATATAACGACCTGTGATACGCTCCTCAAGACTCTCGATGCTCTCCTTGCCATCTGCAAATGCCTTGATCTCCATGTACGGGATTGCCTTGCCTTCACAGCAGTCAACCTCACGGACAATCAGATCCTGGGAGACATCTACCAGACGTCTGGTCAGGTAACCAGAGTCAGCGGTACGAAGAGCCGTATCGGACAGTCCCTTACGAGCTCCGTGTGCAGAGATGAAGTACTCCAGTACGTCAAGACCCTCACGGAAGTTGGACTTGATAGGAAGTTCGATTGTGTGACCGGTTGTATCTGCCATCAGGCCTCGCATACCAGCCAGCTGTTTGATCTGCTTATCAGATCCTCGAGCTCCGGAGTCAGCCATCATGTAGATGTTGTTGTACTTATCCAGACCGCTTAACAGGTCATGGGTCAGCTGATCATCGGTGTTCTTCCAGGTCTCGATAACCTCTTTGTAACGCTCTTCCTCAGTGATAAGACCACGGCGGAAGTTCTTGGAAATACGGTCAACCGTTGCCTGTGCGTCAGCGATCAGCTTCGGCTTGGAAGCCGGCACAGTCATATCGGAAATGGATACGGTCATAGCAGCCTTGGTGGAGTACTTGTAACCGATTGCCTTGATGTCATCCAGAGTTACTGCGGTCTGGGTTGCACCATGCACATTGATAACCTTCTCCAGGATCTGCTTCAACTGCTTCTTACCTACGTGGAAATCAACTTCCAGAACAAGCTCGTTTCCTTCAATCGAACGATCCACGAATCCAAGATCCTGCGGAATGATCTCATTGAAGATGAAACGACCTACGGTGGACTCTACCACGCCGGTCTTTACGGTGCCATCCGGCATCTTGCGGCTGATGCGGACTTTTACTCTGGAGTGCAGAGTCTCAACACCGTTCTCGTATGCAAGAATTGCCTCGTTGACACTCTTGAATACCTTGCCCTCGCCCTTTGCACCCGGACGCTCCTGGGTCAGATAGTAGATACCAAGGACCATATCCTGAGACGGAACGGCTACCGGACCACCATCGGACGGCTTCAGCAGGTTGTTCGGAGACAGAAGCAGGAAACGACACTCTGCCTGTGCCTCTACGGACAACGGCAGATGTACTGCCATCTGGTCTCCATCGAAGTCTGCGTTGAATGCGGTACATACAAGCGGATGGAGCTTGATTGCCTTACCTTCTACAAGGATCGGCTCGAATGCCTGGATACCCAGACGATGCAGGGTAGGTGCACGGTTCAGCATAACCGGATGCTCTTTGATGACATCCTCGAGGACATCCCAAACTTCCGGCTGAAGGCGCTCTACCATCTTCTTTGCGCTCTTGATGTTGTGAGCGGTTCCGTTCTGAACCAGCTCCTTCATAACGAACGGCTTGAACAGCTCGATTGCCATCTCCTTCGGAAGACCACACTGGAAGATCTTCAGCTCCGGTCCTACGACGATAACGGAACGTCCGGAATAGTCAACTCGCTTACCGAGCAGGTTCTGACGGAAACGTCCCTGCTTACCTTTCAGCATATCGGAAAGAGATTTCAGAGCACGGTTACCCGGACCGGTTACCGGACGGCCTCTTCTGCCGTTATCGATCAGGGCATCGACTGCCTCCTGAAGCATACGCTTCTCGTTGCGGACGATGATATCCGGTGCGCCAAGCTCAAGCAGGCGTGCCAGACGGTTGTTTCTGTTGATGATTCTGCGGTACAGATCATTCAGATCGGAGGTTGCGAAACGACCACCGTCAAGCTGTACCATCGGACGGATATCCGGCGGAATTACCGGAATTACAGTCATAACCATCCACTCCGGCTTGTTGCCGGAGGTGCGGAATGCCTCCACAACCTCCAGACGCTTGATGATGCGGGCACGCTTCTGACCGCTTGAATCCTTGAGCTCTCTGCGGAGCATCTCAGACTCTTTCTCCAGATCGATTGCACGCAGGAGTTCGAGAATTGCCTCGGCACCCATTCCTACACGGAAGTTGCCGTAGCCCCACTTCTCTACTTCCTCACGGTACTCCTTCTCAGACAGAACCTGCTTATACTGCAGGCCGGTCTGCTTTGCATCCAGAACGATGTAGGATGCAAAGTACAGAACCTTCTCCAGGATTCTCGGGGAGATATCCAGGATCAGACCCATACGGCTCGGGATTCCCTTAAAGTACCAGATATGGGAAACAGGAGCAGCCAGCTGAATATGACCAATGCGCTCTCTACGCACGCTGGACTTGGTAACCTCTACGCCACATCGATCGCAGATAACGCCTTTGTAGCGAATTTTTTTATATTTTCCGCAGTGACATTCCCAGTCCTTCGTCGGTCCGAAGATCCGCTCGCAGAACAGACCATCGCGCTCCGGCTTCAGGGTACGATAGTTGATGGTCTCAGGCTTCTTAACCTCTCCGTGGGACCACTCCAGGATCTTCTCCGGGGAAGCCAGACCGATCTGGATAGCGTCAAATGTCAACGGCTGATAAGTTGTTTCATTTGTCTCAGGCATGAGCGATACTCCCTTCTGTTATTCTAATTCTGTGGAATCGTCAAAATCATCGCCATCTGTGTAGTCATCATGGGTATACGCGTCATCGTTCGCATCCTCGCCACCTACACTTACCAGTTCGTCGCCCTTGAACTCCTGCTTCTGGTAACCGTATTTGCCATAGGAATCCTCATCGTCCTTGTAACGATGATCTCCCTCGATAACAGAACGAAGATCGGTATCACCGTAGTCGATGTTCTCGCCGATTTCAACCTCGCTGCCGTCCTCACGCAGCACACGCACATCCAGTCCGAGGGACTGCAGCTCTTTGAGCAGTACCTTGAAGGACTCCGGAACGCCCGGCTCAGGGATGTTCTCGCCCTTGATGATTGCCTCGTAAGTCTTAACACGACCTACAACATCATCAGACTTCACGGTCAGGATCTCCTGAAGGGTGTAGGATGCACCATATGCCTCAAGAGCCCAAACCTCCATCTCTCCGAAACGCTGTCCACCGAACTGTGCCTTACCACCCAGAGGCTGCTGAGTAACCAGAGAGTATGGGCCAGTGGAACGCGCATGGATCTTATCGTCAACCAGGTGATGCAGTTTCAGGTAGTGCATGTGTCCGATGGTTACCGGGCTGTCGAAGTACTCACCGGTACGTCCATCACGCAGTCTTACCTTACCGTCTCTTCTAAGCGGAACGCCCTTCCAGAGTTCTCTGTGCTCCAGATGAGATCCGAGATAATCCATCACTTCCGGTTTCAGGGTATCTTTATATTTCTCCTGGAAATCTTCCCAAGAGGAATTTACATAATCATTTGCGACATCGAGGGTATCCATGATGTCAACCTCGTTTGCACCGTCGAATACCGGCGTTGCAATGTTGAAGCCGAGTGCCTTGGCTGCAAGGCTTAAGTGAATCTCCAGGACCTGTCCGATATTCATTCGAGACGGCACGCCCAGAGGATTCAGTACGATATCAAGCGGACGGCCATTCGGCAGGAACGGCATATCTTCTACCGGAAGAACGCGGGAAACGACACCCTTGTTACCATGACGTCCTGCCATCTTATCGCCGACAGAAATCTTACGCTTCTGAGCGATGTAAATGCGAACCGTCTGGTTTACGCCAGGAGCCAGCTCGTCGCCGTTCTCTCTCGTAAATACCTTTGCGTCTACGATGATACCATATGCACCGTGCGGTACTTTCAGGGAGGTATCACGAACCTCTCTTGCCTTCTCACCGAAGATTGCACGGAGCAGGCGCTCCTCAGCGGTCAGCTCAGTCTCACCCTTCGGGGTTACCTTACCAACCAGAATATCTCCGGCGCGAACCTCTGCACCGATACGGATAATTCCGCGCTCATCCAGATCCTTCAGAGCATCGTCGCCGACGCCCGGAACGTCACGGGTGATCTCTTCCGGTCCGAGCTTGGTATCACGAGCCTCTGCCTCGTACTCCTCGATATGAACGGAAGTGTATACATCCTCCTGAACAAGACGCTCAGACAGAAGAACTGCATCCTCGTAGTTGTAACCTTCCCAGGTCATGAATCCGATCAGCGGGTTCTTACCAAGTGCGATCTCACCATTCTTTGTGGACGGACCATCTGCGATAACCTCGCCAACCTCAACGTGATCGTTCTTGTATACGATCGGCTTCTGGTTGTAGCAGTTGGACTGGTTGCTTCTCTTGAACTTCGTCAGATGATATACATCACGGTTGCCGTTGTCATCACGGCGGATGATGATCTCATTGGAAGCAGAGCGCTCTACCACGCCGGCATGCTTTGCGACAACGCAGACACCGGAGTCAACTGCTGCCTTTGCCTCGATACCGGTACCAACAGCCGGAGCCTCGGTGGTCAGAAGCGGAACGGCCTGACGCTGCATGTTCGATCCCATCAGAGCACGGTTTGCATCATCGTTCTGAAGGAAAGGAATCATGGAAGTTGCCACGGAGAATACCATCTTCGGGGACACATCCATCAGGTCTACGTTCTTCTTTAAGAACTCGGAAGTCTCCTCGCGGAAACGACCGGAAACGTTGTTATTTACAAAATAGCCATTCTCATCGAGAGGGGTATTTGCCTGTGCTACGATGAAGTTATCCTCCTCGTCAGCGGTCAGGTAAACAACCTCGTCGGTTACGCGCGGGCCATTCGGATCGTTCTTGTCAACGATTCTGTACGGAGCCTCGATGAAGCCGTACTGGTTTACACGAGCGTAGGTTGCCAGAGAGTTGATCAGACCGATGTTCGGTCCCTCAGGAGTCTCGATCGGGCACATACGACCGTAGTGCGTGTAGTGTACATCTCGTACCTCGAATCCAGCACGGTCTCTTGACAGACCGCCAGGTCCCAGTGCGGAGAGACGACGCTTATGAGTCAGCTCGGAAAGCGGGTTGTTCTGATCCATGAACTGAGACAGCTGGGAACTTCCGAAGAACTCCTTAACTGCTGCGGTTACCGGCTTGATGTTGATCAGAGACTGCGGTGTAATACCGTCCATATCCTGAGTCGTCATACGCTCGCGAACGACACGCTCCATACGGGACAGACCGATGCGGTACTGGTTCTGTAAGAGCTCGCCGACTGCACGGATACGACGGTTGCCCAGGTGATCGATATCATCTGCATTACCGATGCCACCCTCAAGATGCATGTTGTAGTTGATCGAAGCGATGATGTCTTCCTTCGTGATGTGCTTCGGGATCAGCTCGCTCATGTTGCGATGGATCAGATCCTTGAGTGCATCCTGATCATCTCCAGCTTCTTCCAGAATAGTCTTTAATACCGGGTAATATACTAATTCTGTAACACCAACTTCTGCCGGATCGAAGTCTACATAAGCAGACAGGTCTACCATCTGGTTGGACAGAACCTTGTAGTTTCTCTCCATACCCTCGATCATAACAAACGGAACTGCGGAGTTCTGAAGGGTCTCTGCCAGCTCCTTGTCCACGGTGGTTCCAGCCTCTGCCAGTACCTCACCTGTGGTCATATCAACAACATCCTCTGCCAGCTTCTGACCCTTGATGCGGTTCTTGAAGTGGAGTTTCTTGTTGAATTTATATCTGCCGACTTTGGCCAGGTCATAACGGCGCGGGTCAAAGAACATGCTGTTTAACAGGCTTTCTGCACTATCAACGGATAACGGCTCGCCCGGACGGATCTTGCGGTAGAGTTCCAGCAGACCATCCTGATAGTTCTCGGAGGTATCTTTGCCGAAGCTAGCCTGCAGTTTAGGCTCATCGCCGAACAGTTCGAGAATCTCTGCGTTCGTACCATAGCCCAACGCACGGATCAGCACGGTCACCGGTACCTTACGGGTACGGTCCACGCGCACATAGAAGATATCATTGGAATCCGTCTCATACTCCAGCCATGCTCCGCGGTTCGGAATTACCGTACAGCTGTACAGCTCCTTACCGATCTTATCATGTCCAATGCCATAATAGATGCCCGGGGAACGCACCAGCTGGCTGACGATAACACGCTCTGCACCGTTGATGACAAATGATCCGGTGTCAGTCATAAGCGGAAGATCGCCCATGAAAATTTCGTGTTCATTGATCTCTTCTTTATCTTTATTGTAGAGTCTTACTTTCACCTTTAACGGTGCTGCGTAAGTAGCGTCGCGTTCCTTGCACTCCTCTATGGTGTACTTGACCTCATCCTTACATAAAGTAAAATCTACGAATTCCAGGCTCAAATGACCTGCAAAGTCGGAGATTGGGGAGATATCTTCAAATACTTCTTTCAGGCCTTCATTGAGGAACCACTGATAGGAGTCTTTTTGAATCTCAATCAGGTTTGGCATCTCAAGAACTTCTTTCTGTCTTGAGAAGCTCATTCTAACGCTTTTCCCGGATGTGACCGGACGCATTCTGCTTTTCTCCATTGACGTTTCACCCCTGTTTTCTAATCGATATTCTAAAGCATTCTCAGGGCGCAAAAGGCCCATAATGCCACAATAGTGCACACTCCATAATATCATAGCCATGTCAAGGTGTCAAGTTTTTTATGCACAAAAATTTCAGGAAATCTTGCATTTTATTTGCAAAAATGATATACTAATGGAACAAGTCTGTCCTAATACAGAAAGAATTTACTGGAGGTAGCCCCCATGTGGTCGATTGTATTCAATGTGTTACTGGTGATTCTGGTCATCATGGCCATCGCTCTCGGTGTGCTGTATTTCTTTGGCCGGAAGCTGGAAAAGAAACAGGTAGAACAGCAGCAGATGCTGGAAGCTGCAAAACAGACCGTGTCGATGCTGATTGTTGATAAGAAGAAAATGAAAATCAAGGATGCTGTGGAAGCTGGTCTTCCAAAACAGGTTCTTGAGCAGACTCCTTCCTATATGCGCTGGGCAAAACTGCCGGTTGTTAAGGCTAAGATCGGACCGCGTATGATGACGATGATCGCAGATGAGCGGGTATTCGAGATTCTTCCGGTTAAGGTGGAAGCAAAGGTTGTAATAAGCGGAATCTATATTTCCGAGATTAAGAGCGTCCGCGGTGGCGTGCTCCCGAAACCGCAGAAGAAGAAAGGCTTCTTCGCACGTTTCAAGAAAGACAAGAACGAGAAATAATGACTTCAGGACAGAAATAAAACTCCCGATCGATTTTGCTGGATGCCGAATCGGTCGGGAGTTTTTTCTTGCGCTCCTCATGCGGGTAAAGTCATGCAAACACGCTCTCGCTCCGGGTTTGCATGATCTTTCCCGCTTCGGAGCACTTCAAGATACATCCCTGCAAAAATAAAAAGCAATATATTACTCCTCATACATCGGCTCATATGGCTCGCGGTCCTGGGAATCGAATTCCTCGCGGATCTTTGCGCGAAGCTCCGGCTTCGTGAAAAGGTCATAGGCTGTGCCTGCAAAAATTTTGGCGGCGTAGAATGCGCCCTTCTGTCCGATCGTGCTTCCAGCGGAGGCACAGCTCTGCCAGGTGTGCGGTCCGACACCGACCGGCCAGCATGCGGTCGTGAAGAAGTTCATCGGCATGATCTGGCTGACATCTCCGGTGTCGGAGGAAGCGGTGAGCGGTGCTTTCTCCCACGCGTCTCTTGATACGATGCCTTCGGCAAGAACTTTTTCTTTCGCCTCGTAGACTTTCTGGTCGTGTGCCTTGATCGCCGAATCTACGGTATCCTGAAGACTCTTCGCAAATGCAAGTTCCTCCTCCGTATATACAGGAGGTTCGATCTCGTTCATATTCTCCCAGGTCAGATCCTCGAACGATTTCTCACCGAGCATATCACAGCAACCATACTCAACCTTGATGTCAACTTCGGTCTCCGTCATCATTGCAGCGCCCTGTGCGACGAGACCAAGACGTCTGAGGATTTCTTTCACATCAGAGATGTGCGGAGCTCTCGTAAAATACCATGCGCTTGCCTTGTCCGGCACGATGTTCGGAGCAAAACCGCCACTGTCCGTTGTGTAATGGATTCTCGCCTTGTCCATCACATGCTCTCTCAAGTAGTTTGCGCCGACACTCGTCAGCTCCACTGCATCGAGGGCACTTCTTCCGCGCTCCGGCGCAAATGCTGCATGGGAGGTGCGTCCTTTAAATTTATATTTTACAGATGCACTTGCAAGATAGCCCTCGTCGCAGACCATGTTCGAGGACATCGGATGCCAGCTGAGTGCCATATCACAGCCGTCAAACATGTGATAATATGCCATCTTTACTTTTCCGCTGAGAAGCTCTTCCTCCGGACAGCCATAGAAACGGATGGTTCCCGGAATTTTTTCTTTCTCGAGGAAACGGCGAATCGCAATCGCTCCGGTCACAGCACCTGCACCGAGAAGATTGTGACCACAGCCATGTCCCGGTGCTCCGGCAGTCACCGGCTCTTTTGTGATCTGACATTTCTGGGAAAGTCCCGGAAGTGCATCGTACTCACCGAGAACTGCGATCACCGGACTTCCGCTTCCATACTCTGCATAAAATGCATGTGGAAGATGCTCATTGTTCGTGATTGTGAATCCCTCTTTTGTCAAAAGTTCCCGCATCAGATCTGCCGAGCGTTTCTCATTTCCTCCTGTCTCCGGGTGATTCCAGAGATCCAAGCAGACGTTTGTACACATTGCTTCGAGATCCTTCATGTGATCCAGCATTTCCTTCTTGCTCATCTTACCTCGCTCCTTTTCATAGAAATTTCTAACCACTCTCAGTTTCCTCTCAAAATTGACAATGATCTTTTTTCTCATTGTCGCTCATTCAGCGTAAAATTTCAATGATCCATATTCTATATTAATGATCTGCCTGTTTCTTGTAAGTTGCAAGTGTCACTCCGATTGCGACAAAGACGCTTGCCAACGTTCCGAGATAGTTTGCCGCACCCGGAAGCCATGCAAAGATTCCTGCCTTGATTGCCACATAGATCAGAATCGAAAAAATCAGGATTCCGCTTGCAAATCCGACTTTGCGGATTCCAAACTGCATCAGAAGGGCTCCAAAAAGAGCTGGAAGCAGATAGTTCAGTGCCTCGATGACTCCTGCCGGCATTTTTGCAAGAACAGAGCTTCCAAGAATAACACCGATCGTGAGCACAGAGACATTGATGACGATCGAGGTTGCCATACCGAGAATCGAGATCACAGACCCCTTCTCTGTTCCTGGCTCTACACCTGCCGCAATCTGTGCCATGCTTGCACACGGAACTCTCATGTTCGAGATGTTTCCGGACATGAATGCCATGTACGTTCCAATCGGACCAAGCACCGTAAAGTAGGAGATCGGCTCTACGATCCACAGAAATCCAAATGCACTCGCTGCCGCAATAAAAGCAGTCAAAAGAGCTGCCGGATCCGGAAGTAATCCGTATACCACTGCAAGCATCACTGCCGGAAGAAACGAGCACACAACACCGAGAAATCCCGTGACTTTTCCGATTCTGTGCATCTTCGGCATATATTCGCTCTCATAAAAATCATTTTTTCCCATTGTCCATTCCTCCCTCAAATTCACATCGATTTGAAATTTCTAAATCTATCACGCACCATGCATTTTTTATTTTGCAAACCAAATCATCTAAAAAAAACGGTTACGGAAGCAGTGCCGTGATAATCATTGCCGACAGAATCGCAATCGTCAGATTCCATTCTTTGAGCCATCTTAAATTCTCTTTCTCTGATAATTTCAGGAGAACCGCCATAAAAACAGCTCCAAGCACACAGGCAATCGAATATTTATTTAATTTAATCAGATGAGACGCTGACATCGAACTGAATGCACCGATGATTGCTGCCGTGGAGATCGCCATCAGCTTCGCCGGATCACCGCCGGAAATCTTGTGCTGTACCTTATCCATGCGGTTTGCGGAAATCGTTGCAAAGATGATCCAACCGATTGATCCAAGCACCATCGTCCACACTGCCATATCAAGTGCAAGCGGAGTCATCGGATCAGCACCGAGCTGAACACCAACTGAGGAAGTTCCAAATCCCGCTGCGATCGACTCAAACATAACCGAACCGATCAGGGAGAGTCTCATCCACGCCATCGGCGCTCCGACTGTAATCAGCAGAGAAAGCATTCCGCTTAAAATAACAATTGACGGACCAATCGATGTCGTTGCACTGCTCCTAACAGCATGCTTCATCTGCTGGTCCGTCAACCCAATCTTCTCTCCCGCTTTCCACGCATTTCTGGCAAACACAATCGCCTGCATAAGCACCAGCACGACCGGAAGTCCACATGCAATCCACATCGGAAGTCCATTTGCAATCTTCATAGCATCCATACTCAACTACCTCCTGTACCTTGATTTTTTACAATAGATTTTTCTTTGAAACGCATCCATGAACCGAACCGGTCACTGGCATTTCACAGGTGTAAAAGTATAAAAAAAGCGAAGTTGCCCTCCTCAAGGCATCTTCGCTTCTGAGCGTAATCATAGCAATATTTTTTTAATTTGTCAATAATTACTCTTCCATCAGCTGCAAATCTGCGCCGACACGCGGGCAGACATCGACCGTGATCTGGCAGTCTGAGACATGGTCGTAATTAATGTCAAGAGAATAGTCGATTGCCACATGAAGGTGGTCCTCTTCCCATTCCTGCTCAATCTTGGTTGTCGTCAGCTGAACGAGCATCTCTCCCATCGGAGTTGCATAGCTCGTCGTGCTTCTTTCCCCCTCTGCGAACGAGAGAACCGCCGTCGCTGCACCGGTCTTCTTTACTTCCATGCGATTTTCCGAGATCTTGATCGTGTTTCGGATACTCTCCTCGATCCCGTCAATCACCTCGTCATAAAGGATATAATGTTTGCCGTTTTTCCAGAAATAATCTCCGGACGTGATGACTTCCACATCATCGTGCTCTCCATCGATCAGCTGAAGTCCGCTGATCCGCACCAGAACATCTCTCGTCATAATTCCTCCGTTCTAATACTCCTCGATGTTGATCTTTTGCGTCTCTTTCACCTCATCCGGAAGAATCGAGGTCGCAAAATCCGTAAATTTCTCCGCAAGGTCGCTGACATAGAACTGATATTTTTCTCCTTCAAGCGGATCTTCCGGATTTCGATTCAGTCCATGCGCCTTGAGAAGTTCCTTCAACTCAATCGCCGTCTCATAGGCAGGATTGACGAGCGTTACCTCATCGCCGAGCAGACGACGAAGCGTCGAGCGCAAAAGCGGATAATGCGTGCAACCCATCACAAGCGTGTCGATGTAGCGACCCTTGAGCGGTGTCAGATAGCGGGATGCCATCTCATCCGTCACAGAATCGTGCCAAAGTCCCTCCTCGACAAGCGGAACAAAAAGCGGGCAGGCCTTTCCGGTCACCTCGATGTCCGGTCTCATCTCCTGCATCACCTTCGTATAGACTCCGCTTCGGACAGTCGCCTCCGTTCCGATCACGCCGATCTTTCCATTGCGCGTTGCAGAAACTGCTGCCCGCGCCCCTGCATTGACCACGCCGATGATCGGGATATCCGACTCTTTTGCCACAATCTCAAGCGCATACGCACTCGCCGTGTTACAGGCAATCACGATCGCCTTGACTCCCTTTGTCCGAAGGAAACGGATGATCTGGCGAGAATAACGGACAATCGTGTCCTGAGACTTGCTTCCATAAGGAACGCGTGCCGTATCTCCAAAATAGACAATGCGCTCCTCCGGAGTCTGGCGCATGATCTCTCTTGCAACCGTGAGACCGCCGATTCCAGAATCAAACACGCCAACCGGCGCATTTCTATCGATGCCAATCCGATCAAGATCATTTGGAATTTTCTTTTCCTCTGCTCCCATCGTCTGTCACCTATCTTTCAAATGCAAGATCAATCAAATGGTCAATCAGCTCTGTCTTCGGAATTCCAGCTGCCTCCCAGAGCATCGGATACATGCTGATCGCCGTAAATCCCGGAAGGGTATTGATCTCGTTAAAGATCACCTCCCCGTCTGCGGTTACAAAGAAATCCACGCGTGCAAGACCGTAACCGTCCACTGCGTTGAAGATCTTTTCTGCGGAAGTCTTGACACGAACACTCGCATCACCCGGAAGCTCCGGATTCACAACCGTTCTCGACTCCTGATTGTTATACTTTGCATCGAAATCATAGAAATCTGCCGCTGCCAGAACCTCACCGACTACGGAAGACTTCACCGATTTTGTGCCGCCGCCGAGAACAGCACACTCGATCTCACGTCCAACAATCATCTCCTCGACAAGGATCTTGCGGTCATGGCGACTAGCCTCTTTCAGTCCTGCGATCAACTCCTCGCGGTTCTCTGCCTTGGAAACACCCTTTGAAGAACCTGCATTTGACGGCTTGATAAATACCGGGTAAGCAAAACGGTCTTCCACGCGGCGCACAACGCTGTCGAGATCCTTCTCCATCTTCCAGCGCATTACCGGAATATAGGCTGCCTGACGGATACCGAGATCGTCAACGATAATCTTTGTATACAATTTATCCATCGAAACTGCGGACGCCAGAACACCACATCCCACATATGGAATCTTTGCAAGCTCAAACAGACCCTGAACCGTTCCGTCCTCGCCGTGGAGACCGTGCAGAACCGGGAATGCCACATCGATATGCTCCTCCCAGGTCTTATCACCCTCCTGGAACAGAACACACTGCTTTGTCGCATCCGGAAGCAGGAACGCACTTACCTTGCCAGCTCTCCATGCGCCGGAACAAATCTCCTCAACAGAATCCGTCTTCACCCAATGTCCCTCTTTGGTAATACCAATCAGAATCAAGTCATACTTGGTCTGATCTATCAGTTCAATCACATTTCCTGCGGACATGCAGGATACCTCATGCTCAGAGGACTGTCCTCCAAACAGAACTGCGATTTTTTTCTTCTTCATCTCTCTTTTCCTCCTGGAAATATGCTCATACTCACTCCGATCCCGCTTCCCCATTGTTCTCTTTCCCTTGTTTCTTCTTAATTTCTTCGATTTTCTTCTTGGATTTCGTTTCCACAAAAGACAAGTCTGGGAAAATATGGGATCTGGCTGCGTCGAATCTGATTAATTATATCATATTTGTCAATACTTAAAAACAAGAATCATCCGACGCACCCAAAATGAAGTTTATAAAAAATTCTACAATAAAACAAGCCATGAATTTAACAGAAAGGAGAATTTTCTTGAAAAACTCATCTTGCTCCACCCGTCCCTACTTTCCGGGAGTCCTCGCTATCATTCTTCTCGTCTTTCTGCTCTGCCTCACATCGCTCCAAAATCAGCGGGAGACACTTGCCACACACATTTCTCCTGCCATTCTCCGTTTTCATGTGCTCGCAGACAGCGACAGCAAGGAAGACCAGAGCGTTAAGCTCGAAGTCCGCAGTCTCGTTCTCGACCTGATCAAAGAACACCTGCCAGAACACGCTGACAAGCAAGAAACGATTCAATGGATTCTCTCATCCAAACCATTTATTGAGCAGACCGCCAACTCCTACCTCACCGAGCACGGCTTTTCCTATGGGTCCCAGCTCTCCCTTGAGCACACCTACTTTCCGACCCGGACTTATGACAATCTCATCTTTCCATGTGGAAATTACGATTCCATTCGCCTCGTCCTCGGAAGTGGACAAGGTCATAACTGGTGGTGTGTCCTATACCCTGCCTTCTGCTTCACCGATGAGGTCTGCAAACCACTCGCCGCCAAAGAACTCGCCAGGCTGAAATCCGTGATCCAAAAAGACGATTACCCCGCCCTTGTGGATAATCGTCCCGATCTGGAAATTACTTTTTCATTTTTATTTAATCCGGATTCACAAGTCCCGTGACTGCCCACTGATACGTCTCAATCGCCTGTCTTAAAGCCGTATCCGCATTCTCGTAGGAAGCCTCCTTGCTGTAATAGCTGAGCATTCCTCCAAGATACTGCGTCTCCGACATCATTCCGAGTTCTTTCATCTTCGCGTAGCTGTCCGCACTCTTCTTTGCCGACTCAAATCCATCTTTTGCACTCTCATACGCGACAAGTTTTGCCTGCACATCGTTGTAGAGTTCCTGCATCTTGATCTTCATCTTCTCATCGCTCTCATTGATCGCGTTGAGACGGGCAGTATCTCCCGCATAAGTGTTTGCGGAAGCAGAACGGCGCAACTGCTGAAGCTGGGTATTGTTTCCGATCGCCTTTCTCGTGTCCTCCTCAAGATTCATCTGAGCAATCTTGGAAGTATCCACGGACGGAATCGATGCAATCTGCGGGGTCGCGTCTGCCGGCCATCCGGTCATCGTGCAGATCTTCGGCAGGATCTGGGTGAGCGCACTGTCAATCGTCTCAATATTCGACTGTGCAGTCAACTGGTTCTTCTGTGCAGTCAGCACATCTGTCGCCGTCGCCATTCCAAGTTCCTGCTGTTTGAGCGCAAGCGCATACTGGCGATCGTAGAGTTCCTTCATATGAACCAGAACGGCGCGCTGTTTTGAGAGGGAATCATACGAGAGAATTGCAGACTGCGCATACATCGTGATCTGCTTCTCTGCCTTCTCAAGCTGAATCAGATTGCTCTTGCTTAACGGATTGACCGCCGCCGAGCTCATCGCCTTGACCACGGCACTGAGCACCGTCTTCTGGATCGTGCTGTTGATAACTGCGGAGAGATCCCCGTCATCTTTTGCGTTGTCAAGACGGTCAGACGCTTTTCGTCTCGCGCTCTGGAGTTCCTCGAGGTTGTTTGCGAGATCCTGTCTCGTCTCGTCGAGATTATCCCACTGTGTTCTCATCGTCGTGTTGAACTCGTGAATCAGATTTGGAACCTCATCATACTCGATCACATCGTCAGTCAACTTCGCCCAGGTCGCATCATCGTATCCGGAATTCACACGGTCACTCAAAGGACCGGCTCCCGCCCATGCCTGATTCGGAAATGCTGCTGCCGTCGAGGTGCCAAGAACTGCCGTGGCGAGCATGACCGTCAGCAGACGAGAAAAACTGCTTTTCGCATTCTCTCTTCTTGTTTTTATTCTTCTCATGCCCTCACCGCCTTACGTTCCTGCTAAACCGTTGATCGTCCACTCATAGTTCTGAATTGCCTGAAACAGCTTGTAGCGGTTGATCTGCACCGTCAGCTCTGCGGTCTCCGTCGTGTTCTGCTGAGTCTTCAAGGACAGGTTGTCAAGCTGACCGGTCTGTGCCTTTCTCTGTGCAATCTGAAGGTTCTGCTGTTCGAGCGTTGCCTGCGTTACAGAGAGATCGTAAGCGGTCTTTGCGGAGAGTACAGACTGATAACTGCTGTTCACAGAAGCCACGATCGCGCGCTCATTGTCCGCTACCGTCGTCGTTAGATCATCTTTCTTATCCTGACTTCTCGCATTCGAGAGCTGACGCTTGTTGATCAGAAGCGTATAGTTGTTCTCGAGTGCCTTATCCTTATCAACTGATGGATTCATCTCGCTAATCCGCGCATCGTTGACATCAGGAATCGAACCGATCTCCGGATTCGCATTTGCTGACCATCCGAGCATCACCTGAAGCTTCTGTCTTCCGGTATCAATTGCAGACTGGTCATTGATCAGCGCCTGATCGGTACTGCGAAGCGACTCACGCGCACTCAGAACCTCAATGTCTGTCGCCATGCCCGCATTGCGTCTCGCCTCAACTGCCTGATAATTCTCCTGTGCAAGCTCCTTTGCCTTCTGATCAACCTGAAGCTGGATCTGGTTCTGATACCAGCTGATCATCTCACTCTGCGCACTCTGCACGATGCCGGCCTCCGTCTGGCAGTTCGTCATGTACTTGACATAACTGTCCTCAAGAGCATCATCCGCCTTTTCCTCATACGTCTTTGCGGTCTGATTGTTGTTAATAATCTGTGCCATCATCGAACCATAGTTGGAATCATCGACATCCGGATAGGAAAGTGCATCTCGCAGATCAGCCGCCAGTTTGCGATACTCATCTGCAACATCTTCCTTTGTATCTCCGTACTTTTTGCGGAACTCATTGTAATCAATCTGATCTTTCTGAACCGTCGCATTGTACTCGTGCACAAGACCGGCAAGCTCTGAATACTCGATCTTGTCATCCCGCAACTGCGCCCACTCCTCTGCGGTCCGGGAAAATTCCGGACTTGAGGCGTATGCCACTAAGGGGGCGGACACCGCCAGGACACCGGCGATGCCGGCCGGAAGAATATATCGCAATAATCTCATTTTTCTCTCCTTATCATGTTGGTGGGTAATTCCGCACCCGTTTCATTACAGTTTTATTACATTTCGTTTTCCCACGTTTTTTCTCACTGCACTTCATGAGGGTGACGCTCTTTGAGCGCACCATACTTGAGAAGATCAAGCTGTTTGTGAAAGACCATTCTCACAAACTCCAGTGAATCCGGATTCTCATAGTACTGCTTGATTGCGAGCAGAATCACTGTTGTCCCAAGAGGCATCAATGCTGAGAAATCCTCGACGGTCTCCACACGCAGTTTATCCTTATCGACCAGATTGAAAAACCACGCCGACGGACTGTCCTCCGCTATCATATTGCACGGTTTCGACCAGTCTTTAAAACCAACTCCATTGATATTTTCCTGATATGAGAAGAGATTTTTTGCCATATGAAGCAGACCGTCTGTCTCCTGAAGCGTCCTCACAAAATATTCAAACATCTGATCGAGAAGGGCGAAATAATCTCCGCCACTTCTCTTGATCTCTCTCTCACAGAATTCCTGCAATTCCCGTCTCATATCTTCCATTAAGAACTGCACGACATCTGACTTATCCTCAAAATAGGTATAAAAACTTCCTCTTGAAATTCCTGCATTATGAATAATCTGGTTGATTGATGCTTTTTCAAAAGGAACTCTCGCAAATTCCTTCATTGCGGCTGAGCGGATCAGAGCCTTTTTCTGCTCCGGAAGTCGCATAAATCTCTCTGTTGGCATCTTTTCTTTCCCTTTCTTGCTTCCCCGAATGGATTGATCGTTACTGTTTGCGCAATGCGTGAACCGCAACGATTAATCTGCCATTGGTTCTCCGTCTATCCACTTTCTTCCCGCCATGTATACAAAACGGTAGAACGTCGGCAGAAGAATCAGGGTCAGAATCGTCGAAGTTGTCAGACCACCTACGTTTACGAGTGCCATACCCTGCATCATCGCACCTGCTTTACCGAATCCAAATGCATTCGGGATCATCGAGATGATTGTCGTCAGTGTTGTCATAATCATCGGGCGGACACGAATTGCTCCGGCTTCCACGAGTGCCTTGTCAAGCGGGGTTCCCGACCCGATCATCTGGTTTGCCGTATCCACATATAGGATACCATTGTTTACTACGGTACCTACAAGCATCAGGAATCCAAGCATGGACGTCATACTGATTGTGCTGTCCGCGAGGAACAGAAGACCGAACGAACCGATCATTGCAAACGGGATCGTCGCCATCACCATCAGCGAGTACTTCGGAGACTCGAACTGGATTGCCATGACGATGAAGACAAGGAAGATACCAGTTCCAAGTGCTCCGCCGAGCGCTCCGATCTCCTCACCCATCATCTCATCCATGCTGTTTGTCGCCATCTCGACATCTGCCGGCATGTTCCAGTCGTTTCTTACATAGTCATTGACCGCCTGTTTCGCAGTCTTCTTTGCGTCAGCCTGTGGCTGCATCGTGATTGCTACCTGATACTGCTTATCTTTTCTCTTGATCTGCTGTGGGCTGTCCTGATAAGAAATCTCTGCGAGATCCTCAAGCGGAAGCGTTGCGCCTGTCGCTGTCGTAATCATCATGCCCTGAAGTTTGTCGATCGTGTCGTAACGGTCGGAAGCATATTCAACCTTGACATCGACATCCTCTCCGTTGATACGGATCGTCGATGCCTTCACACCACTCAGGTTTGAATAAATCACCGAACCGATGCTTGCCGGGGTCAGTCCTTCTGCCTCTGCGGTAACTGGGTCAACCTTTACCTTGACAACCGGCGCTGCATTCTCGATCGAGGAGTGTACCTGCATGACATCGTCACGCTGTCTCAAATCCTCAACAAGCTGATCGGCTGCCAGCTTCAGCGCATCGTAGTCTACACTCTGAAGATCGACCTCAATCTGATCTCCGCTCGACATCGAGCTCGAGGAGGTGGAACTTCCGCTCTCCATCGAAACGGTACAATCCTTATAATATGCAGTCTCATATCTCCACTTATCCATAACCTCATCGGTCGAGAGCTTGCGATCATCCTTCAGATATGCGGTCAACGTCACATCGGAACCTGCTCCGACACTCAGTCCACTCGCTCCGTAAGTCAGTAGATAATGATCCACTTCCTCATCACCTGAGACAAGCTCCTCAACACCTTTCACCGCATCATTGATTGCATCAATCGTCAGACCCGGCTTTACCTGAATTGTCATGTTGACAATTCCCTCATCGGCAGATGCCATCAGGTCCATTCCCAGACGGCTCGCCATCATAAATGCGAGAACGAGAAGAGCGATTGCCGTAGCAAATACGGTCTTCGTCTTCGGAATAATGTTCGGCATCGTCTTGCGGTACCATGCCTGGAAATGCTTCAGAATACGGTCAGCCGGTGCCGTCTCTTTTGCCTGCGGATGCCAGTGCAGATAGCACAGCGGTACGATCGTGACTGCGGAGAACAGAGATGCAATCAAGCTGAATACGATCGTATAACCGAGCTGTTTGAACAGCTGTCCACTCATACCGGAGAGCAGTGCCAGCGGAATGAATACAACACAGGTCGTCGCCGTACCACCGATGATCGAACCGATCATCGTTCTTGTACCTTCGATTGCTGCCTCATAGAAACTTGGCTTTTCTTCCTTCGCACGGAAACATCCATCGAGAACGTTGATCGAGTTATCTACCATCATTCCGACACCAAGTACGAGGGAGGTCAGAGAGATAACGTTCATCGAGAATCCCATCGCATTCATACAGATCAGTGCGATCATAACGGAAACCGGGATCGAAGTACCTACGATGACGGAAGCTCGAAGCTCTCCATAGAAGATGAACAGGATGATCATCGAGAGGATGATTGCCATAACCATCGTCTGCACAACGTTCTTGATTGAGCTTGTGATCATCTCACTGCTGTCGTTTACAATCGTGAACTCCAGATCTGGATACTCTGACTGAAGTTTGCTGATCTGTTTGAGTACCTGCTTCGATACATCAATCGCAGTACTGCTCTGCTGTTTCTTGATGCCGACAGAGATAACGTCATGGCCATTATAACGACCGATTGAGGATGCCTCCTCGAGTGCATCATAGACCTCTGCGACATCGGACAGGTGAATCGTGTCACCATCGGCAAGCGGAAGCACGATGTTCTTGAGTTCCTCTGTGCTGTCATAGTCGTTGCCGACGCTGACATCAAGCTTCTGTTTTCCGACTGTTACATCGCCTGCCGGAATCGTAAAGTCTGCGGCACCGATAAGCTGTGCCACGGTGTTCATGCTCAGATGGTACTGTGCCATCTTCTCCGGATCAAGCTGAATCCGCACATAGGACTGCTGACCACCGGAGATTGATACCTCACCGACGGAGCTGAGCTTCTCAAACTCCGGCATGATGTTGTTGTCTACATAAGTATATAAGTTTCCGCTCACATCTCCACTGATTGCAAGAGAAACGACCGGCTGAGAGTTCATATCGAGCTCCATGATTGAAGGCGTATTTGCATCATCCGGCAGATCGCTCTGAATTCCATCGACCGCCTTCTTTAAGTTGATGTATGCGGTATCCATGTTGGTTCCGTACTCATACTGAACCAGCACAATCGAAACGTTTTCCTGAGAATAGGAAGTAACTGAATCCACGCTATCCAAAGTCGATATCGCGTCCTCTTCCTTCATCGTAATCAGCTCATTGATATCATCCGGGCTCGCTCCGGCATAGACCGTAGAGATGATCAGCATCGGCATCTCCATCTCCGGAGTCAGCTCTACTTTCGCCCCAAGCAGTGCCTGTAAGCCGAAAAACGCGAACGTAATCAGGCACAGGATGACTGTCACCGGACGGCGCAGAGAAAATTTTGTCAAATTAATCATTTTGCGCTCACCTCGCTGTCAGCTCCTGCCTCATTGTCTGCACTGCTCTCTGCGCTCTCCGCAGAAGAATCACTAGAAGAATCTGTGGTCATTTCAGCAGAATCCGTTCCATTGTCAAGAAGGACTTCCTGACCTGCTACAAGCTCATTGCTCCATGTCGTGATGACCTGATCGCCTGCATTCAGCCCGGAAACCACCTGCATTCTATCAGAATCGTAGATACCGGTTTCAATCTCCGTCTTCTCTGCGACACCATTGTTGTATACATAGACGAACGGAACACCTGCGTCGTAGTTGACTGCATCAAGCGGAATTGTCATCACGTCATCCGCATGATCCATCACAACGGTGATCTTAACGCGGGTTCCATTGGAAAGGCTTCCGTCCTGCGGAAGAGATGCCTTCACATCATAAAGACCTGTGGAGCTGTTTACCATTGAACCGATCTCGGTGATGTTGCCCTCTCGACTGCTTCCATTCTTCTCAACAGTCAGGGTATCACCAAGAGACATATTCTTCATCGTCTTCTCGGTCACGCCGAACTTCACCTCAAGCTGATTCTGACCGGATATCTCACAGATTGCGGTCTGACTGTTTACATGGTCGTGAAGCTCAACATTACGGTTCTCAATCACACCATCCATCGGAGCAGTCACAGTCGTGTACCCGACCTGAAGATCATACTGATGCTTTGCAGAATCATAAGAGATCTGCGCACTCTTTGCGGAATTCTGTGCCTGCTCAAGTGCCTGCTGAGAGACAAATCCATCTACTGCAAGCGCCTGGGTACGGGTCAGGTTATCGTTCGCACTGTCAAGAGCGACCTTTGCAGCGTCGACCTGAAGCTGAAGGGATGTCAGAGCGTCCGAATCGATCTTGATTAACGGCTGTCCTGCCTTCACCGTATCTCCTGCCTGGAAGTAAACCTCCAGAACCTCACCGTCCATCTTCGGCATTACCGATGCTCTGGACTGGGGCTCCACGACACCGGTTACATCCGTATACAATACAATATTTCCCTGCTGAGGCTGTTCCACAGCAACAGTCGGACGGTTCTCATACTCCACAACTGGCTCTTTCTTGAAAAAGCGGGAGTAAATCAGTCCTCCGGCAAGAATCACTACGATTCCGCCAACAATCCACTTCATCTTTCCTTTCATTTCTCTTCCTTTTCCTTCCTTTTTCTGTCTCCGGTTTCTAAATTTCTGACACCTGTTTCTGATTGTTATGCGACTGTCCGCCGACAGATGCAGTCTGACCCACATTTTTCTGCCCGACCTCTGCATTCAAGTCAACGCTCCCAGAGCATTGGCTCAAACTTAAAACCGGTCATCCATCACCTCACACGAGCCCAGACTTTCTGGTGACAATCTGTCACTTATTATAATGACAACTTGTCACTCTGTCAATAGGTGGATGGAAACTTTATACTTTTTTAACACTTTAGGGAATACTTGGGATTTTTTTCACAAAGCCGTTTTATTTATCTGATTTTTTTATTAAACCTGAATTATTCACGGAGCAATCTCTAGCCTAAAAATTGCACCATGATTCGAAAAAATGATCCATGCAGCCAT
>JAJEPU010000042.1 GCA_020686985.1 Brotaphodocola catenula
ATCAAATGCTATGATAAAGGCTTTAAAACAACTGGCTTGCCAGCACGTCTACCATTTATAAAGTTGTAAACTGGTGTTTTATATAATAGATGATAAAAATGGAGAAGAAACCAGAGTCAGTTCTGGTTTCTTCTCCATTTTTTGCTTTTGATTCTCCAGATACACAGGATCATGCGGATCAGGCAGTCGACTGCGATTGCAAGCCAGACACCGACGACACCGAGTCCGAGCGGGTGGATTGCAAACCAGACGAGACCGATGCGCAGTCCCCACATGCCGATGATGCTCACGAGGAGAGCGAAGCGGACATCACCGGAAGCGCGGAAGATTCCGCCGGCGATCACGGTGAAACTGAAAAAGATCTCCGTCGTGGCTGCGACAAAGAGGGTGCGCGTTCCGAGTGCGACGACATCAGGGTCCGGGCTGAACAGGTGGATGATCGGACCGGAGAACAGGGCGACAGGAACGCAGGCGAGAACGATGACGATCGAGCCAATCCAGCTGATCCGGACGGCAAAGCGGTCTGCGAGGTCTGTTCGATGTGCGCCGAGTGCCTGCCCGACAAGTGCGGTTGCGGTGTAGGCAAAACCGTAGGCGGGCAGGTAGAGAATTCCCTCTGTCTGGTTCGTCAGATAATGGGCGGCGAGGGAGATTGTACCAAGTCCCGAGATCATCGCGGTCAGGGCGATCTGTCCAGAAGTCAGAGTCAGGCGCTCAAGGAGTACGGGCACGCTGATCTGCCAGAGCTGGGCGAGGGTCTGCCGTTCTACGCGAAAGTCTGCGTGAAGAAGATTGAGCTGAATCGGTGTCTTTCCAAATGTCAGAAAGGCGAGAAGGATCAGCAGGAGCAGACACTGGGAGAGTGCGGTCGAAGTTCCGGCACCGGCGACACCGAGACCTGCTCCCCAGATCGAAAACGAAGTTCCTCCAATCGTGATTGTCCGTGTCGGATAGATCAGGAAAAAGTTTCCGATGATGTTGGCGACGTTTGCCGTCAGGTTGGCGGTCAATGGAATCCGTGTGTTTCCGGCGGAACGGAAGACTGCGGAGATCGTCACGCACATCGCCTGTGCAGTCAGCCCAAAGCCGATGATCTGCATGTAGCGCTGAGCCTGAGGGATGACCTCGGGATCTGCGCCGAGCCAGATTGGGAGCGGGTGACAGATCAGTTCCACTGCCAGAGACAGGGTGATTCCGAGAACCGCAGAACAGAGGAGAGCCTGAGCTGTGATGCGCCGGGCGTGGACGGGATCTCCAGCGCCGACGGTGTGGGAAATCAAATAGGAGAATCCCACGCTGAGCGCAGTGATAAATCCGTTGATCAGCCAGATGCTCGAGATGTTGACGGCAACGGCCGCAGTCGCAGATGCGCCGATCGAGCCGACCATTGCGGTATCTGCGAGGGAAGCCATACAGATCAGAAACTGTTCGAGGATCGCGGGCCATGCGAGCATCAGAATCGTGCGCGTTAGGTGGCGCTGGGCGGAGTCGGACAGAATGTCTGGGGTCTGTGATTCCTTTGACTGTGCTCTTGTTTGGGTGCTTGCGTTACTCATGATCCGGCACCGAAAAACCGTTCTGTTTTAAAACCCAGGAGGCAACGGCACGGTTTGTGTCGAGCCATGCGCCGTGAGATTTCATGTAGCCGATCAGCCGGCTGAGCATCTGAACACGGCTTGCGCGTCCGACAAACTGAGGGTGGAGAACGAAGTTGATCATGCGTCCCTCGACGGCAAGGGTGTCAAACTCATCTTTCCAGATCTCGTACATCTCATCCGGGGACTTGAGTCCGTAGCGTTCCGGGGCGGCATCGGTGTAGAAATCATAGGCGGTGTCGTCGAAGATCGAGTCTTTTGGAAGTTCGACGAGCGGGACGGTCTTTCCGTCGATCTGGTGGAGAAACGGACCGTCGCTGTCACGCCAGTTACTGCTGTAAATATAGCCGTGCTCAAGGAAGAGGCGCAGGCTGTAATCGTGGATGACTCCACCGGGTGCGCGATGACCGGCGATTTTCTGACCGGTCAGATCATAGATGATCTTTTCACTGCGATGCATTGTTGCGTCTTCCTGCTCGTAAGTCGTTGCAGTGGATTCCTCGTGGAGATAGCCGTGGAAACCGATGTCGTGTCCGCGTCTTGCGATTTCTTTCACGACGAGTGGATATTTCTCTGCGATGACACCCGGGATGAAGAAGGTTGCCTTTACCTGATGGACGTCGAGCATGTCGAGGATGCGCGGAACTCCCTGTTTCGGACCGTATGCCCCGCGGGAAAGGTTTGTCATGTGTGCGGTGCTTCCGTCTCCGTGTGTTGTCCACATCGTTTCTGCATCGAGATCGAATGCCATCATGACGGCAATTCGTTTGTTATCCGGCCATTTGATTGTCTCTGCGTTCATCACTGAATTCCTCCGTTTTCTTCTGTCCGATTGTTTAAGTTTGTCGACAGATTTTGAGTCTGATTTCCGTTCTGATTCTGTTCCAGGACATAGCGGGCAACTTCCTCGCAGGTTGCAATCCATGCGCCGTGTGCCTTCATGTAGGAAATCAGTTCGCCGACCATTCCGATTCGACTTGCGCGACCGATCATCTGAGGGTGAAGTTTCAGGATGAAAATCTTGTTACCTTCGAGTGCAAGTCCGTCAAATTCCTGTTTCCAGTTTCCGAATACCTCGCGGTTCGGATACATACAGCGGACAGCGGGATCACTGAACGTGAAATAATAATAGGTAAAATCGTCCATCGTGATGTCGTTTGGAAGCTCGACGAGAGGAAGCGTCTTGTCATCCTGATCCCAGAGATAAGCCCAGTCACAGTCTTTCATTGAGGAGCTGTAAAGGTATCCGCGCTCAGCAAGAAGCTGTGGGGTAAACGGATGGATCACGCTCTCCGGTCCGCGGTGACCGACCGGTTTTCTTCCGGTGATCTCAGCAAGAATTGCCTCACTTCGGTCAAGAATCTCGCACATCTCCTCACGGGAGAGATTCGGATCGGACTCGTGCATATATCCGTGGCAGGCGATCTCGTGACCCCGGCGGTGAATCTCCTCAACGGTGTCGCGGTAAGTCTCAGCGACGATTCCCGGAACGAAGAATGTGGATTTGATGTTCATCGTGTCGAGCATGTCGAGGCATCGGCGAAGTCCTTCGTGCGGGCCATACTGTCCGCGGGAGAAGTCTGTGAATCCGATTTTCGTTCCCTTTGTCTTTGCGCGGGAGATGCGGAGAAATTCGGCATCGTAATCGAAGGTGACCATGACAGCAATCCGGGCACCATTCGGCCAGGTGATTGCAGGACCACTGCTTTTTCCATCTGCAATGTAACTCATAAGTAATGATACTCCTTTCAGGTTTCCATTAGTTTCCATTAGGTAGGTTTGCGTTTTTTGCAAATTTGTCAGAAATAAAACAAATGTATAAATATAGAAAATAAAGACATATTCCACTGCATCCATTAAAAGAGATCCGAATTTGTTCGGAATTGGGATGCATCTCGATTATAAGCATGGTTTTTCGCAATGTCAACTGCCAGCGCCTTTGCGTGAAAAAACAAAAAATGAGAAAAACAAATTACGAATGACATTTTCACTAGATTTTGTATGATTTCTGTTCGGATTTGCATACATGGACAGTTGAAACCTGTGGATGAAAGTGCTATAATTATGCGATATCTTGTATTTTGATACATATAGGTACAAATGAGGAGGAGAAAAACAATGAGAAAAAGTCTGATTTGGGCAGCAAGCGCAATGATGGCAATCGGTCTGCTGACCGGTTGTGGAAGCAGTAAGAGTGCGGAGACCACCGCAGAGGCTTCTGTCGCAGAGAGCAGTAGTGAGGAGAGCACTTCCGCAGAGGCTGAGAGCAGTTCTGAGGAAGCAGAGAGCAGTGAGGCAGAGGTATCTGCTGACAACCCATTCAACGGAAAGACCGTAAAGGTTGGATGTTCTGCAACTTTCGTACCGTTTGAGTCTATCGAGATGGCAGCAGACGGATCAAAGACCTATGTTGGTATGAACATCGACATCGTAAAGGATGTTGTTGAGAAGAATGGCGGAACCGTAGAGTTCGTTGATATGCCGTTTAAGAGCCTGATGGCAGCAATTCAGGCTGGACAGATTGATTTCTGCAGTGGCGGTATGGCTCCGACTGAGGAGAGAGAGAAGACTCTGGATTTCTCCGATATCTTCTTCTATCCGAGAAATGCAATCGTATATCGCGCAGAGGATGATTATCCGAACCTGGATTCCCTTCAGGGCAAGACCGTTGCTTATGCATTTGGAACCAACTACCAGCAGGTAGCTGAGAGCATTCCGGATGCTCAGGCAGTAGGTATTCAGGGAAGCCCGGCATGTATCGAGGAAGTAAAGAGCAAACGTGCAGATGCCTGCATCATTGATGGTGCTGGTGCAGCAGAGTTCTTAAAGAACAATGCAGAGCTGAAGATGAGCCTGCTTGACAAGACCGATGACTGCTTTGCAATCGGTTTCCCGAAGAATTCTCCGTACTATGAGACCTTCAACAACACGCTCAAAGAGATGATGGAGAATGGTGAGCTTGATGCCATCATCGCAGATCATCTGAGCGAGCAGTTCATTCTGGACTAATTTGATTTTTGATTAATGAATCCGGAAAGGTAGGAATATTTATATGAAGCTCGATTTTAGTAGCGTCTGGCAGTACTGGCCGTTTCTTTACCATGGCGCGCTGACAACCTTAAAGATAACGGCTATCTCGGCTGTGCTTGGATTCGTGCTTGGTGTTCTGCTGTCGTTGATTAAAATCAGCAAATGCAGACCATTAAACTGGTTTGGAACGTTTTATACTTCTATTTTCCGAGGAACTCCGCTTCTCGTTCAGCTGTGTATCGTCCATTTTGGACTTCCGCAGTTGACGGGAATGACATTGACGACGATGCAGTCCGGTGTTCTGACGTTCTCTCTGAATTCCGCAGCGTATATCTCTGAGATTTTCCGAGGCGGAATCAATGGTGTAGACAAGGGACAGTATGAGGCTGCAATGTCCCTCGGTGTCGGCTATCGCGATATGATGAAGGACATCATTCTTCCACAGGCTGTCAAGCACATCCTGCCGAGTTTGGTGAACGAGGCGATTTCTCTGTTGAAGGAGTCCTCGATTCTTTCTTATATCGGAGCGATGGAACTGCTTCGTGCAGCAGATCAGATCACGGTGCTCACATTCCGTTTCTTTGAGCCGTATCTGGTTATCGCTGTGATTTATTATATTCTGGTAATGATTTTATCGATGGTTGCAAGCCGTCTTGAGAGGTGGGTGAACAGAAGTGATCGAGTTTCGTGATGTACATAAGAGCTTTGGCTCTCTGGAAGTATTAAAGGGAATCAACTTAAAGATCGAGAAGGGACAGGTTGTAACCCTGATCGGACCGTCCGGTTCCGGAAAATCCACGATTCTGAGATGTATGAACCTTCTGGAGCGTCCGACAAGCGGTCAGGTGCTGATCGCAGGAAAGGATATTACCGCACCGAAGACGGATATTCAGGGAATCCGAAAGAACATCGGAATGGTGTTCCAGCATTTTAATCTGTTCCCGCATATGACTGTCATGGAAAATATGACGTATGCCCCGATCCGTGTAAATAAACTCTCCAAGGATCAGGCAGAGCAGAAGGCGATGGAATTGCTGAAACTCGTTGGGCTGACGGAGAAGGCACAGTCTTATCCGGGCAAGCTCTCTGGTGGTCAGAAGCAGAGAATTGCAATTGCGAGAGCGCTTGCGATGGAACCGGAGATCATGTTGTTCGATGAGCCGACGAGTGCACTTGATCCGGAGATGGTAAAAGAGGTTCTTGAGGTTATCAAGGGACTCGCACATACCGGAATCACGATGGCGCTTGTCACGCATGAGATGGGATTTGCGAGAGAGGTATCTGACAGAGTTTGCTTCATCGATAATGGACTGATTGTCGAGGATGCCGATCCGGCAGAGTTCTTCTCACATCCGAAGAGCGAGAGAGCACAGAATTTCCTGGATATGGTGCTGTAATCAAGGCTATCTCTTGGGAGTTTTGATTTTGGTACTAATAGGAATCGAATTCTTTTATGAATTTTGAGGGCTTTGAGAATTTTGAAAATTGGGTGGGGCTCCTCAGGCGGGTAAAGTCCTGCAAACTCGTTCGCACTCCGGGTTCGACGTAACGGTGCATAAGGTCGCAGAATACGCGACCTAAACACCGACGTCTCACACGGGTTTGCAGGATCTTTCCCGCCCTCAGAGCCCTGCTAGTTACTCTCAAGATTCTAAAGAATTTCATTCCAACTATTAACATAACGCATAAAAACAGAAATGTGAAAAAGAAGTCTTGCGAGGCTTCTTTTTTTGCACTATAAAAAAATTTAGATAGAAGTTATAGGAAAAAATTAAAGATGAGAGAGAGTTAGGCGGGACTTTACAACCCACGTTACAACTGCTAAAATGGTGCAAGACTCAAAATTCTTATTTTATGAAATTGGATAAAAAATGAAAATATGAGTATACAGAATTATTTGAACGTGTAATGTGAGAAAGGAAAGAACAATGTATATAATTGCAGGACTTGGAAACCCGACACGGGAATATGATAAGACAAGACACAATGCAGGCTTTTCCGTGATCGATGTGCTGGCAGATCGCCACAACATTGATGTGAGTGAGAAGAAGCATAAAGCACTTTGTGGAAAGGGAATGATAGAGGGCGAAAAGGTCATTCTTGTGAAACCGCAGACATATATGAACCTCAGCGGAGAGAGTATCCGTGAGGTTATGGATTACTACAAACTTGATCCGTCTGAGGAGCTGATTGTGATTTATGATGACATCAGCCTTGATCCGGGACAGCTCAGAATCCGTCTGAAGGGAAGCGCAGGCGGTCACAATGGAATTAAAAATATCATTGCTCAGCTTGGAACCCAGGAATTCCCGCGAATCAAGGTTGGAGTTGGTGCAAAACCGCCGAAGATGGATCTTGCAGACTATGTGCTGGGACATTTTTCGGCTGAAGATCAGACCGTGATGAATGAAGCATTTAAGGAGGCATCAGACGCGGTAGAAATGATGTTGCGAGATAGTGCTGAGCGTGCGATGAATCATTACAATGCAAAGAAAAAAGCAGAGTAAAAGTATTAAAAAGGATTTTTCAGATTTACATTGAATAGATATGTGGAGGTGAAGAGAAGATGAGTCAGGTATTTGCAAGTCCGCTGTCGGAACTGGCGGAGTTCGAAGAGTTGAATCGAGAGATCCAGCGGAGAAAAGGTCCCGTTCAGGTCAGCGGATGCATGGATTCCCAGAAGGTACATCTGATGCAGGAGACAGCTTTTGATGTGCCGTGGAAACTTGTGGTGACGTATGAGGATGCGAGAGCAAAGGAGATCTACGACGATTTCTGCTGTTTCCGGAATGATGTGTGGCTGTATCCCGCAAAGGATCTGCTGTTTTACAGCGCGGACATTCACGGAAACCTTCTGGCGCGCCAGCGAATCTCTGTGCTTCGTCATCTGATGGAAGACCCGACCGGCGTGGTTGTGACGACGCTTGACGGTCTGATGGATCATCTTCTCTTGCTCTCGCAGATGAAAAAACACGTTTTGCATATCGAGAACGGTCAGGAACTCGATCTGGATTACTGGAAAGATCAGCTTGTGCGACTCGGATATGAGCGCACGGCTCAGGTCGACGGAATGGGACAGTTCTCAATTCGCGGAGGCATTCTCGACATTTTCCCGTTGACCGAGGAAGTGCCGATTCGAATTGAGCTGTGGGACACGGAGGTTGACTCAATCCGCTCGTTTGATTTGGAGAGTCAGCGCTCGATTGAACAGCTCGATTTGATTTCCATCTATCCGGCGATGGAGACGATTCTGACCCCGTTTCAGCTCACAGATGGAGTGAAGAGAATCCGTGAGGAGGAGAAGATCTATGAGCAAAGTCTGAGAAGCCAGCGAAAGACCGAGGAAGCCGGGCGCATCCTGCGGATTGTGAATGAGCTGACTGAGGGCATTGAGGAGGGATGGGATCTACAGGGGCTTGATGCCTATCTCTCGTATTTCAGCAAGGAGACGGTGTCATTTCTTGATTACTTCGATCCGGAGACGAGTATAATCTTTCTGGATGAGCCGGCGCGGCTTCGCGAAAAGGGAACCGCAGTTGAGACAGAGTTTCGAGAGAGCATGATGCACCGCCTGGAGAAGGGATATTTGCTTCCGGGGCAGACTGCTCTTCTCTATCCGGTCAATGAGGTTCTCGCACATGCACAGCGCGCAAATACCGTTTATCTGACCGGACTGGAACAGAAACTTCCGGGGATGGAAGTGAAGAACCGCTATGCGATCAGTGTGAAGAATGTTGCGTCCTATCAGAATAATTTTGAGATGCTGATCAAGGATCTTCAACGGTGGAAGCGCGAGAAATACCGTGTGATTCTGCTCTCGGGTTCGAGGACAAGGGCAAGCCGTCTTGCAGGCGATTTGAGAGAGTACGAGCTGAGCGCATTTTGCCCGGATGATGAGGAGAGAAAGGTTCAGCCGGGTGAGATTCTCGTGACGTATGGAAAGCTCCACCGTGGATTTGAGTATCCGCAGATCAAATTTGTCGTGATCACTGAGGGTGATATGTTTGGTGTGGAGCGCAAGAAAAAGAAGCGTCGGAAAACCTCGTATGAGGGAAAGAAGATTCAGAGTTTTACCGAGCTTTCTGTCGGCGACTATGTCGTTCACGAAGATCACGGACTTGGCATTTACCGCGGAATTGAGAAGATCGAGAGAGATAAGATTGTAAAAGACTATTTGAAGATCGAGTATGCGGATGGAGGAAATCTTTATCTGCCGGCGACAAGACTTGAGGGAATCCAGAAGTATGCGGGTGGGGACGCAAAGGCGCCGAAGCTCAATAAACTCGGCGGAGAACAGTGGAACAAGACGAAGACCCGCGTGCGCACTGCTGTGAAGGAGATCGCGAAGGATTTAGTCAAGCTCTATGCGGCGCGACAGAATACGGATGGATTTGTTTATGGACCGGACACGGTGTGGCAGAGAGAATTTGAGGAACTTTTCCCGTATGAGGAGACGGACGATCAGCTCACGGCGATTGAGGACACGAAGCGCGACATGGAGAGCCATAAGATTATGGATCGTCTGATTTGTGGGGATGTCGGTTATGGCAAGACGGAGATTGCCCTGCGTGCGGCATTTAAGGCGATTCAGGAGGGCAAACAGGTTGTCTATCTCGTCCCGACGACGATTCTTGCGCAACAGCATTACAATACCTTTGTCCAGAGAATGAAGGAATTCCCCGTCCGCGTCGATCTGATGTCGCGGTTCCGGACACCGACGCAGATCAAGAACACGATTGAGGCACTCAAAAAGGGGCAGGCTGACATTGTGATCGGTACACACCGCGTGCTCTCAAAAGATGTGAAATTCAAGGATCTCGGTCTTTTGATCATCGATGAGGAACAGCGCTTTGGTGTCGCGCACAAAGAGAAAATCAAACAGCTCAAGGAAAATGTCGATGTTCTGACAATGACGGCGACGCCGATTCCGCGGACTTTGCATATGAGCCTTGTCGGAATCCGTGATATGAGCGTGCTCGAAGAACCGCCGGTTGACCGAGTTCCAATCCAGACTTATGTGATGGAGTACAACGAGGAGATGATCCGCGAGGCGGTGAACCGTGAGCTTGCGCGGGGCGGACAGGTCTACTATGTATATAACCGCGTCAAGGATATCGAGGAGGTTGCAGGAAAGATTCAGAAGCTCGTTCCGTCCGCAAATGTCGTCTACGCGCACGGGCAGATGCCGGAGCACAAGCTCGAGAAGATCATGTTTGATTTTATCAACGGCGATACCGATGTGCTTGTGTCGACAACGATCATTGAGACCGGTCTTGATATCCCAAATGCGAACACGATGATCATCCATGATGCCGATCAGATGGGACTCTCCCAGCTCTATCAGCTCCGCGGGCGTGTTGGACGCTCGAACCGCACGTCGTATGCATTTCTGATGTATAAGAGAGACAAACTCCTCAAGGAAGAGGCGGAGAAGCGTCTTCAGGCAATCCGAGAATTCACGGAACTCGGAAGTGGAATCAAGATCGCGATGCGAGATCTCGAGATTCGAGGAGCGGGAAATGTGCTCGGCGCGGAACAGCACGGCCATATGGAGGCAGTCGGATACGATCTGTACTGTAAGCTCTTGAATCAGGCAGTCCTTGCGCTCAAGGGAGAGCGAAATGAGGAGGACGAGTTCGAATCCGTTGTGGAGTGTGACATCGACGCTTATATTCCGGCTTCCTATATCAAGAATGAGTATCAGAAGCTCGACATTTACAAGCGAATTTCTGGGATTGAGAACGAAGAGGAATACATGGATATGCAGGATGAACTACTTGACCGTTTCGGAGAGATCCCCAAACCGGTGGAAAATCTGCTTGTCGTCGCGATGCTCAAAGCAGAGGCACACCGCGCTTATGTGACGGAGGTCAAAATCAACCGTCAGGAAGTGCGCTTAAAGATGTTCAAGCAGGCAAAACTCGATCCGTCGGGAATTCCGGAGCTTGTTGCTTCTCAGAAGGGCAATCTCAAGTTTATGATGACGGAAGAGCCATATTTCCTGTATACAGAGAGAAAGAAGCAGAAAGATTGTATGGCAATGCTTGAGAAGGCAAAAGAGCTTCTACTTGCAATCGGAAAACTTGCGGAAGATGCGAAAAATACAAACGATATAAAAGAACAGGATTCTGAGAATACGAATGAGAATACGAATGAGAAGGCAAATCAGAGTACAAATCAGAATACAAATTAGGACGATGTGAATCAGCATGTGAGATTGAGATGTGCAAAAAACGAAAAAAATCTCAGATGATTGTGGATAAAAAGATGCGCGGAGGATTGTGGAAATCTTCCGCGCATTTCTTCTGTGGAAAAACAATATTTCTTACATTACTGCTCCATCTGCTTCAGAATGCTTTCTGCCACGCTGAGTCCGTTTGCAGATGCCTGCTGAAGTCCTCTTGTCACGGATGCACCGTCGCCGACTGCGCGCAGACCGGAGATGCTTGTCTCGAAGTCCTTGTTTACAACAACCTTGTTGGAGTAGAATTTTACCTCAACACCGTAGAGCAGAGTTTCATCACTTGCGATACCCGGAGTCACCTTGTCGAGTGCGATCAGCATCTCGCTGATATCCTTCATAATACGGTAAGGCAGAACAAGAGAGAGATCTCCCGGAACGGCATCCTTTAAGGTCGGGATCAGATTGTTTCTGCACAGACGCTCCTCCGTGGTACGACGTCCTCTCTGAAAATCACCGAAAGTCTGAACCATGATGCGACCACCGCAGAGCATGTTGGAAAGCTGGGCGATGTGTTTGCCGTACTCAATCGGCTCGTTGAACGGACGGGTGAAGTTTTTGCTCACAAGAAGTGCAAAGTTTGTGTTGGTTGTCTTGTATTCCTGAGACTTGTAAGCGTGACCATTTACAACGGCAAGACCGTTCTCATAATACTCCGTTGCAACCTCACCGGACGGGTTGGTACAGAAGGTACGAACCTTATCGTCGAAGGTTGGGGTATAGTAGACGAGCTTTGCCTCATAGAGATTCTTATTCAGGAACTCCATAACCTCATCGCGAACCTCAACGCGGACACCGATGTCGACGGTTCCGACCTGAGTCTCGATCTCATGTTCTCCGCAAATGTGGGAGAACCAGTCGGAACCCTCACGACCGATTGCGGAGACAATCTCCGGTGCGTAGTAGGTATCGCCATTGTCGGTGATGACACCCTTTGCGACGTTGTCTTCAATTATGATATTCTCGACCATCGTATTAAATTCCATGATGACACCCTGAGCGAGCAGATGCTCCTGAAGACGGGTGTAAATCTTGTATCCTTCCTCAGTTCCGAGATGACGGATCGGGCACTCGATCAGCTTTAAGTTTGCACCGATTGCCTTACGGCGGATCTCCTCGATCTCTCTCTGCTTGTCGACACCGTATACGCTGGTGTCTGCGCCGAATTTCAGATAAATATCATCGGATTCCTTGATGAGTTGCACTGCGCGGTCATAACCGAGAATCTCCGGAAGATTTCCTCCGACATCCGGGGAGAGAGACAGTTTTCCATCGGAGAATGCTCCTGCGCCTGCAAATCCGGTCGTGATGGAGCACGGCTTACAGGCGACACATACACCAGTCGTTCTCTTTGGACATACACGCTTTTCGATCGGGCGACCTTTCTCGATCATGAGAATTTTCATATCCGGTCTCTTCTCAATCAGCTTGTAAGCACAGAAGATACCGGACGGACCTGCTCCGATGATGATGACATCATAATTTTTCTGATTCTGACTCATGTACAAAACTCCTTTTCTTTAAACAAAAATGGTAATAAATAACCGCAATTCTGCATCGTTAATGCTGTTAATGCCGGTGATGCTGTCAGAAAGGCGCACAAAAAACCAGCATACGCGAAACAGAAGCCTGTAGGCAACTGTTTCGGCAGCTGGTAGAAACGTTCAACCCTATCGTGGTTATCGTTCATGCATCGCATAAATTCGAACCTATCTTGAACCTATACACGCATTTTGACGTTAATAGGCTATCACAAAATGTAGAATTTCGCAAGAGAAAAATGTCCTGTATTTCCATTAAAACAAGCAAGGATTATCCATTTTTCTTTGCGGATGTTGCTTCCATATCAGCCGGCAAAACCAGGTTCAGGATGACGGATACAAGGAAGACAACGGCAACGCAGTTTTCTGCAAACACGGTGCGGATGATCTGCGGGAAGATCTCGAAGAGCTCCGGTGCCTGAGTAAATCCGATTCCGACACTCAGAGAAACCGAGGCGATCGTGATGTTTCTCTGGCTGTAACCGCAACGGCTCATCATCTGGATTCCACTCATGACGATCATTCCGAACATCATGATCGTGCAACCGCCGAGAACCGCATCCGGGAGCGTTGCAAGAAGTGCACCCACAGCCGGGAAGATGCCGGCAATGATCATGATAATAGCACCCGTCGCAATCGCATAGCGGTTTACGACTTTTGTCATTGCGACGAGACCGATGTTCTGGCTGAAGGACGTGATCGGAAGACATCCGAACAGTGCGGAGATCGAACTCACGAAACCATCGCAGGTGATCGATCCGGTCGTCTCTTTCTCGGAGGCATTTCGATCAAGTGCGGAGGATGCGAGTGCGGAGGTGTCACCGATCGTCTCTGTCGCAGAGACGAGGAAGATCAGCGTGACCGCGATAATCGCGTTCAGGTCAAACTCCGGCTTAAACGGGAGAAAGCTCGGAAGTGCGACAACAGAGACACCCTGCAAAGCAGAGAAGTCAACCACTCCCATAAAGATCGCAAGGATATAACCGACGATCAGTCCAAAGAGGACGGAGAGCTGTTTAAAATACGATTTTGCAAAAATGTGGAACAGCAGACAGCAGATCAGCGTCACCGTTCCGAGAATCCAGTTTGACGGTGCGCCGAAGTTTTCGCTTCCGCTGCCACCTCCGAAGGAGGCTGCACCGACAGATAACAGGGAAAATCCAATTGAGGTCACAACACTTGCGGAGACGATCGGAGTGATCAGCTTCATCCAGTACTTTGCAAACAGTCCGAGGATACCCTCGATCAGTCCGCCGACAAGGACAGCTCCGACAATTGCAGGGTAAGCGTAGGCCGGACCGATATAGCAGAATACAGAGACGAAGGTAAAGCTGATTCCCATGACGATCGGAAGTCCAGATCCGAGCTTCCAGATTGGGAAGAGCTGAATCAGCGTTCCGATACCGGCAATGATCATTGCACACTGAATCAGCATTGCGCTGTGGGAGGCATCAAGTCCGCAGGCTCCGGTGACAATGATGATCGGCGCGATGTTTGCGACGAACATTGCCAGAATGTGCTGGAGACCAAATGGAACTGCCTGCGCGAGCGGGACATGACCGTCAAGTGTGTAAATGTTCTGAACGGAGGACTCTGTCGATTTCATCGTTTATGCCTCTTGCGGACGGAAGAGGATCTCGCCCGTCTCGTCGTTCATGCCATCCACGATTGCGAGGGACTCGAGGTGGTATCCAAGGTTGCGGATCATGCGACCGCCCGGCTGGAAGCCCTTCTCGATTGCGATACCGATGCCCTCAACGGATGCGCCGGATTCAGCCACGATGGAGAGGAGTCCCTGAAGAGCACAGCCATTTGCAAGGAAGTCGTCGATGATCAGGACGTGATCCTCCGAACTCAGTACCTTCTTGGAAACGATGATCTGATTCTTGCACTTGTGGGTGAAAGACTCCACCTCAGCGACATACATTTCACCATCAAGATTGATGCTCTTGGATTTCTTTGCAAATACAACCGGAACATGGAAGTGACGTGCAACCAGGCAGGCAATGCCGATGCCGGAAGCCTCGATTGTCAGGATCTTAGTGATCGGAGCGTCACCAAAACGTTTCTTGAACTCAGCACCCATCTGATCGATCAGCTCAATATCCATCTGATGATTCAGGAAGGTATCTACCTTCAGTACGTTACCCGGTTTTACAACTCCGTCTTTTACAATGCGTTCTTCCAGAAAATTCATTCTCTTTCCCTCTCCTATGTTTATTAAAATTAAAAAAGTTTGCGCAGAAAATGCGCAGACCTATTAGATAGTTACAGATATTGTACTACAAACAAGAAAAAATGAAAATGAGACATTTAGCCATTTTTTTTGAAGATCTGTATCAGTTTATAAGGGGATTTTCATAACAGAAAATCCCCTTCTGAGTTATACACTCCGCGAAGATACGCAGTAATTTTGATGGGAAAAGGTCAGCAAAGCTGACCGGAATTACGCGTCAGGTCGATGCTTGCGTCGACTTGAACTCAACTTACAATTTCGACCAGCATTTTGGCAGTTTTGGATTCTCCACACGGATCGGCTCTGGGTAAGTCTGTCCAAAAAGCTCGACCTCAACAGTTTCAATCACTTGAGGCTCCACTGGTTTATTTACTTCAACTCCCGGAATCGGAAAATCAACCGGAACGGTCTTTACGCCCGCAATGCGCTTGATTTCGTCCATTCCAGATACGACATGTCCAAATACCGGGTAGGTTCCCTTATGATCCGGACAGTCGCGGAGCGGGAAAAAGAACTCACAGCTTGCAAGTCCTGCTTCTCCATATCCGCCCATGCAGACACAGCCCGGGTGGGAGTCGAGTGGAGTGATCTCCGGATGAAGTTCAAATTCATTCGGAATCAGATATTGAAGCTCTTTCTTTCCAAATGCCGTGTAGCTCACATCGACCCAGTTTCCCGGGACGATGCGCTCAATTGCGTGGTGGTCAAGGTAGCCGTTGCAGGCACCAAAGAGAAAGCTGTTTACGGTGTTCGGTGCGGACTCGGGAAGAAGCTCAATCACGATGTCGGCGCCGTTTGCCATATGAAGTGTGACAATCGGATGTTTCATGCCAGATCTGTATCCTCCTGTTTTTTGCAATTATTCGTAACTGTTCAGTACCTTCACAGTCACGAGCAAAAATCCATTAAAAATTGTCTTCGACAATGGGATTTTTGCTTGCCAGCTCATATTTTTGTACGGTCAGCGCAGTAAATGCGCAGACCTACTGAACAGTTACAATTATTCAATGATCTCAAGCTGTTTCGGATAGTGGTTGAGCACTTCGACGCCGTCCTCAGTCACGAGAACAAGGTCCTCAACGCGCACACCCGTATCCTTCGGCAGATAGATACCCGGTTCGATCGAGAAGATCATGCCCGGCTTTGCCTCCCACATGTTTGTCGAGGAGACATCTCCGAACTCATGCTCGGACAGACCGATAAAGTGACCGAGACGATGGGTAAAATATTCGCCCCAACCGGCGTCGCTGATCAGACCTCTTGCAGTATCATCAAACACATGGAGCGGAACACCCGGACGGATCTTGGAGATTGCAGTCTCATTTGCCATGCGAACGGTATCATAGACTTTGCGGTGTTCATCACTTACCGTCTTAAAATAAAAAGTACGGGTCATATCGGAGCAGTAACCGTCCTTGATGCATCCGACATCGAACAATACGCAGTCGCCAGCCTTGACAACCGTGTCATCCGGAGAATGATGCGGATCAGCAGCATTTGCACCGAAAGCGACGAGAGGTGGGAATGAATAACCATCGGCACCGAGATCGAGATAGATCTGAAGCATCTGATCTGCGACCTCTTTCTCGGTTATGCCTTCGTGAATCAATGTCTTGAACTGAGCCATCGCCCTGTCGTTGATGTCAGAAGCGACGCGCATTTTTTCCTGTTCATCTTCATCCTTGACTCCGCGGGTCGTATCGACAGCGAGAGAGCCGTTGATGAAAGCAGATGCAGAGTGCATCTCCATCAGCGGAAGCAGGAAACGAGCCTTCAATTCCTTATCAACTGCAAGAGGAGCATCCTTGTCGAGATACTTTGCAACGATTTCCATAATCGGATCGGTGTCAGAATACCATACTTTCTCAATGCCGACATCCTCCGGAACATGGAAGAGACGATTCAGGAAATAAACATGATGACCATCAGCGCGAAGCAGAAGACCGTAGAAACGCTCAAATGGAGCCATAGATACACCAGTCAGATAGCAGATAGACATCGGATCAACGATAAGCATCTGCTCCGCCCCCTGCTCCTTCAATGCAGTGAGAATTCGATTTGCTCTTGATTCATTCATGATAAATAACGTCCTTTCTAATTCTATTTGTAATTTCTTATATATATCTGCTCTCTTAGTAAGAGGAAATCTACATAAGGAATTTTTATCTAAGGAAATTATAGTACGGATTAATCTGGGAAAAAAGATCCCAGATGCACAAAAAATCCCGGTTGCGGGATTTTTTGAAAAGATATTGTTTGATAGAATTTATTTGTATGCGGGCAACGAAGGCGAAAAAATTAGAACTGCGTCCTCAGCTTCGGATCAAGCAGATCTCTGAGTCCATCTCCGATAAAGTTCGCCCCGACAGCCATCGTGAAGATCGCAAGTCCCGGAAATCCTGCGACCCAGAACTTATTGAAGTAATCCACACCGTCAGAAACCATCATGCCCCACTCCGGGGTTGGCGGTGCAGATCCAAGTCCGAGGAAACTCAGCGTCGAGAACATCAGGATCTTATTTCCGATATCGGTCGTCGCCATAATCAGCACGGAGCTGACACTGTTCGGGATGATGTCGAACATCAGAATACGGAGTTTGGAAGCTCCGAGCGCCTCGGAAGCAGTGACATACTCGTTTTCCTTGACACTGAGCACGACGCTTCGCATCAGGCGCGCGTAAGTCGGCCATGAGACGATAACGAGTGCAAACATCGTGTTGAACAGATTTGATCCCATCACGGCGTTGATGATCATTGCGAGGATCAGCGACGGAAAGGAGAGGATCATCTCCGAAAAACGCATCATCACATTGTCGATCCATCCACCGACGTATCCTGCGAGAGCACCGTAGAGCGTTCCGATCACGCCTGCGATCGTGACGGAGAGGCATCCTGCAAGCAGGGAGTAGCGTCCGCCATAGATCACACGGCTGAAAATGTCACGTCCGAAGTTGTCCGTTCCAAACCAGTGGAGTGCGGATGGCGCTTTCAGACGCATCGTCAGATCCTGGGTGATCGGATCATATGGGGCGATAACCGGAGCGAGGATGGCAGCCAGAATCCATCCGAGACAGATGAGAATTCCCAGCGTAAAAAGATAGTTGGATTTCAAAAGTTTTTTCAGGGAATGAATCATTAGCTGCACCTCACTCTCGGATCAATGATTCCGTACAGGATATCGACGATCGTGTTGATAATCATGTAGTTGAGTGCAATCAACAGAGCGACTCCGATGATTGCAGGATAGTCAGCCGCCATGACAGATTCGTAGGCGAACTGTCCGACGCCCGGCCATTTAAAGATTGTCTCGACGAGAACCATACCGCCAAGCAGGTTGCCGAGTCCCAGACCAATGACAGTCATAACCGGGATCAGCACATTGCCGAGTGCATGGTGGATAATCAGTGCCATACCGCTAAGACCCTTCGCTTTTGCAGTTCGGATATAGTCGGTAGACAGTGTGTCGAGCAGGTTCGATCTCGTGGTTCTTGTAATCAGTCCCATCGTGAAAGCAGCAAGCACGATGCTTGGCAGGATCAGATGACGGACTGCGTCGAGCGCCTTTGCCGTATCACCCTCGATCAGGCTGTCGATGACGTACATGCCGGTCACGGTTGCTGGGGCAGAGAACGAGTTGCTGAGTCGTCCCGGTCCCGGGAAGATCTTCATCTTATAATAGAAGAAATAGAGCATCAGCAGTGCAAACCAGAATGCCGGAATGCTGACGCCGGTGACGGAGATGGCTCTCACGATCTGATCGAGAATGCTGTTTCGGCGAATGGCAGAGATGATGCCAAACAGGATGCCGAACAGGGACGCGATCACAATGGAGAAAAGAGCCAGCTCCAGAGTTGCCGGATAGCACCGCGCGAGGTCGTCAAGGACCGGGCGGTTGGTGCGGATGGACGTTCCAAGGTCAAAATGCAGTAGGTCACGAATGTAGTAGAAATACTGCACAATGAGTGGCTGGTCCAGACCGTGTTTTTCGCGATAGGCAGCCACGATCTCCGGATCATTTAAGGCTCTCTGGCTCAAGTTTGCAACAACCGGATCACCCGGGATCATCTTTGTGAGGATGAAGACGAGGGTGGCAACTCCGAAAAGCATGACGGCCAGATAAACCACACGTTTTCCAATAAATTTCAGCTCTCCCATTTAGTACCTCTCTTTTGAATCTTGTGATGCAATCGTAAAAAACTTCCTATTATTTTACATTAATTTCCGTCAGGTCGATCGTGTAGGAATCAAAGATATCTACATTTGCCAGACGACTTGAGTGTGCAATGTGTGCCGGAGCCTGTGCGATGACGATAAATGGACCATCCTCGTACATAGCATCCTGAATGTTCTCAAGAACCTGGGTTCTTGCATCGTTGTCGGTAGCAGCCATTGCCTCGGTGTACATACCTGCAAGCTCCGGATCAATCTCAGCAGTCCAGCCAGCACGTTTTCCTACGGTTCCACCCGGCAGGAACTCGAGCTGTACGTTCGGATCGCTGTAATCAACGCCCCAGTACATCACAGTGAATCCAAGCGTGCCATTGCGGTAAGCATCGCCGTAGCCGGCAGCCCATGCCTCGGTCACGATGTTGACGTCAATGCCGATCTGGGACAGGTCATCCTTTACCTTCTGAGCAAGGTCAGTCAGCTGGATACCCTCCATATCCAGATCGGATACGGTCATATCTATGCTGAAACCATCCGGATATCCGGCGTCAGCGAGGAGCTGTTTTGCGTCTTCAATGTTTGTGTAATCGTCCGGACGATCGCCCTTGCTTCCCATGAAGCCTTCCTGAATGATGGAGTAAGGAGTCACGGTTCCCTCACCGCAGATCATGCGGATGCCGGAGTAATCAAGTGCCTTGCGGATTGCCTTCTGGACGTTCGGATCAGATACCGGACCGCCGTACTGCTCATCCATGTTCATCATCACGAAGCCGATCATCTTTGTCAGACCGTCGGTGATCTCCACGTTCTCAGCACCTTTAAGCTCCTCGAGCGTGTCGTCGGTCAGATTCAGTGCGATGTCGATGTCTCCGCTGGAGAGCGTCATCATCTGGGTGTTTGCATCCGGCTGAATCTTTAAAATATACTTGTCAACGTTTGTTGACGTGCCCCAGTAGTTCGGGTTCTTCTCAAGCACAACTTCCTCGTCCGGGGTGTAGCTCGTGAGGATGTACATACCGCTTCCTGCGCTTGCGCCATCGAGGAAGCTCTGTGCGGTATCGGTGGAGGCAGCATCTTCAGCGTCGGTTCCACCGTTCTCCTTGACAACTGCGCTGTCAAGAACAGCTAAGGAGCTGTAAGTCAGCTTAGAGAGAATTGCGCTGTCCGGCTCAGTTAAGTGGAAGACAACCGTGGAGTCATCCGGAGTCTCAATGCTGTCGATCGTGTCACAGATGAAGGACGGGTTGCCCTTTAAGTTCTTGGTACGGTTGATGCTGAATGCGACATCGGCGGAAGTTATCGTGTTGCCACTTGCAAAGACGATGCCGTCCTTTAATTTTACGGTCAGGGTCAGACCGTCGTCGGAGAACTCGTAGCTGTCTGCAAGAGCCGGCTGAGGAGTTCCGTCGTTCTCATAGAATTTGAACAGGTTCTCATAGCACGCATTGATGATCAGCTGAGGATACTTCTCATATACATATCCTGGATCGAGGGTGGAGAAACCAGCGCCCATTGCGACGATGACGGTGTTGTCGCCGGTGGAAGCCTGGGACTCGGAAGCGGAATCGGAAGATCCGGTCGGAGTCGTCTCAGTGGTGGACTTACCGCCACCACATGCTGTACAACCTACTGCGGTTGCCATAGCCAGTGCCAGAGCCATGAATTTTTTCTTTTTCATAATTGTGACCTCCTCTTTTTTCCTGGTTTGCAACGGTTCCGTATCGACAAGTTCAAGTTTAAATTCAAGTTGCCGGTATCTTTCCGGTTGCAATGATTTTATCAGAGATGCCGGATTGCGGTTGCAGACCGACATGATCTCTCAGTCAAAATATTCAGGGAAGTGAGTATCCCTTGCTTAATCCCATGATTAGTCATGGATTCAGCTTGTTTCGTCTCAGTTTGTTCAGTCATAGAGATGACAGGCGACAAAGTGACCAGGCTCGATCTCTCGAAGCTCCGGAGTGTCGCAGGAACAGCGCTCGCACGCCTTCGGACATCTCGTGTGGAACCGACATCCGGACGGCGGATTTGACGGGCTTGGAACCTCGCCGGAGAGATGAATTCTCTCTTTCTGCTCGGAAGCGTCGACCTGCGGGATTGCGGAGAGAAGCGCCTCGGTGTAAGGATGATAGCGTTTTTCATAGAGCTGATCGTAAGTGGCGATCTCCACCATCTTTCCCAAATACATCACTCCGACGCGGTCGCTGACCTGATAGACGACGTTCAGGTTGTGGGAGATGAAGAAGTAGGTAAGACCGAGTCTTTTTTTCAAATCCTGAAGCAGGTTTAAAACCTGTGCCTGCACCGACACATCGAGAGCGGAGACTGCCTCATCGCAGATGATGATCTGCGGGTTTAAGGCGAGCGCGCGGGCGATGCCGATACGCTGTTTCTGTCCACCTGACATCTCATGCGGATAACGGCTCAGATGATAGGTGTCGAGTCCGACGAGATGAAGAAGTTCCTCGATTCTCGCATTCACATCGATCTTTCCGGTCAGGTGATGGATCTCGAATGGCTCCATCAGGATCTGGCGAATCGTCCGTCTCGGGTTGAGGCAGGCAGAAGGGTCCTGAAAGATGATCTGTGCTTTCTTTCTCATCTGCTTTAAATCGTTTCCCCTGAGTGAGGAGATGTCCTCTCCGTCGAGGTAGACGTGACCGTCAGTCGGATTGATCAGTCGGATCAGCGTTCTTCCGAGAGTACTCTTTCCGCATCCGGACTCTCCGACGACACCGAAGGTCTCTCCCTTGAAGATATCAAAAGAGACATCGTCGACAGCGCGAACCGTGCCGGATTTCTTATCTTTTCCTTTGAAATATACTTTGACGTGATCGGCCCGGACAAGTACGTCTTTGGAATTTTCATGTTGTTCAGTCATTGTCAGAACCTCCTGTCGTTTCGTTCAAATTGTCGTAGCGCCAGCAACGCACCTTTCGATTTTCACCAGCGGAGAACACCGGAGGCTCTTCCTGCTTACAGCGCTCCGTCGCATAGGGGCATCTCGGCCAGAAACTGCAGCCTGTGATTTTATCGGTCGGGTTCGGAACCATGCCCTCGATTGTGCTTAACGGATTTCTCTCTCTCGTGATCTTCGGAATCGCACTTAAAAGTCCCTGTGTATAAGGGTGGAGAGGATTATCGAAAATCTCACGCACCGGAGCCTGCTCGACGATGTGACCGGTGTACATGACGATGACAGTGTCGCACAGCTCGCTGACAACGCCGAGATCGTGGGTGATGAAGACAACGGAGGTCTTCATCGTCTCGTTCAAGTGGCGGATCAGATCGAGGATCTGAGCTTGAATCGTCACATCGAGAGCCGTTGTCGGCTCATCGGCGATCAGAATCTGAGGCTGACAGGCGAGAGCCATCGCGATCATGACTCTCTGGCGCATACCGCCCGACATCTGATGCGGATACTCGTAAGCACGAACCGCCGGATTTGCAATGCCGACTGCCTGCATCATGCGAATCGCCTCATCCATCGCTTCCTTCTTCTTCATTCCGCGGTGTAATCTGAGCGATTCCGCAATCTGCTTTCCACAGCGGAGGATCGGATTTAACGAAGTCATCGGCTCCTGGAAGATCATCGAGATCTCATTTCCACGGATGCCTCTCATCTCTCTCTCAGAGAGTTTTGTGAGATCCTGACTGCGATAGAGGATCTGACCGCCGGTGATCTTTCCCGGGGGATTCGGGATCAACTGCATCATTGCGAGGGAGGAAACACTCTTTCCGCTTCCGCTCTCTCCGACGATTCCGAGCTTCTCCCCGCGATGAAGCGTATAATTTAAGTGATCAACCGCGTGTACGGTTCCCGCCATTGTCCGGAATTCCACGCACAGATCTTTGATTTCAAGTATCGTCTCTGCCTGATTCATAGTGCCCTCATTTCTGTTTCGTCTCTATTTCAACTATCTCAACTCTCTTTTGCTCTATCGATTTGGTGTTCAACAATTTAAAGTAGTAGAGTAAAATGAATAAAAAAATACGAATTTATGGAATTTGTTATTTAAGTGACAGAATACCACATTTTTTTAAGGAATTCAATAAGAAGAAACAGAAAAAACGAGAGCGAAACGATGGTGAAAGAGGGATCACGGGAAGAAGGCAGATCTTAAAAAATAAAGTATTCATGGGGAGAGAAACGGGAAAAAGGCGAATGAAGATAGAAAAAAATCAAAAAAGGTATAAAAAAGTATGTTGGATTTTGTCACATTGTTGAACGAAACGCTGGAAAATGTTATAATCAGAACATCATTTAATGGGATGTGGTTTACAACTTGGGAAGATAGGTAAGTGAGAAAAGAGGAACACGACTTATGGAAGACAATATTTTTATGGAGGATCGCAAGCCGATCACCTTTGAGGAGTATTTACAGTATAATCCGAACAGCAGAGAGAATCTCGGGGAGGAGCTTCCGGTTTTCGTCTATCGTCTGCTCGAGTATTCGATCCGCGATGAACTGCTTCAGACACTCGGAAAAGAAAAACAGGTCGAGATTTTCCGAAATGCGGGACGCAAGGCAGGCGAGTATTTTGCAAAGAATCTGTTGAACCTTGATCAGCCGATGGATATCTTCATTGCGGAGCTTCAGGAGAAACTCAAATCATTCAAGATCGGTGTACTCCGGATTGAGGATATCGATGAGGAGAATGGAAAGATCATTTTGACGGTGTCGGAGGATGCAGATTGTTCCGGACTTCCGATTCTCGGAGAGACGGTCTGCAACTATGATGAGGGATTTATTGCGGGAATTCTTTCCCTGTACTCCGGAAAAGTATACACGGCAATCGAGATTGACTGCTGGGCGACCGGAGGCCGTGTCTGCCGTTTTTGCGCTGAGATCAAAGAATAAGAAGATTGAGGGAAAATCAAGGGGGAAGAATGGAAGACAAAAATTGTGAAAGGCTGTTTGAATATCTGCGCGATATTCTTTACAGCCCGGATGCGTGCCCTCTGGATGTGGAGACTCTCGACCCTCCTTATCAGAAACTGGGAAAGGGGCTTCGTTTTCTTGATAAATCGGTGAAAGAAATGAAGGAATATTCTGCGGAGCTCTCAAAGGGAAATCTCTCTGTTGCTCTGCCCGGAAGGGATAATTTTCTGTGTCAGAACCTCAAAAATATGCATACGAACCTGAAGCATATGACATGGCAGGCAAAACAGGTCGCAAGGGGGGATTACTCTCAGTCGGTTTCTTATCTCGGTGAATTTTCAGATGCTTTCAATAAGATGAGGTCTCAGCTCAGGGAGCGTGAGATGCATCTGCAAGAGGAGGCGCAGAAAGAGAAGGCGCATGCGAGTATGATGGAGGGATACAGTCTGCTTCTGATGGAACTGATCTGTCGAAGTGAGGGGCAGATTCTTGTCGTCGGTGTGGAGAATGGTCAGGTGCTCTACTGTAATACGAAGGACGCAAATGAAGATCCGAAGACGAATGAGATTTTCAAGCTCTGCCTTGAGATGACGAAGACGGCAGGCGCACTTGAACAGATACAGGAAGAAGCAGAGAAAGTCTGGGAGGCGGAGGATTCTTTACACCGAATTTTCAAGGTGACGACGGGGCTCATGCACTGGCAGGGCGAGCTTGCCTATGTGCATATCATTCGTGAGGCGACTGAGGAGAGAACGAGGGAGAAGAAACTTGAGGTCGAGGCTTATCATGATCCGCTGACGGGAATTCACAATCGTACTTACTTCGAGGAGCAGATGGAAAAACTGCTTGAGCGCAAGGAGCAGATGGTGTTCTGTTACTGTGATCTCGATCACTTAAAGTATGTCAACGACCGCTATGGTCATCTTGAGGGTGACCGCTACATCTGCCGATTTGTGGAGACGGTGAAGTCCTGTATCTGTGAAAATGACCTGTTTGCGAGAGTCGGGGGAGATGAATTCTGTATCATTCTCAGAAAGTGTCCGAAAGAGATGGCAGAGCGAAAAATGAGACGGATTCAGCGGGAATTTGAGGAGATTCTTGAAATTCCCTATCCTCAGAGCTTCAGTTGCGGTCTGGTGGAGATTTCCGGGAAAAACAGATCGCAGACGCTTAATGAGATCATACAGGACGCCGACCGTGCGATGTACGATCAGAAGCGGAATCACAAAGAAGAGTACGAAAAATAGCTGAATTATTCTGCGAGTGAGTGGATTATCAATCATACCCATGAAATGCATTAGACAAATTGTGATTATGTGGCGGATCTGGGAAATGTGATTGGTCTGGATTATGCGTCAAATGGTCTGTATGTGGATCACAATGGTCAGGTTGGAAGTAATCATAAATATTATGGAAGATAGAAAGATTAGGTAAGAGATAAAAAATAATTATGAGGAAAAAAACAGATCAAAAGACGATACGGATGCGGGCGCTTCTCGTGTTTGTGATTACGTTCCTGATCGTGCTCGGAGCCTCTGTCCTACTGAATCAGAATCAGGAGAGGGGAGAGCGACTCAAGGCAATCTACACAGCAGAGTCGACGGTGAGCAGGGTCGAATCCCAGTTGAATCGGTATTTGGCAAAATCCGATTTGATAAAAAAGATGATTGAATCTGGGATGGATGTGGAGAGCAATCTGTTTGATACGTTGTCTGAATTCATGCAGGATGAGCGACACGTGATCGAGGCGCATGAGATTGCCAAGGATGGAATCATCAACCTCATATATCCGATGGAGGGCAATGAGGCATCTATGGGCTTAAATATGTTCGAGCATCCGGAGCGAAAGCAGGAAGCCCGTCTCGCAAAAGAAAGTGGGGATTACACGATTGCCGGTCCATTTGAGCTCGTTCAGGGTGGAACGGGAGTCCTTCTGTTTGACCCGATTTATCGGGCAGATGCGCAGGGGGAGAAACAGTTCTGGGGATTTTCGATCCTCGTTCTGAATTGGGAGCGTTTTCTTGAGGAGATGGAATTAGACAAGCTCGAGGACGCAGGCTACCATTATGAGATTTGGAAGAAGAATGCTTCTGGCGGAGAGAAAAACATTATTGCCCAGTGTAAGGATGATGAAAAGATTCGCAGGAATACGCTGAGTGTTGCGTGTGAGGTTCCGAATGATGTCTGGTACTTTGACATTGTGCCGGTAAATGGCTGGGTGAGTCTTGAGCAGGCTGTCTCAGGGATTGTGGTCGCCTTTATTCTGGCACTTCTTCTGATGCTCGGATACTGGCAGTTTGAGGAGCAACGAAGGAAGGATCTCCTTCATGCGGAAAAATTGGAGAAGATGGCAGAGGAAGCACGCTCTGCAAATGAGGCGAAAACACGATTTCTCTTCAACATGAGTCACGACATCCGAACGCCGATGAATGCGATTATCGGATTTTCCAATTTTTTGAAACAACACGTTGATGACAGGGAGAAGACCTTGGAGTACATCGACAAAATCCAGACCTCGAGTTCGTTTCTGCTCTCTCTGATCAACGATGTGCTTGAGATGGCGAGGATCGAGAGTGGAAAGGCGATGCTTAAGATGGAGTCCGGTTGTCTCAGTGATCTGGTCAATTCTCTGAATGCAGTTTTTGAGCCGAGCATTCGCACTAAGAACTTAAAGTACTCCTGCAATCTGAATGTTACTCATGAGTATCTGATCTGCGATAAGACGAAACTTCGGGAGATTATTCTCAACATCCTCGGCAATGCGATCAAATACACGCCGGATGGAGGGCAGGTTACGGTGGACATCACCGAGGAGAATTTGGCGAGAGAAGGATATGCAAGGTATCGTTTCGTCGTGAAGGATACTGGAATCGGAATGAGCGAGGAATATCTGCCCCATATCTTTGAGGAGTTTACGAGAGAGCGGACGAGCACAGAGAGCAAGGTGTTCGGTGCCGGTCTCGGACTTCCGATTGTGAAGGCTCTGATCGATCTGATGGGGGGAACGGTTGAGATCGAGAGTAAGGTCGGGAAGGGAAGTACGTTTATCGTAACTCTTTCGTTTCAGCTTGCTGATCAGGAGCAGATTCGGCTTCTCGATCAGAGAAAGAGTGAGAAGACGGACTTGCAGGCATCGGATTGGGGAGAGGAAAAGCTTCGGGAATATCCGAAGATACCGGAGAAAGCGAAGAAATCAGAGAAAACAGTCGAGAATTCCGAATCGAGCCAGGAAGCGTGTTTTCAGGGAAAACGAGTACTTCTCGCCGAAGACAACGATCTCAATGCCGAGATTGCGGAGACGATTCTCGAGGAGAGAGGGTTTGTCGTGGAGCGTGCCGCCGATGGAGAACTCTGCGTGGAGGAGCTTCAAAAAAAGCCGGAGCGCTATTATGATATGATTCTGATGGATATTCAGATGCCAAACATGGATGGTTATACGGCTGCTGAGGTTATCCGAAAGCTCAAAGACCCGAGACGACTGACTCCGATCGTCGCAATGACGGCGAACGCATTTGAGGAAGACCGGCGAAAGGCGTTTGAGGCGGGGATGAATGCTCATATTGCCAAGCCGATCAATGTGAATGCAATGTTTGAAACAATTCGGGAGATCCTTTCTGAGAGTGCGGACAGTGCAGACAGAGGAGAAGGTGAAAAGCAAGACACAGAATCAAAATCGGACCAATAACGGACCAGTAAAGAAAGACAAAAAAGATTTTGAGAGATTTTGATTTTGAATGTATATAGAAAAACGATGGAGGAAGCAAGCTATGTATGCAACATTCTGGTCGCTGGTACCGCCGATTGTGGCGATTGTGCTGGCATTGATTACAAAGGAGGTGTACAGTTCCCTGTTTATCGGAATTGTCACCGCGTCATTGTTCTGTACACAGTTTCATATTGTGAACGCGTATACAATGATGTTTGAGGAGGGATTTATCGCGTCACTCGCGGATGCCTCCCATGTGGGAATTCTGATCTTTCTGGTTGTGCTCGGAACGATCGTCGTTTTGATGAACCGTGCCGGTGGTTCTGCTGCCTACGGAAAATGGGCGCAGAACAGAATCAAGACGAGACGGGGAACTCTGCTTGCGACGTTTGCACTTGGCGTTCTCGTCTTCGTGGATGACTATTTTAACTGTCTGACAGTCGGCAGTATCATGCAACCGGTTACAGACAGGCACAACGTGTCCCGCGCAAAGCTCGCCTACATCATCGATGCGACCGCAGCTCCGGTCTGCATGATTGCCCCGATCTCCTCGTGGGCGGCAGCAGTTGCCGGTGTGACTTCTGACACGGACGGACTTGATCTCTTTATCAAGACGATCCCATACAATCTGTATTCCCTGCTGACGATCGCAATGATTCTGATGATCATCTGTCTCGATATTGACTTTGGACCGATGAAGAAGCATGAGGACAATGCGAAAAAGGGAGATCTCTTCACCTGCGGAAAGAAAGTCGAGGATGACGGTTCGATGAGAGCGATCTCGACAAAGGGAACGGTTGTTGACCTCGCGGTCCCGGTGATCGTGCTGATCATTTGCTGTGTGACGGGAATGATCTACACGGGCGGATTCTTTGAGGGAGAGAGCTTCGTCAAGGCATTTGCCGGATCGGATGCATCGCTTAGCCTTTCAATGGGATCGGCACTGGCTCTGCTGTTCACGATCGTATTTTATGTCAGTCGGAAAGTCCTGACGTTCAAGGACTGCATGGATGCGTTTCCGGATGGATTTAAGGCGATGATCGGACCGATCCTGATTCTGACCTTTGCATGGACGCTCTCCAAGATGACGAATATGCTCGGCGCGCGCGAGTACGTCAGCATGATTTTTGAGGGAAGTGCCTCCCACATGATGGCTCTGCTTCCGGCGATTGTCTTTGTCGTTGCGATTTTCCTCGCATTCTCGACCGGAACTTCCTGGGGAACGTTCGGAATCCTGCTCCCGATCGTTGCAGGAATCAATCTCCCGTCAGAGCTTCTCGTGATCACGGTTTCCGCCTGCCTTGCAGGAGCAGTCTGCGGAGATCACTGTTCTCCGATTTCCGACACGACGATCATGTCATCTGCCGGAGCGCGCTGTGATCATATCAACCATGTGACAACCCAGATTCCGTATGTGGTGTTGGCTGCTTCCGTTTCCTTTGTCGGATACTGCATCGCGGGAACGGTACAGAACGCATGGATCGTTCTTGCAATCTGCATTCTGATCCTGCTTGCTCTGCTTCTCGGTATCCGGAAATTTGTTTCCGGAAGAGAGATTGAAGGTTAATGGCTTAAGAATATATGATGAGGTAAGCAAGTTTAATGTTATAGAGATAAATGATTAGTAACTAAAACTTCCCACACCGGTACGGTGTGTTGAACCTTGAAAATTCAATATTTCAGCCAATAAAAAAGGCATAAA
>JAJEPU010000043.1 GCA_020686985.1 Brotaphodocola catenula
CGCCGGGCTTTTCGAAGCTCGGCGTTTTGCGGTTGGTACAGAAAAGGAGCTACCGCACGTTAGTGCGACAGCCCCTTTTTTTACCTGTTAAACCGCTTAGATCTCATATCCGATCATTCTCAAATACGTCTTAATCAGATCCACGATCTGGTCAAGCTCGAGCTTGCTCGCATTAATCGGCAGATCATAGTTTGTCATATCTTCCCACTCTCTTCCGGTGAAGTAGCGGTGATATTCCCGGCGCTGTTTCGTGATCCGGTTCAGCTTATCGAGTGCTTCCTTCGTGTCAAGAATTCCATCAACCTCCATCGTCCGGCGCACACAGGTCGGCGTGTCTGCATACACAAAGATCTTCACAAGATCTTCCTTGCCTGCACTCTCGAGAATATAGTCTGCACACCGTCCAATGATCACGCAGGACTCGTGATCGGCAAGCTCGCGGATAACTTCAGACTGGAATCGGAAAAGGTTCTCCGGTGAAGTCACATCTCCGTCAATCTTCGGATGACCAAGAGCCAGCTTTCTTCCCATTCCACCGACAATCTTGCGGAGCACATTGTTGCCCGCCTTCTCATCTGCCAGACGGAAATACTGTTCGCCGACAGCACTCTTCTCCGCCGTCATGCTCAAAATCTCATCGTCGTAGTAGGAAACCCCAAGTTCCTCTGCAAGACGTTTGCCGACAATGCGACCTCCACTTCCGTACTGACGTTCAATTGTGATCACCAGTTTGTTCTTATCCATAAAAACGCCTCCTCCAATCCAAAGCACCCGAAATCATCTGTTTTTGAATCTAATTTTCCGATTTCTGCACTCCGGAAATTTAATTTTTATTTTGCAAGCATCATGCGGTCATTCGCAAACTGCTCTCCACTCGCCTCCTCAAACTTGTGAAGCAGGTCATCGACAGTCAATTTCTTCTTCTCTTCGCCCTCGACATCATAGATGACATTTCCCTCATGCATCATGATCAGCCGATTGCCGAGCTGAATCGCATCTCTCATGTTGTGCGTGATCATCAGCGTCGTGAGATTCTGCTCTGCGACGATCTCTGCAGTCAGATCGAGCACCTTCTTCGCCGTCTTCGGGTCGAGCGCTGCGGTATGTTCATCGAGAAGCAGAAGTTTCGGGCGCTGAAGCGTCGCCATCAGAAGCGTCAATGCCTGTCTCTGACCGCCTGAGAGCAGTCCGACCTTCGAGGTCATGCGATCCTCAAGTCCGAGTCCCAAGCGCTTGAGAAGGTCCTGATAAAGCCTTCTCTCGCTGTTCTTGATCCCGGGCTTGAGAGTCCGTCTTCCACCTCTGCGAAGCGCCAGCGCAAGATTTTCCTCGATTCCCATCGTTCCTGCGGTTCCATTCATCGGATCCTGAAACACGCGTCCCAGAAACTTCGCTCTCTTGTACTCCGGAAGTTTTGTCACATCCTTCTCATCAATCAGAATCTTTCCGGAATCGATCGGCCACACACCTGCGATCGCATTCAAGAGCGTCGATTTTCCGGCTCCGTTTCCTCCGATCACCGTCACAAAATCCCCGTCCTTGAGCGTCAGACTCAAGCCGCGAAGTGCCTTTTTCTCATTCACCGTTCCACGGTTAAATGTCTTTGAAATCTCTCTGATCTCCAGCATGCCTTATCTTCCCCCTTTGCTAAAATTGGAAAAATAACGGCTCTTCCATGTCGGAATTGCAAGGAATACGGCAACAACTACCGCAGAGAGCAATTTCAGAAGATCCGTGTCAATACCCATCCATATTACGAGCTGAAGCACCAGATAATAGATGATCGATCCGAGTGCGACGCCCACAAGGCGGAATGCAAAATTGTGAAATACCCGTCCAAAGACAGCTTCACCGATGATGACAGCTGCAAGACCGATGACGATTGCGCCTCGTCCCATATTGATATCGGCAAATCCCTGATACTGAGAGAGCAGAGCTCCAGAAAGTGCAACAAGACCATTCGAGAGCATCAGACCGAGGACTCTCGCAAAGTCGGTGTTGATTCCCTGCGCCCGTGCCATCTTTTCATTGCATCCGGTCGCACGCAGAGAGCATCCAAGCTCTGTTCCGAAGAACCAGTACAACAACACAACAAGAAGAAGAATCGCCACAGCCACAATCAGAATCGTATTGCGATAAAATGCAACCCCGCGGATAAAACGCAGGGAGACAAGAAGCTGATACTTGTCGACATTGATCGCCTGGTTCGCTTTTCCCATCACTTTTAAATTAATCGAATACAGACCAAGCTGTGTCAGAATTCCCGCCAGGATCGCCGGGATTCCCATAAATGTATTAAAAATTCCTGTCACCAATCCGGCCATCATTCCCGCCAGAAATGCACATGCCATCGATATCCAGACATTGTGTCCCGTCAGCATCATCATGATGCAGACTGCACCGCCCGTTCCCAGAGAACCATCGACCGTCAGATCCGCAATATCCAGAATCCGAAACGTGAGATATACACCGATCGCCATGACTCCCCAGATAAGTCCCTGCGCTACTGCTCCGGGTAGGGCATTAATCAAACTTATCATATTTTTCCTCCAGCGTAACCGCTCAGACACAGAAAGACTGCCGATGACAGTCTTTCTGCTCTTCTCTATTCTACAATATTTTCACAGAACCTTCAATCAAATTTTAGAACAAATTCGATCATTTTTTGCATAAATTTCTTTTCTGTCAGATTTTTTATGCTATTTTGTTTTTTTCTCGTTCCGTTCCATTTCTGTCACCGGAATAGATCTCTGTTCTATCTTTTCTCAATCTTATTCTTCGATTGCAACATAATCATCCGGAACTTCGATGCCGAGCTGATCGCAGATCGTCTTATTGTACTTCTTCGTAAACTGCGGTGCATATTCAATCGGCATCTCGGAGATATCAGACTCACCAGTCAGAACTTTTACTGCCATCTTTCCGGTTGCAACACCAAGGTCATAGTAGCTGATCGACAATGTTGCAACACCACAGCCCTTGCAGATGCCTTCCTCGCCTGCGACAACCGGAACGCCTGCCGGCTGACAGATATTGTTGATGATCTCCGTATTTGCCGCTGCGGTATTATCCGTCGGAACATAAATCACATCGCTCTCAGAAACTGCCTTTGTCGTGATCGTGGAAATGTCGTTGGAATCGGAAAATGCATAGTATTCACAGGTGTAACCGAGTTTTTCAAGCTCTTCCTTCACCGTATCCACCTGATACTGGGAGTTCGGCTCTGCGGAACAGTAGAGAAGACCAACCGTCTTCTTGTCCGGGAAGAGTTCCTTGATCATTCCTGCCTGTTCATTTAGCGGTGCCAAGTCTGCGGTTCCGGAAATATTTCCGCCGACCGTTCCATTGAAATCATCGATTCCGAGTGCCACTCCGTACTCTGTCACAGAAGTGCCGAGAACCGGGATATCCTTCGTTCCTGCCTGAGCTGCCTGAAGGGCTGCCGTCGCGTTCGCAAGAATCAGGTCTACATTCTCGGAGACGAAACTGTTGATGATCGTGGAACAGGTATTAGAGTCTCCCTGTGCATTCTGCTCATCAAACTTTACGGCATCACCAAGCTCCTCCGTCAGTGCATCCTTGAATCCCTGAGTTGCCGCATCCAGAGCATTGTGCTGAACAAGCTGACAGATTCCCACAAGATACGTCTGTCCGTCCGCACTCTTCTCTCCCTCGGTCGCTGAAGAGTCTGCCACACTGCTGTCCGCTTTTGCCGTCTCTGCCGTCGTTGCAGATGCACCGCTTCCGCCACATGCTGTCATGGAAAGTGCCATGATTCCTGCCATTGTCGCAGATAAGATTCTCATTGTTTTTTTCATAATTCTCTCCCTCTCTTTTCTCTCAGATAGTTTCATGGATGTCTTAATGTTCCGTCTCGTCCCTCATGAACTTTTTTCATCATACTACACTTTTTTCACAGCGTCAATTTTATTACTTTAAATTTATGTGATTTTAAAGCAATAAAGTGAAAAATGAGAAAATAGGAAAATCTTTATAGGGTTCATAACAGATTAAGTATTTGCATTTTTCGTGATTTTCTACTATACTTAAACTCGTAAAGCACTTACCTGTACTCTAAATTCACAATAAAACTCTCTTTCCTGGCGAATGAATTTTCCAATCCGATTTACTGCCAACCGATCGTGATAATCAACCTTTTTCATTCGTAAGCAGAGTTTTATTGGAATTTGGAGCAATAAGCGAGAATCCTCCGTTTCTGTAATGGATAAAACATGACAAAACCAGAAATCAATCGGATTATTCTCGAATCATGGAGGAACCTCTCACGATGAACAACGACAACTCAGTTGCACTTTTAGAAATGCTCAATGCGAGAGAAATGCGTAGCGTTTTGCAGAAACAGCTTCTTCAGCAGTACCGGAAACCTTTGATCTGTCTGACACTCAATATTCCCGGTCCTGTTAAACTTCTCCCCGGTGTACCGGAAGCCTTCTCAGAAGGATGTCGAAGAATTGAGGAGATGCTTCAAGAGCATCTTATTCTAATCAGCAATTTCCGTACTGAAAAAGAGAAGACCGGATATGAAGCATTTTACAGCGTCGACGCTTCTCCGGAATATGTGAAAGAACTGATGACTGCTTTGGAAGATCAGGACGCCCTCGGGCGACTTTTTGATATTGATGTGTTAAATGTGGACGGCACCAAGATCTCCCGCGAGGAACTCGGTCAGCCCGCTCGCAGATGTTTGATCTGTGACGAACCGGCACACGCATGCAGCCGCAGCCGTAAACACACCGTTGAGGAACTCACTGCAAGGGTCAGTGAGATTTTAAAACCGTTTACGAGCTGTTAATCCATTCGTCGCAGAAAAAGTCAATCGTTAAGCATGCAAGCAAATAAAAAAGAATCACATTCAAAAATGTTAAAAAAAAGAAAATCACACCGCAAATACGGGGACATCAGAAAACAGTATGCAGACTGCGCTGTTCTCTGGTGTCCCCTTTTATTCTTGGATTTTTCTCCTTGCTTGTGATAATTGATGTTACTGTATCTGTATATAAATAAAAAATTTCGTATGATTTATTATCATCGGCGTTTTTCGCCAGAAATGAGGTGTCCATGTACCAGAAAACCAGACCAGCTCAAGCCCCGGAAACAGATTTTCCAAGAGAATCCGAGACAAAAATCAGCACGACGAGATTAGTCGAAACCTTTTCCAAACTCTGCCACCGCGCACTGATGGCGGAAGTCTCTGCGACCCCAAAGCCGGGTCTTGTCGACCGCCACGACAGCGGAGCACACTCCGATATGGATTTTGATACGTTCTCGGCAAGCTCTGACGCGATTGCCCCGTGGATCACAAAGATGTTTGAGATCGGACTTTTCTGGCAGGAAGATCGTGATGGTAGAGATCTTTTCTCTGCGATTCGCCCGCTCGGAGTAAAGGCAGAGAAGGCGATGTTTGACGCGACAAACGGGATCAACACACACAAGGGCATGATTTTCTCGATGGGAATCGTCTCTGCAATCGCCGGCTTTCTCTTTGCGCAGACGCACAGCTTTAACGCTGAAGCAATTCTTGAGACTTCCGGTCTTCTCTGTCGCGATCTGATCGAAACGGATTTTCAAAAAATGGACAAAAAAAACCCCCGCACACACGGGGAAATTCTCTATGTCCGTTTCGGTATAAAGGGAATCCGCGGGGAGGTCGAGGAGGGCTTTCCCGCGATCCGCAAGATCGCTCTCCCATCTCTGCGCCGTTTCTCCGACCCAGATCTTGCAGCGCAGGCAAAAAAAGCCTTTACGGAAGTCTACCTGAATGGTCAGACCGGCACTCTCTCAACCCCAGATTTCAACCCACATTGGAATGCCTCCCGCCTGAACACCCTCCTCTCGCTGATGGCAAGCGTCGACGACACGAATGTCCTGATCCGAACAAGCCCCGAAATGCTCGTCTACGAGAAGGAGTGTGCAAAACGTATCCTTGATCTCGGCGGAGCCTTTACGAAGCAGGGGCTCTTGGAACTTACGCGTCTCAACGAAGAGTTCATCCGCCTCCATTTAAGTCCCGGGGGCTGTGCCGACCTTCTCGCCGTCACAATCCTGCTTCACGATTTGGAAAATCTTGATTTGAAGAACTAAGCCTTACTCGCTTCGGAGTGCATCGATCGGGTTGAGCTTTGATGCACGGCTCGCCGGCATATATCCAAACAGCAAGCCGATTCCGACGGAAACCGCAAACGATACCGCAATCGCAGAGAACGTCGGGGTCGACTGGAATGTCGTGTTAAACCTGTTAATCAGGAAGATCACTCCACAACCGATCGCAATTCCGATCACACCTCCGATCGAGCTTGTCACCGCTGCCTCAATCACAAACTGTTGCAAAATCACGCTTCTTCGCGCACCAAGCGCCTTTCGGATACCAATCTCACGCGTTCTCTCAGTGACGGACACGAGCATGATGTTCATGACACCGACACCTGCCACGAGAAGGGAAATTCCTGCAATTCCACCAAGACCGACAGAAGCCGTCGTCACAAGCGAGTTGATCTCATCGAGCATGTCACTCGTCGCCTCGACTGTATACAGATCCTCATTCTTCATCTTCTCATAGAGGAAATTTTTGAGTGCGGTCTTGCACTCAGATACCTTGTCGAGATCATTCACCGTGATGATATAGTTGTTGACATAGGCATTTCTCGCCAGCTTCGTCGCACAGGTGTACGGAATCCAGACAAAATCATCCGTTCCGCCCTCACTCAGTTCTTCCTTATTCTGCTGTTCGATGACACCGACAATCGTAAATGCCGTTCCGTTGATCTTGATCGTCTCCCCACAGGCTTTCTCCGCACCTCCATAGAGCTCGTTTGCCACATAGATTCCGATCACACAGACCTTATGGCGCGCCGACATATCAATATACTGGAGACCACGTCCATACTCAAGCTCCCAGTCCTTGATCTCCTGATAGTCCTCGCTGACACCTGTGATACTCGTCGAGTCAAGCGAATCATTTCCATTCTTTGCGACACCGCGAATCGAGATCGTCGGCGTCATACTTCCAAACAAATCTGTATTTTCATCATAAAACTCATACATCTCATCCACGCTGACATTTCGCGACGGCAGATTGATGATGTTGAGCGTAATCTGATCGACACCGAGGCTTGCAAAGCTCTCCGTCATGTAAGAGAGATATCCGCTGACGACGCTGACGAGAATGATCACGGCAGACACACCGATGATGATTCCAAGCATCGTCAGAAACGAACGCATTTTGTTGCCCCAGATACTCTTAATCGCCAGCTTAAATGATTGCTGCATAGTTTTCCACGTCTCCGTCAAAATTAATTTTTCCATCCATAATCCGCACCACGCGCTTCGCCTCAACTGCGATGGAATTATCATGGGTAATCATTACAATCGTGTTGCCCTCACTGTGAAGCTCTTTGAGGAAGTTGAGCACTTCCCGGCTCGTTCTCGAGTCGAGTGCTCCGGTCGGCTCATCCGCAAGAATCAGCGACGGGTCGCCCGCAAGCGCTCTCGCAATCGAGACTCGCTGTTGCTGACCTCCGGAGAGCTGTTTGGGAAGGTTACGCCACTTTTCCGCAAGTCCGACTCGCCCAAGCTGACGCATCGCCCTCTCCTTTCGCTCCTCCTTCGGCACCTTCGCGTAAAGCAGAGGAAGTTCCACATTTTCGAGAAGATTGGATTTCGGGAGCAGGTTGTACTGCTGAAAAATAAATCCGATCATTCGGTTTCGGATATCCGCGAGCTGATCATCGCTCATCTGCGCGACATCCTCCCCGCCAAGCCGGTAACTTCCCGAAGTCGGTACATCGAGCGCTCCGATGATGTTCATTAGCGTCGACTTTCCACTTCCGGACTTTCCGACAATCGCGACAAACTCGCCCCGGTTGATCATCAGAGAGATCCCGTCATTTGCCCGCACCTCCTCAGATCCCATCTGATAGATCTTGTAGATGTCTTTTAACTCAATTAGTGGCTCTCCCATCGTTCTCGCCTTCCTCCCTCTTTTTTATCTATGTTTGACATTTCACTTACGGCATTCCACCGCCACCGCGCTGACCTCCGCCACCGCCATTACCGCCAGGAGTTCCGCCCGGACCTCCCATTCCGCCTCCAGGACCGCCCATCTGGAACATGTCGGTACTCTTTCCAGACGACTCCTCGACGTAAACCGTATCACCCTCGGAGATACCGCTCTTGATCTCAACAAAATCATCGTTGCTGAGTCCGATCTCGACCTTAACTGCCTTAAATCCGGCAGGCACGTTACCCATCTGCGGACCCTCGGATGAGTCTGCGGAATCATCCTTAATATAGACGCGATTTCCACGCATCAGTGCTCCGGACGGAACCATCAGTGTGTCCTTCGACTCTCCGACCGTGATCACACCATCGACATTCATACCCGGAAGAAGCACTCCGTTTGCATCGGAATCCAGTGTTACCGTGACCGGATAGTTCGTGACTCCGTTTGACTGGCTTCCCTTGAGGCTGACATTTGTGACCGTTCCGCTGAATGTGCGGTCGCTGTACGCATCGGCAGTTACCGAAACCGACTGACCAACGGCGACACTCGAGATATCCATCTCATCGACCGACATCTCAAATGTCAGCTCCGACATATCGTAGATCGTCGCAAGTGTCGTATCCGAGCTTCCGGAATTTCGGCTGATCTTATCTCCGACCTTGACGCTCTTTGTAATGATCTGTCCGGAGATCGGCGCTGTGATCGTGTAGTTGTCGACGTTGTCCTGTGTACTGTCAAGACTTGACTGTGCCTGCTCGAGCTGAGCTTTTGCGGAGTCCACAGAGTCCTCAAAACTCTGCAGGATGTCCTGCACATCCTTGCTCTTGATCTTGAAAATCGGAGTTCCGACGGTCACATAGTCGCCCTCATGGACGAGCATGCTCTCGACCTCGACACTTCCATTGACACCGGAAAAACTTGCCGACATCGTCGTGTCGGTCGCAGCCGTAAATGTCGCCTCCCCACTTCCAAGGAAATCTCCGACCGAGACCGTCGCCGTATACTGGGAGCTGAGTCCACCCGGATTAGCGACTTCCACAGTCACATAGCGCACCATGCGTCCGCCGTCAAGCACCTCATCCATGTTGCTGACCGCGGTCACTGTTCCGGTGATCTGCTCTCCGGTATCCGTCAATGTCACAACCGCCTGAGCACCCTCCGCGATTGAGACTGCTTCCGTTGAGAGGAACGGAACCTTGATCTTCATCGTCTGATCGTTGTAGATCGACGCAAGAACCGTGTTGTTTGAGACCTTGTCTCCGGCTTCTATATTCAGAGTCTTGATAAATCCGGTGCGCGTCGACTTGTAGGTGTCCCCACTGTAATCGCTGACCGCCTCATTGTAATCGTCAAGTGCCTCCTGATACTTTTTATTTGCACGCTCAAGCGAATTCTGAGAAGAATTCAGCTGGGAATTCACAGAAGAGGAATCGATGCGGTAGAGCACCTGTCCCTTCTCCACCTGATCTCCCTCCTCAAAATTCGCCTCAACGACCTCGCCCTCGACAAGGGAGGTGATCTCATAGGTATCCTTTGCGGAGATCGTTCCGGAGGAGGAAAGCGAAGAAATCAGATCTCCTTTTGTGACTTCTGCGGTGTTCTGCTTTCCTGCCTGTACATTTGCCAGCTTCGCATTTTTCTTCTGATTCTGTACAAAGAACGCTCCACCTGCGACAGCGATCACCATGATTCCTGCGAAAATCCATTTCTTCTTTCCGGATTTCTTTGGAATTCTCTTTTTCTCTGCGTCCGGACTCTTCTTTTTTAGTTTGTCTGTCAGCTTTTTCAACATCTCTATCTCTCCTGTCAGTCTTCTACATAATCAACAATCGTGTACGTCGCATCTCCGTTTGAGTTCACCGTCTTCTCACAGATCAGCGTCACAGTATCGCCCACACGCAGCGACCCATAGATCGAAAATGCAAACTGCATCTGAGAATTCGTCAGTTTATACTCATTGTCATCCCCGTCGAGCGTGATCGACGTCGGCGTCATCACATCGCTCGAACTGTAATAGATATTTTCTACGGTACCGCGGATTGCACAGCGTCCACTCTGAATCTCATCCACAGAGTCTGCAACATACGCCCAGATCGTCTTCGCTGTCGTGTTGTAGTAGACGACCACATAGTCGTTGGAAATGTGCTGTTTGAGGATCTCATAGCTCGATGCCTCGCCGTCGATGAAAATGCTCGCCTGCTGAACATTAAACGGAATGTAGTTGCCAAGCACACTGCCCTTCGGAATCAGCTTCGGTCCCTTTAAATCAGTGTCGGCAAGTCCCATCGGGTTGACTTCTCCGTCCGAGTTCAACTCACAGCCAAGTACAGTCGCATACGCCTTTCCGGTCGTCTTGCTGTCGGTCTTTAAGAGGTTATAAAACAGATTGATGCAGTCCTGACGATTCAGGATCTCCGTCTGCTGTCTGTCAACCTCATCGTTGAGTTCCAGACTGTAATACATCGCCATCCGCGCTCCGACGGTGTTCGTCGCAAAATCCTCATTCGTATATCCGAGAAGCGCTAAAAGTCCTCTGACCGCTTCCTGAAGGGTAATCGCCTGATCCGGCTTAAACTGTCCGCCAAGATAGCCGACCATCCACTGTTTTTCTGCTGCCATCCGAATGCTCGAGGCATAGGTATGGGTCGCAGGCACATCGGAATACACGGAAACATTGCTCGTGGACGTCAGATAATCCCGATACGTCGATGCCTTCACAAGCATCTGAGCAAATTCTCCTCTCGTCACCGATGTGGTGAGATCACTGCTCACACTCATAATTCCTGCAATGCCGACTACCTTTCTGCGGTAGTCCATGTTATTGTCTGCTGCCTGAGCAACCATCGGCAAAACGCTCGATGTCGCTGTCACAATCGCCATCGCTACCGCGATCTTTCCCCTTTTTCCCATAATGCTTTTCAAACTCCTCTCTGATATTAAAGTAATCATAAATGATGTTTGTGTTCATTTTGTGTTTAGAATGTGTCAGAATTGAGAGTTTTTTCTCGTGAACTACCCCGACTTTAAATTTTTCTTTTAAAAATTTTTCTCTTTGTTTCTTTAAGGGATTTGGCAATGAAAAACGCACCTGACTGATCCATTACGATCAATCAGATGCGCTATCTTTTTCTATTTTTATTTTGCAAACCAGTCCTTCATGCACTGAAGTACCTGCACCAGTTCCTCCTCCCTGATCACATACGGCACCATCGCATAAAGATAATTCAAAAACGGACGGCTGAATACGCCTCTCTTATAGGCATATTCCTGATACCCTTTCAGCACCTCCGGATCATAGACCTCGATGCAGACGCAACCTCCCATGATCCGGACTTCACGGATTCTCGGGTCTGTGAAGCCTTCGATCTCGCGACGGGTGACCAGCTCAATCTTTCGGATCTTTTCCATATAATTCTGCGTTTCAAACAATTCAATCGATGCAAGTGCCGCACTGCATGCAAGTGCATTTCCCATAAATGTCGGACCATGCATCAGAGCATGTTCCGGGACATCATCGTAAAAGCCTTCAAATACTTTTCGGTTTGCTACGGTAACCGCATGACCGATGTATCCACCTGTCAGCGCTTTGCCAAGAACCAGAATATCCGGAAGAACCAAGTCCGCCACAAAACGGTTGCCTGTCCGACCAAATCCCGTCGCCACCTCATCAAAGATCAGAAGGACACCATACTTGTCGCAGAGCTCTCTCGCCTTTTTTAAGAACGAAACATCATACATCCGCATACCGCCGGCACCCTGAAGAAGCGGTTCCACGAGCACACAGTTCAGCCTGTCATGATATTTTTCAAAGGCTTTTTCAAGAGCTGCGATCTCCGTTGGAATATGAACCACATACGGACTTGCCCCATAAGCCTTTAGCACAAAATGATAATCTTCATCATCTCCCGCTTCCATCGTCTTAAATGTGTCACCATGATAAGCATGTTCTAAGGCCAGGATCATTGTCCGCTTTTCGTCTCCCCGGTTCATGTAATACTGCAACGCCATTTTTAAAGCCACCTCAACCGCCACACTGCCGGAATCTGAAAAGAAGCAATAATCCAGATCCCCCGGCAGCCAGGATGAGAGCTTCTCCGACAGCTTCCTTGCCGGTTCATGTGTCAGCCCACCTAACATGACATGGGAAAACTTTTCCACCTGCGAGATAATCGCCTGATTGATAACCGGGTGCTTATACCCGTGGATCACACTCCACCAGGATGAGACGGAATCAATCATCTTCTGGTCTTTCGTATAGAGATATACCCCGTTTGCATCCACGATCTCATATGGTGCCTTCATCGTTTTTAATTGTTGATATGGATACCAGATCATCGTTTTCTTCTCCTTTGCTGTAAAAGTTCCGTATCTTCACCATTATTTTTCCGCCTGTTGCCTATTAGCTATTATTCATATAAGGTCTTCAAATCTTCTATATTTATCGAAAGCTCCGTGTCACCGTCCGCCACACACGCAACGACCGGAACTCCTGTATAATATTCGCACATTTTCCGGTTATCTTCATGGAGCATATCGCCCTGTCTGTAATGGTTTAAAATAATCCCCTTTAACGGGATCCCCTGCGCTTTGAGGTAATACGCAGTCAGTGCCACATCGTTGATCGTTCCAAGTCCGGCATCCGCAATCATAAGACAGCCAAGCCCACAGGCTTTGACCACCTCCGGCAGGCGAAGATCTGCCTCATCGAAGCAAAGCGGACAGAGAATTCCTCCACTCCCCTCCATCGTCACATACTCGTACTCCTCACAAACTTTATAAAATCCATTCAGCACAGTTTCCATCTGCACCGGATTTCCCTCCAGCCGGGATGCCAAGTGCGGTGAGACGGCTGTCTCATAGACATACGGACACATTTCTTCCAACGGCTGGCGGATTCCGGACATCTTTTTTACCTGCAACGCATCCCCAGGGATCAGACTGCCGTCCGGCCGTCTTTCATTCCCGCTCATAGCAGATTTATAGTAGCCTGCATCCACACCGCTTTTCCTCAGTTTTTTTACGATCAGTCCCGTCACATACGTCTTTCCAACATCCGTTCCTGTACCTGTAACAAAAATATTTCTACTCATTTTCTATCCAAGTCTCCCTTCCCTGATCATCGGGATCATTCTTTTTCCGAGTGTCGCTGCCAGAATACACAGCACAATGTCTCCCGGTACTGCCAGTAAAAAGCAGTATAAAAACAGTGGCCAGAGTCCGATTGGTGTATTTAAAACGAAATTACTGATCACATAATAGTAGACCATGCCAAATGCGTACACAATAAAGAGTCCGATGAAATTTGCCACCAGAAGACATCTGTAATCCGGACGGCTCTTCTCATTTGCAATTCGTCCAGTCACATAAGTCGCCACTGCAAATCCGATGATGTAGCCAAAACTCGGCTGAAAAATATAACCCGGTCCACCGCCCTGTGTGAAGATCGGAAGTCCTGCCAGCCCCAACACAATATAAACGACGACTGCCAGCGCCCCATTTACAGGACCAAGAAGCAGTCCCGCCAGCATCGTAAACAGAAACTGAAGGGTAAACGGAACTACCGGAACCGGAATCTTGATAAATGCTCCCACTGCGATCAACGCAACAAACATTGCGCAAAGCACAAGATCTTTTGTTTTCATACGTTTCAAAATTTTTTCCTCCTAAAATTTCCGGGGCGTTCCCAAAATCCGAAACCTCCCCCTTTTCTTTTCCTGTACATGCGCATATTCTTCCGTCCTTTTCCTACCTTCTAAAACAGCACTCGCTGTCCCAGATCCCGGGTGGTATTACAAGGATGGACTTGTAGGAGCATATCATAGAATTTTTATATTGTCAACCAATTATCTTCATCTGGTTGACAATCAATTTATTTAAACTTTCTGGTGGAATAAGAGAATAAGAATGGAATAAAATTAAAAAGAACTTATAAGACAATTTACAATTAAATAGAATGGATCACGATGGCAGAACAAGCGTCTCAATCGCATATGCAACTCCGTCCTCTGCATTCGATCGGGTCTGACAGCGCGCAGTCTTTTTTGCAAGCTCCATTCCATTTGCCATCGCAAGTGTGTATCCAAGCGGAAGTTCCAGCATTGATCTGTCATTCTCACTGTCCCCGACCGCAAGAATCTCTCTCAGCTGAATTCCGTGACTCTGGGCATATTTCAAGAGTGCAATTCCCTTCTGGGCTGACGAGTTTGTGATCTCCAAATTCGTCTCATCCGAGGAGACAACTGCAAACGAGGGATCTTTTAACAGCTTCTCTCTCACGCGCATCAGCGCATCTTCCTCCCGGCTCATCACAGACATCTTGAAAATCTCGAGATCGCCTGCAAACAGTTCGCTCTCCGAGATAAACCGAAACTTGCTCTCAATGATCTCAAACGAGATTCCCCCCGCCATCGGAAGAAGGATTCCATTTTCAAATCCCCTGCGAAATTCTTCTCTCGTGCTGATCGTCACACTACCCTCATTCGTCATGAAATCAAACAACATTCCCGGCTCTCTGCATGCGAGAACCGCTCTGACCTGCTCATAGGAAAGTTCCTGTTTGAAAATCGCATTTCCCGTCCGGTCGCAGACCTTTGCCCCATTCATACAGATCACATCGCAGTCAATCGCCTGTTCTTCAAGTGGTCTCCTGGCATCCTCATAGCCGCGCCCGGTGCAGACAACAAACTCACAGCCGGAAGCTCTCATCTGGCGGATCGTCTGCGCCGTCCGATCTGAGATTCTTCCATCTTGCCCCAATAAAGTTCCATCCATATCTGATGCTACCAGTCGAATCATTTATCATTCCTCCTCTTGTTTTCAACATTTCTTTGTTCTCTTTTATTCTACAAATTCTTTGTAAAATCAAAAAGAAGCATCCTGTAAAATCATCGTAAATGCTTTGATTTCACAGAATGCTTCTCTGTCATTACCTTAACCTTATGGAAATTTATTCATTCAAAAGATTGTAATCCTCAATTGACTTGTTGATCTGATCGGCAATCGTCTTTAAGGCATCCTCTGGTTTTTCGTTCTTATTGATCATATTTTCGATCTCAGTCTCCACGATCGTGCGCGCCTCCGGGAATACACTGAGAAGAGCACCTGCGGACTCCGGAGTCGAATCATGAAGCTGATCAATTGCGGTCTCAAACTGCGGATATTTCTCCAGATTCTCCTTAAATACCGGCTCATCATGTGCAGTCACGGTTACCGGGAAGTATCCGGTCTGAGCATTCCAGTATGCCTGACTCTCCGGGGATACGAGGAACTTTACAAACTCCCAGACTGCCATCTGCTTTGCCTCATCCTCATTGTTCAGTGCCCACAGCGAAGCTCCTCCGATCGATACACCGCCCTGATCGTCATCAGATACCTTCGGGAAATATGCCGTTCCGACCTCGAATTTTCCATTGACATCGTTAAGCACCTGTTTTAAGGATGCCGTAGAGCCAAGCGTCATTGCAGACTTTCCAGAACTGAAATCAGCAAGACCAGCATCACCTCCGCGACCGACATTCGGCGCATACCCCTTGTCTGCGAGAGACTTCCATGCCGTCAGTGTGTTGAGACCTGCACCGTTTGAATCAAACTCCACTGCCGTTGCGACACCCTCACGCCCATTTCCGTTGTCCACATAGCTTTTGCCCTGTTTTGCCGTGAACTGTTCAAAGAACCAGCCATAAATTCCAAGAGAAATCGCTTCTCCGGCACCACCCTTTGTGATCAGATCCTCACTGACTGCCTCAATTCCCGGCAGACTGTCCGGAACCTCCGTGATCCCGGCCTTCTCAAACATGTCCTTGTTGTAATACAAAATCGGAGTTGAGGAGTTAAACGGCATCGAATACAGCTTGTTATCTACCGTATAATATGCCGCAATATTCGGCTCAATCTGAGAATCATCCCATCCATCTGCATCAATCAGATCCTGCATCGGGATGACCCAACCGGAATCAATCATGAAACGGGTACCGATGTCATAGATCTGCACGAGATCGGCTCCCATATTTCCGATCTGCGCACTCTTGAGCTTATTGATCGCGTCGTCATAGCTTCCCTGATACTGAGCATCCACCTTGATATTCTTCGTATTTTCCTCATTAAATTTCTTGACGAGATAGTCAATCGCCTCTCCGTTGACACCGCCCATCGAATGCCAGAATGTGATCGTCTGACCCTCTCCAGAAGCCCCACTTGGATCTGTCTTTGCCTGTGTCTCTGCACTTGAAGAGTTGTCTTTGCTCTCGGTCTGTGCACTTGAAGATGCCGAATCTGCTGAATTTGAGGAAGTCTCACTCTTTCCACATGCAGCTGCACTGACTGCCACCATCACTGCCATCGCCATACTCATCGCTCTCTTTGTCTTCTTTAACTTCATTTTTTCCTCCATGCTCTCCCTGAACGCATTTATCGGTTCACGGGATTTTCATCTTCCATTTCTTTCTTCTGCTTTTTTCTTGTGCTTCTTTCTTCTTCGCTTCTGTTTTTTCTATCTTCTATTTTCAACAGGCTTTCCCCCACAAAAGCCTGAACTTCTCTTAGCCCTTGACTGCGCCGGAGAACATTCCGCGAATCAACTGTTTCTGACCGATGATGAAAATCGAGATCGACGGGACAATAATCATCACCACTCCCGCAATCATCAACGTGATCGACTGGGAATCCACACTATCAAGCATACCGATTCCGATCTGCACCGTGCGGTAAGTCGAGGAACCCGTCACGAGAAGTGGCCACATATACATGTTCCATGCATTGATAAAGGTATAAACTGCCATTGCCCCGATCGCGGACTTCGTAAGTGGAATCAAAATCTGAAAAATAAATCTCAGATTTGAGCAACCATCCATTTTCGCCGATTCATAGAGGGAGATCGGAAAACTCATATAAAACTGACGGAACAGAAAGATTCCCATCGCCGAAGTCAGATACGGCACAATCAGCACTGGATAGGAATCGAGCCATCCGAGTTTGCTGACCGTCAGATAATTGGAAATGATCGTCGCCTCTCCCGGGATCATCATCGTCGCCATCACAATCATGAACAGCACCTGTTTTCCCTTAAACTTCAGGAAGGAGAACGAGAATGCGGATAAAGAACAGGAAATGATCTGTCCGATCGTAATGCATCCTGCCACGACAAACGAGTTGATCACAAAGCGAACCAGCGGAACTTTCACCAGTGCCTGACGAAAGTTTTCGAGTGTCGGCTGTTTCGGAATCAGATTCATCTCCGTCGTGAAAAGCTCACTCGACGGCATAAATGCAACGCTGAATGCATACAGCAGAGGAAGCAGAATCACAAATGCAACGATTGTGTTAAGTCCAATCAAAATTCCTTTTCTCAGATTTTTCTTTGCCAGAGCACGCCTATTTGCCTCCATCTGAAGCGCTCGGATTTGTCCGGCGTCCAGCGCGTCTCTCATAACAGCTACTTCCTGTCTGCTCATCAGTATGAAACTCCTTTCTTCTCTGCCCGGAACATCAACAGCGTCAGTACCATAATAATCAGAAACAGAATCACCGACTGCGCCGCTGCGCTTCCGAAGCGATAGTTAAAAAATGCATCCCGGTAAATCGAGTATACAATCAGATTTGTCGACTCTCCCGGACCTCCCTGAGTCAGCACTTTTACCTGACCAAAGGACTGAAATGCCTGAATGATATTGACCACGAGTGTGTAAAACATGATCGGGCTGAGTCCCGGAAGTGTCAGACGGAAAAATTTCTGCACTGCATTTGCCCCATCCACAGAAGCTCTCTCGTAAATACTCTCATCGATGTTGCTGAGTCCCGCGGAAAAATACAGGAAATTGATTCCGCTGTTGAGCCATGCCGTCAAAACTGCCACGCACACCAGCGCATATCTCTGGTCATTGATCCAGTTGATATTGAGTCCCAAAATTTTATTTACAATTCCGATTGAGGGGTGAAGCATAATCTTAAAAATCATTGCCGCCGAGCTTGATGCAATCGCCATCGGAAGTGCATAGGCTGTGCTGAAGATCCGGATTCCCGGAAATGCCTGATTGCAGAGAACCGCACCGAGAAGTCCGAGTGCCATTCCCCCAATCACAACAATCAATACGAAAATCGCTGTCACCATCAGGCTATTGTAAAAGGATGGTGAGGTCAGAAGATCTACATAGTTTCCTGCTCCGACAAAGATCTTTGCCTCTCCCATCTTATTTGTCTTATACATACTTAAATAAATCGTTTTAAAAAACGGATAAAACAGAAATACTCCAAAAATCAGCAGAGACGGAATCAGGTACCCGTATGCCCCGAGATTCCTCTTTTCTTTCTTCGTACTCATTTTTTTCTTTTTTCTTCCTTCCCATCAAATCTCTATTTAATTTGCATCCGGCTTTCGTTGCCAGTTTCTAGCTCTTCTAAGCTCTTTTAAGATTTTCTAACATTTCTGATTTTTCTAAACGCTTCTGGCATTTTCAGTTTTTCCGGTTCTTCTAGCGCTTTTCATTCTTCAAATTCATATACAGAAGGTTATCTCCCGTCTGTGCGTCAAAGAGTTTGATTTTTGTCATATCCGGATAGAGAGAAATCATTTCGCCCGGTCTCGTCTCACACGATGGATCCAACTTGACACAGGCATTTTCGCCCTCAATCTCGCCGTGAAGCAGAACCTCCGCCCCAAGTCCTTCTCTGACCATGACCTTCATCTGAAGCGTTCCTCTGTTTTGACCTCTGCCGAGCTTCTCTTTTTCTATCCGATCCGCACTCGTTTTCTCCTCCTTTTGGAGATGCAGATCCTCCGGTCGAATTCCGAGAACCAATTCTTTTCCAAGACCGCTCTGGTCTTTGATCCGCTTTGCTAGTAAGTCCGAGATCAAAAGACGGCTTTTACCTGCCTGCAAAAAGTAATTTCCATTCTCCACACCAGAACGAACCGGAAGAAAATTCATCGATGGAGAACCAATAAATCCTGCGACAAACTGGTTGATCGGATTGTTATAAATCTCATTCGGGGATGCAATCTGCTGAATTTCTCCCTCTCTCATCACAACAATTCGGTCTGCGAGTGTCATTGCCTCCACCTGATCATGCGTGACATAGACGATCGTGGAAGAAAATCTCTCATGAATTTTTGCAAGCTCCACTCTCATCTGGCTTCTGAGTTTTGCGTCGAGGTTTGAGAGAGGCTCATCCATCAGAAGAAGTTTCGGTTCCCGCACAAGCACACTTCCGATTGCGACTCTCTGCTTCTGTCCTCCGGAGAGTGCGGACGGTCTGCGGTCAAGCAGATGATCGATCTGAAGCAGTCTCGCGGTCTCTCTGACTTTTCGGTCAATCTCCGATCGATCCACCTTGTGAACCCGAAGTCCAAATGCCATATTTTCGTAAACACTCATATAAGGATAAAGTGCATAATTTTGAAAAACCATTGAGAGCTGACGCTGTCCCGGCTCCAAAAAGTTTGCAAGCTGTCCATCGATCCAGAGCTCCCCGGAACTAATCTCCTCAAGCCCTGCAATCATACGCATGGTTGTGGATTTTCCGCATCCGGAAGGTCCGACAAAAATGATAAACTCCCCATCCCGGATCTCCAGGTTGAACCTCTTCACCGCCCGAAATCCGTTGGAATACGTCTTTTCCACATTCACCAACGATACATTTGCCATTTGATTTTTTTCGTCTCCTTTATTTCGTTCTTCCATTTTTTTCTTTCATTTTGTATACAATATTATTTTAGGGAGACTTTGTAAAATCAAAAAGAAGCATCCTGTAAAATCATCGTAAATGATTTGATTTCACAGAATGCTTCTCTTCTTTCGTATTTTGTCTCTATTTTTGTCTCTATTATTTTGATACTTCGATAATAAAATTTTAATTTAAATTTTTTAAGTCGACGCTTGCGGAGCATATCGCTCAGATGGGAACAACCATTCTGAGTTACAGACTCTCCGCGCGCTCAATGATCTGGCGCTTGAAGTTGATAACCTCATGCTTGTACTCGCTGTCCATAAAGGAAGAGGTGATCAGAAAATCTGCGGTCGCCTTATTGATCGCCATCGGAATGTCGTACACCTGTGCAATTCGCATCAGTGCCTTCACATCCGGATCGTGTGGCTGAGCCGTCAGAGGGTCAGAAAAGAAGACTACAAAATCAATTCGTCCTTCCACAATCTTCGCACCAATCTGCTGGTCTCCACCGAGAGGACCACTGTTATATCCCTTTACCGTAAGCCCGGTATGCTCCGTGATCATCCGCGCTGTCGTTCCGGTTCCACACAGGTTATGCTTCGCAAGCACATCCTGATGCTCCCGGCACCAGTCAATCAGCTTCGATTTCTCATTGTCGTGAGCAATCAGAGCAATGTTCTTCTTTTTGCCAATCTTAAAAGTAACATACGTTTCTGCCATTCTTTTTCTCTCCTGTCTCTCTAAGAATTTCCAGACGCAACGAACTAACTCATTTTGAGCAACTATTCTTTTCCTGCCAGTTTCATTTCACTCAAGTGACTCAATTCTCGCAGAAGTCAAACGATCTCTCACCTTTACAGGAAAAATCTCTGCCCGCTCTCAGCATAGCACAGGAGAGAAGGGGGAACAAGTGAAATTCCGGTAAAGTTTTGTGAACATTTTTGAAAATATGATCAGCAGTAACGATGTTTACTCAGCTTTGCCTTCGCCCTCAGTCTTTCCTTCGGCATCAGCACTCTCAATATTCTCCGTGGCTTCTGATTCCACCTGCGGATTCATCATCGACTCAATCAAAGCCCAGATCTCATCTCTGCCCTGCTTTGTCTCAGCGGAGAACGGAATCACGATTCCCTCTTTCGGAATTCCAAGTCCCTCTCTGACCATCTTCACATGCTTCTGGATCTGACTGCGCTTGAGCTTATCGAGCTTCGTCGCGATGATGACCGGATGGTAGCCATTGGAGACCACCCAGTCATACATCAGCTTATCGTTCTCGGACGGCTCGTGGCGAATATCAATCAGAAGGAAGACGCAACGAAGCATCGGGGATTTCTGAAGGTAACGCTCAATCATCTTTCCCCACTTTGCCTTGACTTCCACAGATACCTTTGCGTATCCATATCCCGGAAGATCGACATAGTAGAGGGCGTCATTGATGTTATAAAAGTTGATCGTCTGCGTCTTTCCCGGCTGGGACGACGTTCTCGCAAGAGACTTTCGATTCATCAGCGCATTGATCAGGGATGACTTTCCGACGTTTGACTTTCCGGCAAACGCGAACTCCGGGTTCTCATTCTCCGGAAGTTTGCTTGTGATTCCGCAAACGGTCTCAAGTTCTGCTTTTTTGATAATCATTCTGCTTTTTCCTCCTGCGGTTCTGCAAACGCCTCTTTCACGACATCTTCCATCGTCTTCACAAACACAATCTTCAATCCGTCGATGATCTCTTCGGAAAGCTCTGCAATATCCGGACGGTTCTTATCCGGCACAAGCACGGTTTTCATATGTGCCATCTTTGCTGCAAGGATCTTCTCCTTGAGACCGCCAATCGGCAGAACGCGTCCGCGCAGGGTAATCTCTCCGGTCATTGCGACACTTGCCTTGACCTTGCGGTCCGTCACAGCGGAGAGCATTGCGGTTGCCATCGTGATGCCCGCAGACGGACCATCCTTCGGCACAGCGCCCTCCGGGATGTGGATGTGCATGTCATGCTTTGCAAAGTAATCGTCTGCAACTCCATATTTCGGGCAGATTGAGCGTACAAACGTCAACGCCGTCTGTGCGGACTCCTTCATCACATCTCCGAGCTGTCCGGTAAGTTTGAGTTCTCCCTTGCCCGGCATCACATTGACCTCGATCTGAAGCGTATCACCTCCGACACTCGTCCACGCAAGACCGCGCACGATTCCGACCTCATCGGTCTCATTCGCAGCCTCATAGGTGATCTTTTCTTTTCCGAGATAACGCTCAAGATCGTTCTCCGTCACAGAAATCACCTGATCACGGTTGTCGAGGAACTCGCGCGCGGACTTGCGGCAGATGTCTCCGATCCGGCGCTCAAGGTTGCGGACTCCCGCCTCTCTCGTGTAGTTGTGAATGATCTTTCTGAGAGCGTCATCGCTGATCATCAGCTCCTTCTCAGTCAGTCCATTCTTCTCAAGCTGTTTGCCGACCAGATAATCCTTTGCGATGTGGAATTTCTCATTCTCGGTGTAGCTGTTGACCTCAATGACTTCCATACGGTCAAGCAGAGGACCCGGAATTGTCTGGGTCGTATTTGCTGTCGCGATGAAGAGCACATTTGACAGGTCAATCGGAACTTCAACATAGTGGTCGCGGAACTTCACATTCTGCTCTCCGTCGAGAACCTCGAGAAGTGCGGAGGATGTATCTCCCTTGTAATCACTGCTGACCTTATCGATCTCATCGAGGAGCATCAGCGGGTTGGAGACTCCTGCCTGACGCAGACCGTCGACAAGACGACCCGGCATTGCTCCGACATAGGTCTTTCTGTGACCACGGATCTCTGCCTCATCGCGGACACCGCCGAGACTGATGCGCACATATTTCTTGTTCAGCGCACGCGCAACAGAGCGGGCAATCGAAGTCTTTCCGGTTCCTGGCGGGCCGACAAGACAGATGATCGGACTGCTTCCCTTCTTCGTCAGCATGCGGACTGCGAGATACTCAAGAATTCTCTCCTTGACTTTCTCAAGTCCATAGTGGTCAGCATTTAAAATCTCCTCAGCATGGTGAATGTCGTTGTTGTCGCGGGACATCTTATTCCACGGGAGTTCGAGAAGTGTCTCGACATATGTACGAAGGACATTTGCCTCCTGGCTTCCCCCCGGCATGTTGCGGAAGCGGTCAAGCTCCTTCTTGAGCTTCTCCTTGACTTCCTTGCTCGCCTTCAGCGCCTTAATCTGCTTCTCATACTCATCTGCATCGGAGATCGGGTCTTCGCCGAGTTCCTCGCGGATGATCTTCATCTGCTCTCTGAGAATGTAATCCTTCTGATTCTTGTCAATGCTCTCCTTGACTTTCTGCTGGAACTCTCTGCGAATCTCAGCGATCTCGACCTCATTGGCAAGATTCTTCACGAGAACACCGTAACGTCCCTCGGCATTCATCGCCTCAAGGTATTCCTGACGAACAACATACTCCCACGGCAGTTCGCTCGCAAGGCGCGTCATCAGAGGCTCGAGATCCTTCATTGCGAGAAGACCCGGCAGGATCTCCTTTGCAAACTTTGCATGCTGATGGCTGTAAGCCTCCGTCTTCTCTTTCAGAACGCGAAGCATCGCCTGCTCCACCACATACTCCGGCTCTTCCTCCGGCTCAACCTCCATGATCTCGCCGACAAGCATAGGCTCCGTCTGATCGAGGGAAAGCAACTCGACTTTCTCCTGACCATCGACCATCACGCGGACAATTCCTCCCGGCATCTTTACAAGCTGTTTAATCAGGGCGATCGTTCCAATGTGATAGAGCTGTTCGAGTGTCGGGTCCTGATCCTCCGGATCTCTCTGGGTTACCAGACAGATCTTCTGATCTCCCACCATCGCCTTTTCCACGGCAGAGATCGACTTCGGTCGGCTGATGTCAAAGCTGACCGTCATATGAGGAAGAACCGTCAGCCCACGCAGGGCAATCACCGGCATCGTCATTATCGTATCTTCCATATTTTTTCTCCGTTATTTTCTATTTCTTGTAACTGTTCAGTACCTTCACAGTCACGAGCAAAAATCCATTGGAAATTGCTTTAGTTACTATGTTTCTCTCTTTTCTCTTTGATATACAGAATGGGCTGTCGCAAGAGAGCAGACCCGGTTTTGCCGATGGTTCTACTCTGCAACAGCCCCTTCATACCGGCAGACCGACTTACGCGATCTCACCTGATTTTTCTTTTTTGATTCTCTGAGCCAGGTTCTTGCGCGGTACATTCATATCACGGTATACCAGCTCCGGCTCTCCGGTCCGGTCGATCACATCCTTCGTGATGGTGCAGATTCCGACGTTATTGTCAGACGGCACCTCATACATCAGATCCATCATCGCACCCTCAAGAATCGAGCGCAGACCTCTTGCTCCGGTCTTTCTCTCCACTGCAAATTTTGCAACTTCCTCAAGTGCCTCCGGTGTGAACTCCAACTTTACATCATCTAACTCAAACAGCTTCTGGTACTGCTTGATCAGCGCATTCTTCGGCTCGGAGAGAATCCGTACCAGCGCCTTCTCATCGAGCAGATCGAGAGAAACCGTGATTGGCACACGACCGATAAACTCCGGAATCAGTCCAAACTTCACGAGATCCTGAGGTTCTACTTTCTTGAGCAGTTCATCAATATCTGCCTTGTTCTTCTCCACGATCTCAGCATTGAAACCGATTGAGCCTGCACTCAGACGGCTCTCAATGATCTTCTCAAGGCCATCAAACGCACCACCGCAGATAAACAGGATATTGGTTGTATCGATCTGCAAAAGCTCCTGATGCGGATGCTTTCTTCCACCCTGAGGCGGAACACTCGCAACCGTTCCCTCCAGAATCTTTAAGAGTGCCTGCTGAACTCCCTCTCCGGAAACATCTCTGGTGATGGAAACGTTCTCCGACTTTTTCGTGATCTTATCGATCTCATCAATGTAAATGATACCGTACTGTGCACGGTCAATATCGTAATCTGCTGCCTGAATCAGTTTCAGAAGAATGTTCTCCACATCCTCACCGACATATCCTGCCTCTGTCAGTGCGGTCGCATCTGCAATCGCAAACGGCACGTTCAGGATCTTTGCCAGTGTCTGTGCCAGATACGTCTTACCGGAACCGGTCGGTCCGAGAAGAAGAATATTACTCTTCTGTACATCCACATCCATGTTCTTGCCGGATGTGATTCTCTTGTAATGATTGTACACGGCAACAGACAGCACTTTCTTTGCGGCATCCTGTCCGATTACATACTCATCAAGGAACTCCTTAATCTCCTTCGGCTTGAGCAGGTTGATACTGCTTAAATCCAGTCCCGCATTGTCGTGCTCGTCGAATTCCTCTTCCAGAATCTCCGCGCAAAGGTCAATACACTCGTCGCAGATAAACACGTTATTGGAACCCGCAATCAGTTTCTTTACCTGATCCTGGGTCTTTCCGCAAAACGAGCATCTGACTCTGTCATCTGTTCTGTTGGGCATATCGCTACACCTCTATCCTTTCCTTGATCTTAAAGCATCTCCGAGACATTCTGGATCACCCCCTGCATGAACGAAATCATGCGTGATCCTCCCGAGAGATGCTTTTGCGTGCGCCTTCCGCCATTTTTATTTTAATGATTTGCAATCACACGGTCAATCAACCCGTAGTTCATTGCTTCCTCTGCGCTCATATAATTATCGCGCTCTGTATCCCGGCAGATCGTCTCATAAGACTGACCCGTATTGGCTGCAAGAATCTCATTGAGTTTCTTCTTGGTCTTTAAGATATTCTCTGCCACAATCTGAATCTCGGTTGCCTGTCCTCTGGCACCGCCTGAAGGCTGATGGATCATGACTTCCGCGTTCGGAAGTGCAAATCTCTTGCCCTTTGCGCCACCTGCAAGCAGGAATGCGCCCATGCTGGCTGCCATACCGATGCAGACTGTGGAAACATCGCACTTGATATAATTCATCGTGTCATAAATTGCCATTCCGGCAGTTACAGAACCGCCCGGACTGTTGATATATAAATTAATATCCTTGCCCGGATCTTCAGATTCCAGGAAAAGAAGCTGTGCTACAATCAGGCTTGCTGATACGTCAGTCACCTCTTCACCAAGGAAAATAATTCTCTCTTTTAATAATCGGGAATAAATATCGTAAGAACGTTCTCCTCTGCTGGTTGACTCAATCACATAAGGTACTAATGCCATCGTCAAATCCTCCATACAAAACGGACCGGGATGCAGTCTCATGCATCCTTTGCCAGGTGCACTGCATCCCGGCCCTTTTAACTATACCCGCAAATATCCGGATTTATGCGGAAACGGCGGATCGGAATCCTCTTCCGCTCTTTTTTCAATTAAACCAGCTTTGCCTGTGCTACCAGGAAATCAGCTGCCTCCTGAACTGCCATATCTTCCTTCATCTGCTTTAAGCCGTCTTCGCCCATGATGTTCTTAACCTGCTCAACTTCCATCTTGTAGGTCTCTGCCATCTTCTTCAGCTCAGCCTCAACGGTCTCCTCAGATACCTCGATGTTCTCAGCCTTTGCAACTGCCTCGAGTACCAGACGAGCACGGATACGGCTCTCAGCCTGCGGCTGCATCTGCTCTTTCAGCTGATCCAGAGTGGTGCCGGTGAACTGCAGATACTGATCCAGAGACAGACCCTGGCTCTGCATTCTGCGAGCGTAGTCATTGATCATGTTGGTAACCTGCTGGTCTACCATCGGAGCCGGGATGTCCATGGTTGCGTTGTCAACAACCTTCTGAACTACCTTGTTCTCGTTCTCAGCGCTAGCCTGCTTCTCTTTGGTCTCAGCCAGCTTCTTCTGAAGATCTGCCTTGTATGCATCTAAGGTCTCGAACTCGGAAACCTCGCTTGCGAACTCATCGTTCAGCTCCGGAAGCTCTTTGCTCTTGATCTCTTTGATCTTTACCTTGAATACAGCCGGCTTTCCTGCCAGCTCTTTTGCATGATACTCCTCCGGGAAGGTTACGTTTACTTCTACTTCCTCGCCTGCGTTCTTGCCAACAAGCTGATCCTCGAAGGTATCGATGAAGGAGTGAGAACCGATCACCAGGGTGTAATCCTCAGCCTTTCCGCCCTCGAACGGAGTTCCGTCAACAAATCCCTCGAAATCGATCACGGTCTGATCTCCGTCAGCTACCGGACGATCCTCAACTGCTACCAGACGGGAGTTCTGCTCCTGAACTTTCTTCAGCTCGTTCTGAACGTCCTCATCAGTTACGTCAGCCTTTGCGCCTTCAACCTCAACGCCCTTGTACTCGCCCAGGGTTACTTCCGGCTTAACTGCAACGGTTGCGGTGTAGATGAACGGCTTGCCCTTCTCGATCTGCTCTACGCCGATCTCCGGTCTGGAAACGATCTCCAGTCCACTCTCTTTTACAGCATCACCGTAGGTTGCGTCCAGAGCCTCCTCAATTGCATCCTCGTACAGAACGCCAACGCCATACATCTTCTCAACCATTGCCTGCGGTGCTTTTCCCTTACGGAAACCAGGAATGTTGAACCGGTTCTTATTCTTGTTGTAAGAAGCGGTAAGAGCCTTCTCGAACTGCTCTGCCGATACTTCTACGGTCAGTTTTGCCATGTTTTTTTCTAACTTCTCTACCTGTAAACTCATTTTATGGGTTCCTCCTTAAATCTATGTATGGTCGTCACGGCAGGGCGCCACACTTCAAGTTAACATTATATCATAGTGTTTTCTTAATTACTAGCCCTATTTTTGCCTAAATATGCGCTATTTTCCGCGAAAAAACGCTGTTTTTTTGTTTTTTCGGAATTTCCAATCATCGAGATCTCCAATGGTTTAACTTCTTGCATTTATCTCTAATTTCGACTTTTCTTTTGTCTTTGGCTCAGGATTTTATTGTGAGATAAGGTTTTGTATTTTCTCTACTCTCGGCTCCCCATTCATAATGACTAACTAATGCTTAATCCTGAATTATTCACGGAGCAATCTCTAGCCTAAAAATTGCACCATGATTCGAAAAAATGATCCATGCAGCCATAACT